>JANWKP010000058.1 GCA_025451315.1 Nitrososphaerales archaeon | reverse complement strand
CCTATCGATACCTCTTTTAAATCTAAAAGACAAAAAACTGGCAAATTTAAAGGTATTAGTGTCTGGGGACCAGTTGATCCTCCCGGGCAGTTGGGAATATGGGGAGATAGTGTCGCTGTAGATTTTGATATTTGTATAGGCGATGGTGCATGTATTGAAGCTTGTCCAGTTAATGTGTATGAATGGTTAGATACACCTGGTCATGAAGGTTCTGATAGGAAACCTTTTATGGCCAGAGAAAAAGATTGTATATTTTGTCTAGCATGTGAGAATGTGTGTCCACCACAAGCCATCAAAATATTTGTAAAATAACTCAATTTCCTTTCACTTTTATTGACTACATATCCCTTTGTACTGTCTCTATATTCCATTCAAGCAACTAAATTGTTGCTAAAAGAATTACTAAGAATACATTCAAATAATTTATAATATATACAATTAAAAGATCGTAATACATTCGTTAATTATGATAAATAATAATAAAAAACCTAATAAATTAATTAAAGAGTCGAGTCCATATCTTTTACAGCATGCCTATAATCCTGTCGAGTGGCTACCATGGGACGATGAAGCCTTAACTAAAGCTAAATTAGAAAATAAACCAATCTTTCTTAGTATTGGATATAGTGCATGCCATTGGTGTCACGTTATGGCACATGAATCCTTTGAAGACGAAAATATTGCGAGCATTCTCAATTCAAAATTTGTCAGTATTAAAGTCGATAGAGAAGAGAGACCAGATATTGATGATATATATCAGAAAGCATGTCAAATTGCTATGGGGAATGGTGGCTGGCCTTTGTCGGTATTTCTGACTCCTGATCAGAAACCATTCTATATAGGAACTTATTTCCCTAAACAATCAAGGTACGGAATCCCAGGATTTTCAACTATATTAGAAACATTAGCTCATGCCTATCAGAATAAAAAAGAAGATATTAATAAAGCTACTAAGGAACTGATGGATTCTCTTATAGAATCATCATCATCTGTTCTTGTCAATAATTCTAAGATAGAAATCGAAAAAACAATTTTAGATGAATCAGCTGTAAACCTTCTACAACTTGCAGATTCACTACATGGAGGATTTGGACAAGCCCCAAAATTTCCTAATACAACTAATCTTTTGTTTTTATTGAGATATTTTGACTATTCAAAAAATAGTAATTTTCTTAATTTCGTAGAATTTACTGCTAAAAAGATGGCTTGGGGAGGGATTCATGATCATATAGGAGGAGGATTTTCAAGATATTCTACTGACCAAAAATGGCTCATACCTCATTTTGAAAAAATGCTATATGATAATGCTTTGCTAATTCAATTATTCGCAGAACTTTACCAAGCAACATCAAAAAATCAGTATATAACTTTAATTCAAACAACAGTTCAATATTTATTGAGAGAAATGACTCTCAACAATGAAAAAAATGAATGTGCATTCTATTCATCACAAGACGCAGATTCTGAAGGGGTGGAAGGAAAATATTATACTTGGTCGAAAAATGAGATTAAAGAAAATTTATTAAATAATCACAAAGTTGAATTGTTTTGTGATTATTTTGGAATAACACAAGGAGGTAATTTTGAAGGAACGAATATTCTAAATATTACGAAATCAAAAGAATCTCTATCCAAACAGTATAATATCTCAATAGATGAAGTTGAAGATATTCTTAATGAGTCATTGGAAGTATTATTTAACATTAGAAAAACTAGGATTGCTCCTGGAAAAGATGATAAGGTTTTAACATCTTGGAATTCATTAATGATTTCTGCACTAGTCTCAGCCTACAAAGTTACTAATGACAATGAGTATTTGAATTGTGCAAAAAATACTATAAATTTCATTGAAAAAAAATTATCATATGCTAGTAATAGATTAAAACATACATATAAAGACGGAATTTCAAAAATTAATGGGTATTTAGACGATTATTCCTATTATATTAATTCCCTTTTGGATGTTTTTGAAGTTACTTCAAATCAATTTTATTTCCAAAGAGCCATTCAGTATGCAGATTCTATGATTGAGCATTTTTGGGATGAGAATGAAAAAAGTTTCTTTTTTACTTCTGACGATCAAGAACAATTAATTTTAAGAACAAAAAATTACTATGATTTAGCAATACCTAGCGGAAACTCCATGGCACTTTATGCAATATTACGTCTCCATTTTCTTACTCAAGACCAAGGTTACATGGATAAATCAGAATCGATTATCAAATCTTGTTATAAGGCAGCATTAGGAAATCCTTTTGGGTTTGGACAACTATTGATTTCAGTTTATTTGTATTTTAAAAAACCTTTAGAAATAATTATACTACAAAATAATAAAAATCACCATAACAAAGGGGAAATAAAATCATGGATTAGGAAACAATATATTCCAAACAGTATAATATTAACGTTAGAATACTCATCTCATGAATTAAAAGAATTAATGGCATCAACTATTTTTACTCTACTAAAAGGAAAAAAAATCGATGTTGCGGATGGTGATAAATTTACTGAATGTGTCTACATTTGCAAGGATTTTACTTGTTCATTACCGATGTACTCACTGTCTGAGTTAAAAAATTATCTTAATAGTAATTGAGAAATTAAAACATAAAACTAAATTATATGACGCTTATCAATTTATTTTGTTACTAATACAGGACAGTTTGTATAGGTAACTACACCTGATGCTGTGCTACCGAGTAAAAGTTTTTTAAAACCAGATTTGCCTCTTGTACCTATAACTATTAACTCAATGTTTTCTTTTTCGGCATATTGTATGATTTCACCATAAACAGCAACTCCCGTTAGCATTACTTTGGTAGACACTTTGATATTTGGATTGGTATCTTTCACTAGATTTTCGATTCTCCTAAACCAATCTTCAGATTCTTTTTTTGCGTTTTCAATAATCATGTCAATTTGTTTAGGTGTAACAAGACCAGTCAGATTAATATATTCATAATTGGATGGAGAAACTACTACATAAAGAAGTATGATTTCCGAGTGAAATTTATCAGCTACATGGCTAGCAATTTGTCCTGCACGAAACGAAGGTTCAGATCCATCTACTGGGACAAGTATTTTTGAAAATAGATGACTAATCACCATAAAAATAATATAATATTGATATAAATAAATCTTGTATTTGAAATAGAGACGTATTGAATAAAAATTAATTTTTTTATCATATTAAACTAATTTCTCACAGATGAATTAGTAATATGCGGCAGAAGGATAATTGATCGATTTATTATAGTTGGATATACAAAAATTTCATTGTAATAAAAAATATCTCAACAGTCTTTTTTTAATATATAGTTATAGATAGTCATATATAAGAGAAATTACCCACTAAAATGGGTTTATAGATACGACTCACTTATTAACTATGGAATTACACTGTCATAACGTTTTTTCTAATTATATGAATGATTCTCCTAGAATTCCCTTCGATTGTGGTGTTACCATTGAAGATCAGTTATCTTTAGCACATGAAAAAAAGATCGATGTTTTGTTCGTTACTAATCATAACACTTTAAATGGATATAAACAAATGTTAGAATATAGAGATAATCATGAAAAATTAAAAAGTATTAAAATATATCCTGCTGAAGAAATAACTTTAAATACAAAAGGACATGTTTTGGCTTATGGAATACATGAAACTATAAAACCAGGTATGGATCTAGATTCAACTTTAGACGAAATAAAAAAACAAAATGCTATTTCTTGTGCAGCACACCCATTTGCAGTTTCTAATGGAATTAGAGAAAATGCAATTAAATGTGATATGATTGAAACATTTAACAGTAATAATATAGATCATTATTCAAACATAGTAGCTGAGAAATTTTCTTTTGACAACAAAATGATATCGATAGCAGGAAGTGATTCGCATGTTCTAACCACTTTTGGAAGATGCATAAATTCTATTGAATCAGAAAATAAGTTAGATTCTTTATTACAAGAAATGTTGAAAAGAAAATCCAAAATTTTGAAAGCAGATTTGGCACTAAAGGAGGAACTTTTTGAACATGCTCATTATATGCTGGCTGCTTCTAAAGATCAACTGTTAAATTATATATTAGTCCATCATCCTTCCAAATTTTCTTTGGTAAAATGGACTTTGGACTCATTTCTATCCACACCTAATAGTAAATTTTGGAGAATCCTTGGATCCATAGGATTATATTTGTCAAAAAGGGTTTCTAAAAAAGTCAACATTAAAGGACATAATCCTTATGTCTTTCAGGATAGATCTTGGAAAACTTTAATCTCGATGAGTCTTTATCCATAGTTAAAGTTCTATATCCATTAACTATCAAATATTTTTATAATTGTATTACCATTTCTTTACTATGAAAAAAATGTTTTACAAGAAAGAAATATTCCTGCTTGTTGGTACTGTTTTTTTTGTGTCATTTCTATTTTTATACAACGTGATACCTATTGATGTACATGCACAACAATTGAAAAATGGAATGACGATTTCAGATACAAAAAAAAATACCTCTGATGTCCAAAATTCTAACTGGACTGGATCAGTAGAAATATCAAAAGTTCTGAGAGAGTCTTTTAATCCATTAATTAAAATTAGTTTGTCTGATGCCATTAATAATTCTGAATTAGAAATCGGGCATAACTCCTCTGCTGTTGCTGCATTTATCCATCCGGTCAATGGATATCTAGTATATGTGATCTATTTACTCGATGATCAGAATGAAGTAACAAAAGTAATTACAGATGTAGGGACAGGAAATATACTAAATGTTACAACTATGACAATAGAGGAAATGATGCTCAACTTCCATCACGGAGGGATTACAAAATCTACCAACCAATCTTTTGGAAAGGATAAAATGATGGACACAATGATGCTCAACGCTCCTTCATAAATTCTAATAAGCATCAAAAAATTAAAATTTAATAATTTTTTATAATACTAATTCATCTCATTGTCATATTCCTGACGGAATGGAAATATTTTTCTAGCAAAAATTAGGTAGGTAGTATGTCCAATCATTCTCATTGATGGTCGCGTCATACCTTCCCTAGCTTCAATATTGCGAATTAGAATTTCTACACATTCTATATCTGTGAAATGGTTATTTTTCAATGAAATTGACGTTTTCTCTGCCTGATTCATTGTAGGACATATTGCAAGGAAAACACCGCTTCCTTTTAATGCATTATATGCAGCCTCAACTGCAGTCCAGGGGTCACCAAGGTCCACAATTGCAACATCAAATTCATGCGGAACAGTATACTCATTCTGTCGAATATCTTGTTCTGTCATTGTTACGAATTCATCCACCTGTGCTTTAACAAGATTTTTTTTTGCTACTTTCATGAATTCCTTATTAATATCATAGGTAAAAATATGTCCATTAGGTTTTACTATGCTAGCTAGAAATGTAGTTAAAGCTCCACTACCAGTACCGATTTCTAATACTTTTGATCCATTTTGAATCCCACTTCTTATAGCTATATATCCGAGGTCTTTTGGATAAATAATTTGAGTATTTCTTTCTGATTTCATGATATAATCATGAATAGTAGGTTCTATCAAGTAAATTTTCTTGTTTAGAGAAGTGTTAATTGAAATACCATATTCAAGACCAATTAATGAAGAAATATCAATAATTCCCAAATGTGTGTGCATCTTTTTTTCTTCTTCCACTTTTACAAGCCACTTTTTATTCATGGTATGATAAAGCAATACATAGTTACCAACAAAGATTTTCATATTTTTTATTTTAAATAATCCACAATTAATATTTATTATAAAAAAATTGATTTTAATCTTTATATTCTTGAATATGATTCGATTCCTAATATTTCGAAAAGATTTCCTAGAATGTTCACAAATACTCTTACTAACATCAGTCTGCCGATCTTCAAAAGTAAATCTGTACCTAATACAGGCAAGTTCTCATAAAAAGAATTGAATTTAGTAGATAGTTTATTAGCATACCTTGCTAAAATCTTTGGATTCAATGTATTTAGTGTTTCTTCGATAATTATATCAAACCTTGATATCTCTTTAATAAGGTCAAGTTCGATCTTTTGGTTTAATAGATCAAATCTTATAGTATCATTTTTTTGATTGATAAATTCTTCCAAAATGTCTTTACCTTTTTCTAGAATCCTCATTGCTCGCGCAAATGAATATTGTAAATACAAAGAAGTATCTCCATCAAGATTTAATGCATCTTTCATATCAAACGTTATCATTTTATCTAAATCCTGTTTAAGCAGGTTGTATCTGATTGCTGAAACTGCAATTCCTTCTGCGATTTCATCAATAGAAGTATCGCCAAAATCTGGGTTTCGTTTCTTAATTTCAGAATAAGCCTTTTTGTGCAACTCATCCAGAATATCATCTGCATTGATAAAAATTCCTTTTCTACCCGACATGTGAATAATTTTCTTATTTATATGATCTAATTCCATTCCAATAGATTGAACGGTATCTGAACTAAGGGCAACAGTCTCATATCCAAGATATATGTAGTTTTTTGTATTTGGATCTAACTCGTTTATAATACGAGAAATTATTTGTTGTAATCTACTTTGTCTTGAATCTATGACAGTTATTACTTTAATGGGTTTGTCTTCACCTAAAAATAAATTATTTTCATGAGGGGAATTTTTGGTATTTTCTGAATCTACCGTACTTTTCCATAAGATGGACGTATCCCACTGTATGGAAAATTTGTTATAAGTAAATGGATCATCTACTAGGTTTAATTTCCATACTGCAAATGAAATATCTTTTGCAATATATGTAGCCGTTCCATCACTTCTAATTACTACCTTCTCTTCATTGTGTTCATCTTTAATTATCCAACAATTAATATTTTTACCTTCAGTTGAATAATGAATAATATTCCTTTCCTTCAATAAATTAAGAGTTTTTTCCCAAAGTTTTGATAACAAAATTTGTGATTCTATTACAAGTAAATCATATCTTGATTTGATCCTCCAACAAGACACAAGTTGTTGTTTTACGATTTTATCAACAATGTAGGTTGTAAATCTAGATAATTCTGTGTTTCCTTGTTCTATCTCCTTGATAACTAACTTCCTTTTTTCAATTAAATCCGAGTTATTTTTATATAGTTCATTCATTTTAACGTATATTTCACCGCAATATTGGTCAAATTTAATCTTCTGTATATTGTCATGATTAAAATTAGCAAATTTAAATGCTACAATAAGATCTGCAACTTGAACTCCTGAGTCGTCTATATAATTTAATACAATAGCATTATGATTAGTCTTTTTAAATAATCTGTATAATGAGTCTCCTACTACTACATTCCTAAGGTGTCCAATATGTAATGATTTATTTGGATTTACACTAGTGTGCTCAATGACAATTTTTTTATTTTGTCCTATATTTGGTAATAATAATTTATTTTGTTCTATAAATCTGACGAGAAAGTTGTTAAAATTAACATAATTGATATTAAAGTTAATATGACCTGATATGTGGGCATTTGCATTGAGAATTAAAGAATCATTCCCTCTGTTTATTATTTGAAAATTAATAGAATTATCGACAATTTCTCTAGCAATTTCATTAGGTTTTTTGGCCATTCTTTTGCTAAGTAAAAAAGCAACATTAGTTGTTAAATCACCAAACTCCGTTTTGGGAGGCTCGGAAACGTCATACTCGATAACTTCATATTTTAAATCTATCAAAGATTTATTGATAATTTCTCTGATTTCCTGAATTACTTTTTTAACGGTCATTTGTTAGCATTTTTACCAAAAAAATTTAAAGCTATATAATCTAATGCTTCAACCAACCCTTTTCCTGAATTACCAGATACAACATGATCGGCTCTCGATTTTACAGTTTCGTCAGCATGATTCAGAGCAATCGCAAATGCACAAAATTGAAACAAAGGAATATCAGTTTCACTATCTCCAATTGTTACTGTTTCGGAAGGTTTTATTTTCAGAATATCTAATGCTTTGGCAAGACCTGTCGCCTTATTGATTCCTCTATTATTTATATGGAAAGAATATTTGCTATCGCTCAGATCTAACTCAAGCTTATTTTCTTTAAGGATTTTCTTTCCTAACTCAATATCAAAACTTCTCTCTAATACAACCTCAGTCATACGATCAAAAACATTTTTTATTTTAACATTTTCCAATGTTTTTGTTAGAATTTTATATCCATCAATACATTTTTCTTTGTTTCCAAGAAGAATATGCTCTTTCGGACTGATTGTAACCACTCCCCCATTTTCTCCAACAGCTATTTTTGTAGTCCCTCCAAATACAGACAAGATATAAGCTTCGACTGAAGATCGTCCTGTAACGTAGATAATTCTGTATCCTAATTTTTCCAAGGTTCTAAGATCTTGTATAGCTGGAAGGTGTATAATTCCTCCACCATTCTCAGTCAAAGTACCGTCAATATCTATGGCAAAAGCTTTAATCGTTGAGATCATATAAAATAATATTTCATTAAGAATTACCTTCTAATGTAAAAATATGTGAAATAGTTAAATTCATTCTCCTTTTACTTCTTCTCTAGTTCTAAACTTTGGTGTTATTCCTAGAGAACTATAATTTCCAGTTGAACATGTAAAACATAATTCTTCTTCCTGGATCCCAATTGCTTTGGAGAGATTTGTTGTATCATTATAAAATACTTTATCTGCGCCGATTAATTTACTTATTTTTTTATTAAGTTCTTGTTTTTGTTTGTTATTTAGAGATTTTTGATTTGCTAATAGTTCCTCCATAGAAGGAAAATCAATTCCTGCATAGCAAGGAAACCGGACTGGAGGATAGGTTACAATCATATAAATTTTGTTAGCTCCTGCTTCTCTCAGGGTTTGAATAATAGATGCTGAGCTAGTTCCTCTGATTATACTATCATCTATTATTACTACATTTTTTCCATCAATAATGTCTTTTATAGGAAGTATCCCTTTATTTATTTCAATTCGGTCCGATTGATATGGTTCGATAAAACTTCTTAATGCACCTTTATTGATATGTCTATCCTTAACTAAGCCCTCTTCAAAAGGTAACCCTGTCTCTTGAGCATATCCTAATGCAGCTGGTCGTGCCGAATCCGGTACTGGAATTACTAGGTCTGCAGAGGGAATAGAGAACATCTTACCCAAAAATTCACCCATTCTTTTTCTGGCTGCATAGATATTGACACCTTCCATAATACTGGCAGGATGAGCAAAATAGGTATACTCAAAAGCACAATGAGCATGTGGTTTATCAGAAGAAAATGTTTCAGTTTCTAAACCATTCTTGCTTAGTTTAATTAATTCTCCTGGTTGTACATCTCTTATCAAGTAAGCCCCGACTGCTGAAAAGGCACAAGATTCTGATGCAATAATATATGTATTTGTCTCTTTATGCAATCCCAAAACCAGTGGTCTAAAGCCTTTTGTATCTCTTGCTGCATAAACGGATCCATTATCGGTCATGAAAGTGAAACAAAAAGATCCTATCATCTCTTGCTTCAAAATTTGTAAAGACTCCTTTACATTAATCCTATTGGAAATATGTTCTACCAATCTTTTAGCTGCTATGTACGTATCACTCATAGTTTGAGGAGTAAACGTACAACCTCCAACCATATTTGCCAACTCCTCAACATTTGCAATTGTTCCATTATGAGCAATACACAAATCTTTAACTTTTAATGGTTGGGCATTCTCTATTGTACTCTTCCCAAAAGTAGAATATCTTACGTGACCTATAGCAGCACTCGATTTGTAATTTCTAACGATATTCTTAAAATTATCTGCATAAGTGGAAACTAGACCTAACTGTTTAAATGGTTTCTTATTAGGTATCGCTATACCCCATGATTCTTGACCTCTATGCTGAAGAGCGCGCAAAGAATCTATGAGAATTGGAATGACATTATGTTGATCAAGTGAAAAAACACCTACAACACCGCAATTTTCTGTTACCATTTTAATATATCTTTACTTGTTCATTAAAATATTTTAATCATATGTCAACTTACCAAATCTTTTATTCAAAACAAATTCTTAATTGCATCGGCTCAATAATTTTCCATAATAAAGGAAATTTTGTCAAAATATTTTTTTGCAATTTCCATTTCTATATTTATTATTTTTTTTCCCTTTGACATAAACATTATATCATCTCTCAAATTCGTTACCTTCCCAATTTTTGAATATGTTAAATTTTTAAAATTAGAAAGTTGTTTTTCAAGTTTTTCTTCGTTTTCCGTTCCAATGATAAATCTTGATGGAGTTTCCGAAAAAAGAAGATAATCTAGTCTTTTACAGTTATTAGGAACCTTATCTAACTCAATGCTAATTCCACAATTAGAGCCAATAGCCATTTCAGCCAAAGCGATAGAAAGACCGCCTTTAGAGCAATCATGGGAACAGGAAATTAAATTTTCTTCTATGATTTTTAAAATTACATTAGAGTTAATCAGATCAATGTCCAAGTGCACTTTTGGCACCGAACCTCCAGTTAATCCATTTAGGAACTGGTAATATTCTGAACCACCCATATTATCTGATGTTGTTCCTAAAATGTATAAGGTGTCACCTGAGCTAGGATTAGTTTTGGAGATACTAGTCATACTTTCTATAAGTCCGACCATTCCTATTACAGGTGAGGGTTTTATGGGTCCATTTTTAGTCTCATTATAAAAACTGACTTTCCCACCAACTATTGGAATTTTGTTGAAACGGCTAAAATCGATAATTGCTTTTATACTTTTTTGAAAGCTCCAAAAAATTTCAGGATTTTCAGGATTTCCAAATTGTAGATGATCAATTATGCCAATTGGTTTTCCCCCTGAGGAAATTATATTTGCTCGGGCTTCAGAAAGACATGATAAAGTGCCTTGATATGGATCCAGATAACATAATTTGGAATTTCCATCTAGTTTTGCAACCAAGAATTTATCATCATATAATTTTATAACTGCTGAATCACTTATTCCTGGCTTAACGATAGTTCTCAATCCTATTTCATGATCAAATTGTTGAAATATCCAATTCTTGAAGGCTATAGTTGGGTTAGCCAGCATATTAAGTATGGTTTCATTAAAATCATTTGGAACACCCACAGATATTTTCTTAATTCTCAAATCATGAATATATTTAGGTTTTCTACTTCTTCGGTTCAACAATGGAGCAAAAGCTATCAAATGAGAAGGCATTTTTGCGATAGTTTTTCCGTTCTTATGAATTACTAAGTTATTATGGTTTTTAACGGTACCAATTTGTGCGAATGGAACTTCATATTTTTTAAGAATTTTTGCGAAACTCGAAAATTTATTCTTACTAATAATATACATCATTCTTTCTTGTGATTCAGAGATCATGATTTCTTGAGGTTCCATTTCATTATATTTGACAGGTACCTTACCCAAATCAATATCAAAACCTTTATTTAAATTAGCAGAAGTTTCCGAAAGGCAACAGGACAGTCCACCACCTCCTAGGTCTTTAACAGCTTTTAGAATATCTTTTTGAATAGCTTCTCTAGTCACTTCAATTAATAATTTTTCCATAAATGGATCGGGAATCTGAACTGCTGATCTATTCTCTTCTGCCAATTTCTTAGATGCAAATGATGCACCATGTATACCATCTCTCCCAGTTAAACTGCCTGCGAGGATAAGAATATCACCTTCCTGAATAAAATTTTTAATCAAGTTCTCTTTTTTTCCAAATCCTATTGCTGCCACATCCACTAAACAATAATTTGCAAAAGATTCATCAAATTCTATCTCTCCTCCCACTGTAGGAATTCCTATACAATTTCCATAATCGGATATCCCTCTTACTACATTTTTCAATAGCCATTTAGAATGTGAATATAATTCATTATTTTTTCTACTTGAAAATTTATTGTTATTAGAGGCATAAGGTGAATAGATGTGTCCGAATCGTAAAGCATTTAGAAGCACAATTGGCATAGTTCCCATAGATATAATATCACGAATTATACCTCCAACTCCAGTAGCTGCCCCTCCATAGGGTTCAACAGCTGATGGATGATTATGACTCTCTATATGTATGGTAATTACATATCCATTACCTACATCAATGACACCTGCATCATATCCAGCTCCTTGTATGATTCTTTCCCCTTTTTTTGGTAGTAATTTGATATATTTTTTAGAGGATTTATAAGAACAATGCTCAGACCATTGCGCCCCAACAATCTCTTTTTCTAAGGAATTTGGTTCACGCTGTAATACATTTTTTAAATGAGTTAATTCTGATTTAGTTAATATTTCCAAATACCAGTTATGTTGATTAGACTATTTATGAGCTTATTTTTTTATATATGCAATTAACGAATCAAAAATTTTCATAGCGGTATTTGTCAATCCGAATGATTTCAATTCACTTTGACAAGTTCTTTCTGGATGGGGCATCATTCCTACAATATTTCCTGAATCATTACTAACTCCAGCAATGGACTCGAGAGAACCATTAGGATCCTCATTACTATAGCTAAAAATTATTTGATTTTTTTTTTTAACCTCTTTTAACTGGTCCTCAGCTAAAATAAATCTTCCTTCTCCATTGGCAATGGGAATTTTAAAAATTTCATTCTTTTTAAATGCAGAAGTAAAAGGAGTATCAATGTTTTTAACCTCCAGATCAATCCATTTGCAACTAAACGATAAGTGATCATTCTTAATTAATGAACCTGGAAGTAATTCGCATTCAACTAAAATTTGAAATCCATTACAAATTCCTAGAACCGGGACTCCATCATTACCAAGTCTCTTCACCTCTTTGATTATAGGACTATGAGCCGCGATGATTCCTGCTCTCAATCTATCTCCAAAGGAAAAACCACCTGGAATGATTATTGCGTTGTAATTTTTTATATTGTCTTTTTTATGCCAAATTAAATCTGTTTTTACATTATATAAATTTGTTAAAACATGATAAATATCTCTATCACAATTACTTCCTGGAAAAATTGGAATTCCAATTTTTAACATTAGAATATTTTACAATTGCATATATTAGAATTAATATTTTTGGATCGATAAAAGTATTAACAAGAAACTATATTTTTAAATTGATAGAATTATAAGGTTTTTTATTTTATTATATATTTCATTGTCATGATTGAATTAGTAAGTGATATAATGATCAAAGATTTGATTACGATATCTGAAAATGATACTGCACTAAAAGCTGCGCAGCTAATGACCGAAAAAGGAATAAGCTCTTTAATTGTTCTGGCTGATGATCAACCAATTGGGATAGTTACCGAAAGAGATTTTATAAAAAAGATTTGTCTAAAAGAATTAAAACTTTCTGGTGTGAGGGTAGGGGAAATGATGTCGAGAATCAGAACTTCTGCATCACCTGATACTCCAATCGATGTTGCAGTTCAAAGGATGGTCAATAACAGAATAAGACGATTACCAATTTTCGAAAATGGTAAAGTTGTGGGTATAATTACTGTAACTGATTTAGCTAAGCATTTGCGTACTATCTTACTTTTAAATAGTACATTATCATCAGGTCCATTATCTCACAAGAATATAGAAAATAATTAAATAAATAATATTTGATCAGTATTTTTATCCATTTTGAGGAAGTATCTTTTATTGTTAATTATTGGCATTGTCAACTTAGTGATAAAATAGAAGTATGTTCCATTATTCTATAGTATTTTGTATTCTATTAGTATATTTTCTTACTTATTCATAAATTTTTATTAAATTAGCCTAATCTACTTATCAGATATAATGTTAATTTGACAGTTACTTACAACGGGATTAAAAATTCTTAACTCTTCGCACATTTTTTTTACTCTTACTTTTGCTTCCTTAGGATTTGTTGCATCTACTATTAATTTTAAAACTTTTGCAGTTCTTACAGATTTAATACTATTGTATTTATTTTTTAATATTAAATCGCGATAAATAGTTTCTCCTTCAGGGTCATTTATAAAAGATTTATTTTCTATTGTAACAATAACATTGAATTCTTTAATCGGCAATCAGTTTTCATAATTAATATAGTTACTTAAATATATTTTAAATATTGGCAAAGAATTAATTATAGGTTTTTATAAAAAATCGATGATATTCATGGTCATGTAGCTCAGCCTGGCCAGAGCGAAGGTTTTGTAAACCTTAGGTCGTGGGTCCAAATCCCACCATGACCTTTGAGTCAAAATTAATTATAGATTGTCAAGTTTCCCTCCACATTGAATGAGCTTTAGCTAAGGTAATAAAACCAATAGCATATACTAACTGTACAGATATTCCAATTAGAACAGACCAATTTGGTGGAGTATCAAATCCCATAGCATATTGAATCATCAAGGACGCATGAGTTGTAGGAACAATATAAGAAACATATTGAAGTGCCTCTGGGAGCTTGTGAATTGAATAAAAAACAGGTGGCAAGATTGCTAAAAAAATATTAACAAAAGATATTATTTGAGTTGCATTTTTCATATGTAACATATGAGAAGATAAAAAGAAACCTATACTAGAAGTGGAAATCCATACAATAAGTATTATAAAAATAAGTAATGGAACGTAAATCAATGAGACTCCAATATAAAAAATTAAAAATAATAAAACTACTAGGGCTGGAAATCCAAATAATATTTCCGATAATGCTAGCCCTGTCATATAGGTTAATGGTGAAACAGGAGATGCTACAAACATATCCTGGATTTTATATTCTGTTTTATAATAGGTAATATCCTGACCGAGTGCTAGTCCGTAACCAACTAAAGCCATTACCAAGCTTCCGCTTATAGCAAATTGGGTATATTGTCCATCGCTAATGATAAATAAAACAAATAGTAATGAAAAAGGAGTAATTGCAGTAAAAACTAGTGATAGTGGATTTCTTCTCAGCCATAAAATCCCCGTTGTATATGCTATAATCAATATCTGATAAATTGTGAACTTGTGTGCTTGGTATTTTGAGCGAATGCTATTATCATTAAAATTGTATTTTTCACTATAAAAAATCATAACAATTAATGATAATTCTTTATAATAGATACTTATAAAAAGATATTTTTGGTAATATTCAATACTATTGAAATTATTGCATCAAGGAAAAGTCAAAGATGTATATTATGATGATGATAATAATAACAATAATCTCGTATTTGTATTTTCTGATCGAATATCTGCATTTGATGTTAATATGAAACAGGAGGTTCCCAAAAAAGGCGAAATTTTATGTAAATTTGCTAAGTTTTGGTTTGAGAATCTTGATGTTGAAAATCATTTTATAAAAACTATTGACTCCAATAAAATGCTAGTTGAACGCTTATCTATGATTCCTATTGAGTTTGTCGTCAGAGGTTATTTTTACGGTAGCCTAGTTGACAGATATAATAACAACAAACTTGATATGAAAAATTCTAAAGAATTTGAAATTTTGTCTCATAATTTTGATCCAGTAATAGCTTCAAAATTATCTGAGCCATTATTTGATCCTACTACTAAATCACTTGATCACGATGTTCCGATTTCTAAAAATGAAATAATTTCATTTAATATTTTGTCAAACAATGATTTTGTTTTTCTGAAAAATAAATCCATAGAACTTTATCTAAAAATGAACAAGATTATTAGCCTAGCTGGGTTTTTAATTGCAGATGTAAAATTTGAATTTGGTTTTAATAAGAAAGGAGCAATAATCTTGGGAGACTCTCTTGGTCCTGATGAATACAGAATATGGAAAAGTCAAGATTATAAAAAAGGATGTATTCAAGAAAGTTATGATAAACAAATTTTAAGGGACTGGCTCACAACTATAGGGTTTAAGAAAAAAGTTAATGATTATAAATCTACTAACACAAAACCTGAACCTCCTCAATTACCTTCAAGTTTGATAAATAAAATTTCAAAAAGGTATATTCTCGCATATGAAATGATAACTGGTGATAAAATTAAGTAATCTAGTAATCCTTTCAGAGATCATTCGCCGAAACTATTAAGTATCCTTGCGTTTTATTATTCTGTAATAAAAATATTATTTCTCTAGGTATATGAATTGAGGCTTTATCACATTTTATTGAGGCTGTCCTTGTGGATATAAAATTACTAGTTCTCATTACTATATCATGCGTATTACTGAGCGTTAGTTTGCTGTTTCCTAACCCGTTTATTTCAAACGATTGATTTTTAACAATTATTTTGAACTTTATTGGAGTATTATCCTTCATTATCAAGTTTCGTAATTTGGGATTGAAATCATTACAAGCCTTATTAGCATTGATTCCTACAATACAATTTCCTTCTTTTGTTAAATAATTGTCTTTTGTTATCTCAATTGTTCTTGGATGTGTAGCAAGAATGTTTGGATGGCCATAAAACATAATTTTTTCAGTTACCAATCTTTAAGAGGGTGCGTTAATAAGGTAAATTTAAATTAAACACTGGCAAGTAGTAATATCGAATTGTTACCAGCAGCAGCAGGTTATGATAGAGCTATAACAGTATTTTCTCCTGATGGAAGGTTATATCAGGTTGAGTATGCAATTGAGACAGTAAGGAGAGGTACTCTTGCTTTAGGAATAAAATGTAAAGATGGAGTTCTTTTGGCAGTTGAAGAAAAAACAAGGAAATTACAAATTTCTAACGTTACTCAAAAGATCTTCCAAATTGATGATCATATAGGAGTAGCTGCAGCAGGTTATATTCCTGATGCAAGAGCACAAGTAGATCATGCTAGATTTTTTGCTCAAAGTAATAAATTAATTTATGATGAACCAGTTGATGTAGAAATTGTTGCGAAAAACATTGCTGATATGTCTCAACAATTAACTCAATATGCAGGCGTCAGACCTTTTGGAGTTGCATTAATCATTGCAGGAGTGGATACAACTGGGGGAGAGTTATTTTTAACTGATCCAAGTGGCACATTTATTGGATACGACGCAATTGCCATAGGTCAAGGAAGTGATCAAGTAAATGAGTTTTTAGAGAAATATTACACACAAGATGTATCATTAGAAGATGCAGGAAAGCTCGCTTTAGAATCAATTAATCTGGTAAGTGAAGAAAAAACTGGAATATCTCACGTAAAAATGTCGTTGATCGAAAATGAAAGCAAAATTATGCGAAAAGTAGCCGAAGACGAGATTGAGAAGTTTGCAAAAATAGCCAAAGAAAATCCTACAAATCCGAAAGAAAAAGCATAGTAACTAGTCGCGTCTACGAATGTTTATATTTATTTTATTTTAATTGACATTATAAATGAGTACAAAGGCTCCAAATCTGCATGTTTCGGAGTGGGTACAAGGTTTACCAACAAATATTGATAAAAATATTGGTAAAGTAGTTCTGATTGAAGTATTCCAAGTCAATTGTCCAGGATGTTTCATGTATGCCCTTCCTAATGCAATAGAAATTTACAAAAATAATAGCAGAGATGATGTTGTGGTATTGGGATTGGCTACCGCATTTGAAGATTATGATAAAAATACTTTAGATAATTTAAAATTATTATTAACTTCAGGGAAAGTAATTGGAGAAACATTCAATGCCTTAAGCCAGTATCGTCAATTAGTCGATGGTGATAAACTTAATTATAAAATTCCTTTTCCTGTAGCTATGGACGTGCTACGTAAAAATACTCAAGATTTTAATGATAACAATGTCATCGATTTTATTGAATCGAACATTAATGACTATAATTCATATAGTGAGCAAGATAAGAAAGTATTATTTGAGCGTGTAAAACAATATTTAAAGAATAAAAAATATTCCGCTTTGACTTTTGATGAATATAAACTACAGGGTACACCTTCTGCAATCTTAGTTGATAAAAAAGGCAACTTGAGGAATGTTTTTTTTGGTGCGAATAGTAATCTCCATGGTCTGGTCAAACAATTAGTGAATGAATGAAGATAAAAAATAGAATTTCCGTGGCCATCCCTGATACTTCATTATTAGACGAAAAGGGATTGAGAGAAAAAACTTTAAAAATTGGAAAGTTTGCCCGATCATTTTCTATTTTTGGAGTAAACAAAATTGTTATATACAAAGATCCAACCGAAAGTAGAGACAAATCAGACATGTTTCTCCTTAGATTAATTCTTGAATTCTTGAATACACCACAGTATCTGAGAAAGTCACTTTATCCAATGGATAGCGACTTATCTTATGTAGGTCTACTTCCTCCAATTAGAGCACCCCAGCATAAGAACAAAGTTAGACCGAAAGATGTCAAGATCGGTGAAATAAGAGTAGGAGTGATTCATGATCCAAATTCTGTTATTAATAAAAAGGATAGAAACAGATTCACTAATGCTCCAAAACCAGCCATTGATTTTAAAAAGGAAAATTATGATTTATACATTGATGTAGGATTGGATTATCTTATTCCTTTCTTAGGAGACGGAATTAATGGAGAAAAAGTTGTTGTAAAATTTGTGAATTCATATCCTGAGTTAAAAGTGATTAGGACATCGGGAAGAGATTTGGAAAAGCTTTATTTTGGATATACTTTAGTACAAGTAAATTCACTTGAAGAGTATATTAAAAAACTTGGTGAGGAGACATTTATTATATTTACTTCAAGGAATGGGAGATCATTCCAAACTGTTGAATCTCAGTTTAAAGAGAGTATAAACAAGTTTGAAAATTTGTTGATTGTTTTTGGTTCGCCTAACAGAGGAATTAAAGAAATATTCATTAATTACTATAATACGAAAAATTCAATGTATGTGAATATTTTTCCTAACCAAAAAACTCAGACTATAAGATTGGAAGAGGCAATTCTAGGCACTTTGACTTTATTCAATCACTTTCTTCCTTAAATAAACAGGAATTAAGGCTATAGGTATTTTTTACTTAATTCTGAGGATATAAATTTATTAATGGGATTGGAAGGTTTGTTGCTGTATCCATGGGTCATAGAAAGTATAGCGCGCCAAGACGAGGAAGCCTTGCGTTTTATCCTCGAAACAGAGCGAAGAGTGAAGAGGCTAGATTAAGAAATTGGCCTGAACACAATGATAATACTTCTCTTTTAGGCTTTGCTGGTTTTAAGGCAGGTCAAATTCAAGTCATGACAATAGATGACAAAGAAAAAACTCCGAATTTTGGTAAACAACTCGACAATTCATCAACGGTAATTGCAACGCCTCCAATTAATATAATAGGCTTAAGAAGTTATAAAAAAGATCTTTATGGAGAGAAGGCTTTTATCGATGCTTATTCTAAAGATTTACCGAAAGGATTAGACAGGAAATTCAAGACCAAGTACAATGAAAAATCTTTTGAAACAATTGAATCATCCTTGGATTCAATCTTTTCTTTTGTTGCAATCGCGTCAGTTTTTCCTAAAAAAGCAAATTTATCTCAAAAAAAACCATTTGTTTTTGAAATAGGCGTATCAGGTAAAGATAATAAAACAAAATATGAATATTTAAAAAGTATTTTAGGAAAAGAAATTAAAATTTCAGATGTTTTTCAAAATGGTCAATTTATAGACGTATCAGGAATCACTAGGGGTAAAGGTATAGAGGGTCCCATTACAAGGTTTGGTGTTAAGCGAAAACAACACAAATCTAGAAAAAGTGTGAGAGCTCTAGGAACATTAGGTCCGATATCTCCAGCGGTGGTTATGTATTCGGTACCCAGACAAGGACAAAGAGGATTTCATCAAAGAACTGAATACAATAAAAGAATATTATTGGTATCATCAGATGCGTCTTCCCAAACAACCTTACTAGCTTCAAAACCAGTAATTAATCCTCAAGGTGGGTTCAAACATTTTGGACTGGTTACTACCGATTATATTGTAGTTAGAGGATCAATACCTGGAGTTCCAAAGAGACTAGTTAAAATGAGACAACCTATAAGGAATCCTACTAAGAAGGTTATTGAGCCAAAAGTTATTGAGGTAATCGCAAAATGAGCATAATAAATATTCTAGAAATGGATGGAACCAATAAAAGTACTGTAACATTACCTGCAGTTTTTCAAACTCCATATCGCCCAGATGTAATTCAAAAAGTTTACAATCATCTTAATTCTTATACTTTTCAAAGACAAGGTAGATATCCTGCAGCAGGACAGATGGTAAGTGCAGAGTCACGTAATACAGGATTAGGAATTGCAAGAATTGCAAGAGCACGAGGAGAAGGTTTTCCACGTGCTGGGCAAGCCGCCGGTGTAGCTAGTGTAAGACATGGTAGACTTGCACATCCTCCTGTTTCATGGAAAAATATCTATAAAAAAGTAAATAAAAAAGAGAAATTATTAGCTTTATGTTCTGCTATTGCAGCTACAACAAATGGAGAATTGATCAAAAGGCGTGGCCACAAGATTAAGGATAATTTACAATTACCAATTGTTATTTCAAATGAAATTGAATCAATAGTGAAATCAAAAGATTTAGAGAAAGTTTTACTAAAATTGGGTTTAGAAGATGATTTAAAACGTACATTTATTCGAAGAAACAAATCTGTCCACAAAAATGGCACAAACCGTAGATCTGCATTAAGTGTTCTGATAATTGTAGGTAATGATGAAAAGATAGGAAGATTAAACAACTCTCTCCCTGGAATTACTGTTAAATCTGTTAAATTTATTAGTGTCTTAGATCTAGCTCCAGGTTCTAAACCAGCAAGATTGACAATTTATTCTGAAAATGCTATTAACGAGCTAACTAATTTAAAATCTATATCAAATATAATATCGGAGATGAAAGCTCAATGAAGAAAAATTTATTCACTTTAAAATCTACCAGATCCTCTAAACAAAAAAAGAAAAAATCGCCATTACAAAAAGAAAAACCGTTGATTATCGAACCATACATTACAGAGAAGTCATTCAATTTGATAGAAAAAGAACAAAAATTAACCTTTATTGTAGATGAGCTAGCTGATAAAAAATCTATAAAACAAGAACTGCATGATCTTTATGAGGCTGAAATAATTGAAGTTAATACAGCTAGAACAATCGATGGAAAGAAGGCCTTTGCCAAGTTTAAGGACTTGGATTCTGCTCGTGACCTTGCTACAAAACTTGGATTAGTTTAAGAAAATGAAAATGAGTATCTTTTATTATCTAGGTAGATTTAAAAATAAGCCACTAGAGGTATATTATCAGATTGGTTAGGGAGTTTAAATTTCGAGGTTATAATCAAGATCAACTAAAATCTATATCAATAGAGTCACTCTTACCCTTGTTAAATGCAAGACAGCGAAGATCATTAAACAAAAGAGTCGGAAAATATATGAATGGTCAAAAACGAACGTTAAGAGAAGAGATTAAGCTAGCACGTGATGGAAAGTTAAAGAATAAGCTGAAAACTCATGTTAGGGACATGATTATACTGCCTGATATGATAGGTCTATTAATTAGTGTACACAATGGTAAAGAATTTTTTGATGTTACAATTAAATCAGAAATGGTAGGACATTATTTAGGAGAATATGCTATTACAAATAAGCGAGTTCAACATGGCTCACCTGGAGTAGGATCATCCAGATCTAGCTTGTATGTTCCTTTAAAGTGATTGATTTATGCCAAACTATTCTTATGCATATCAAAATTTTGATAAAAGCAGACAAGTAAGGTCTGCCCTTCGCGAAAAGGATATCTCCCATAAACATGCCCGTGAGATTGCGTTAGCACTTAGAAATCTTTCTATTGAAAAAGCTAGAGATTATCTTGAAGCAGTATTACGGAAAGAAATAGCGGTACCATTTCGAAGATATAATAACGAAGTTGCACACAGATCCAATATACGAGATGGATTCAGTGCTGGTCGATTTCCATCAAAAGCTACTCACGAATTTTTGAAACTTTTAGATAATCTAGAAAGTAATGCAGAATATAAAGGCATGGACCTTGATAGGCTCAAAATTATAAATATAGTTGTTCATAAAGGAACACGATTGAAGAGATTTACACCTCGTGCTATGGGAAGAGCAAGTCCCAAATTTGATACACTTGTACATGTTGAAATGGTCGCCCAAGAAGGTGTAATAACAGAATGACCGCAGCAAAAAATGTAATGTCTAGTAACTATAAAAATATGGAAATAGACGAGTATCTAAAAGAATCTCTGAGAGAGACAGGGTATGGAGGTGTTGAGATTCAAAAAACCCCTATTGGAACAAGAATAACATTATACGTAACACGTCCTGGATTAGTGATAGGTCGAAAAGGTTCAGGAATTAAAGATCTTACTTCAAAATTAGAGCAAAAGTTCGGATTGAATAATCCTCAAATTTCTGTGATGGAAATTGAAGTTCCGGAACTAAACCCCCAAATCATGGCCAATAGAATAGCTCAACTCGTGGAAAGAGGAACAGCGTTTCGACGAGCTTCTATGTGGACAATGAATACTGTAATGGGAGCTGGAGCTATGGGTGTGGAAATTAGTATTGCAGGAAAGTTAAGAAGTGAAAGGGCTCATTTTGAAAAACATTCTTTAGGTGTGGTACCAAAGAGTGGAAACGCAGCAGGCAAAATAGTAAAATTAGGCTTAACTGACGTACTGACTAAAATGGGTTTAATGGGAATCCAACTACGAATTGCATTAAAAAATGAGGTACCACCCGACTTTGAACTTATAGAATCCAAACAAGAACCTGTTCCTGATAGTAATTCACAATCTGAATCAAACATCGAAACCGAACCTAATAAAACTACAGTACAAGAAAATACTAATAGAAAAAAGAGTCAAGAACGAAATACCCAGCATTTATCAAGAGAACAACAAAAACAAACACCGAAATCCAAAGATATAAAAGATAATCCAATGAACCAAAATAAAGTAAAAGAAAAAGGGAGCGTGCCAACGAATACTAAATGAGTCGAATGAAATTAACAACCCTTCGAGAAATGAACGATCATGATCTTGAAGACAAATTATTAGAATTGAAAGCTGATCTTGCAAAATTAAGGTCAGAAGGTGCGAAAGGAACATTGAAAAAGGAGAGTGCTAGTATCAGGTGGGCTAGAAGAGATATAGCCAGAATTCTTACACTCATCAATGAAAGAAAAATCGAAAAAAGAGTAAAGAAATGAGAACAATCGAAAATATTCTTTATCACGAATTGATAGGTTTAAAAATAAAATTATGTGAATGTTCACAATCTAGCATAATTAATTTATCTGGTCAAATCATTTTTGAAACTAAAAATATGCTTATCATAAGAACATTAACTGATATAAAAAAAATTCCAAAGAAAATTATACTTAAAGCTATTTTATATCTCCCTTCAACCGCTTGCTTTATAAGGGGTAATCAATTGATAGGAAGACCAGAAGACAGAATTTTAAAGATAAAGAGATGATAATGAAGAATGGTTAGAAATATAGGTATTATGGTTTCTCTTCCCAAAAAAACTTGTGAAGATCAACATTGTCCTTTCCATGGAAGCTTACCAGTAAGGGGAAGGTTATACTCAGGTATTGTAGATAGTAATAAAGCACCAAAGATGGTTGTTGTCTCAAGGCAATATAACAGACTAGTTAAAAAATATAAAAGATACGAAAGAAGTACATCCAAAGTACATGCTTTTCTTCCTGATTGTATTGATGTTACTATAGGAGAAAAAGTCAAAATAGCTGAATGTAGACCTCTTTCTAAAACAGTATCTTTCGTGGTTGTTGAGGGAGAGAATAAGGATGGCATCTAAATCAAGAGCAGTCTCTGCCAAGGGTGCCTCAGAATTTCGTCCTTATATTACGAGGGCGCTTCCTGTCACAGCGGAACTAGTATGTGCTGATAATACAGGTGCCAAGGTTCTCAGAATTGTCCAAGTCTCGAAATACCATGGTCGTCATTCAAGAATGCCCTCAGGTGCAGTTGGTGACCTTGTAACAGTTACAGTTAAGAAAGGTCCAGCCCAGTTAAGAAAGCAGATTTTTGGAGCAGTCATAATTAGACAAAAATATCCCATAAGGAGACTAAGTGGCTTAAGGCTTACATTTGAAGATAATGCTGCAGTTTTAGTAACTCCCGAAGGTGAAATTAAAGGAACAGATATAAAAGGACCAGTTGCTGCAGAAGCAGCTGAAAAGTGGCCTAGAATAGCAAATCTGGCCTCTTCAATTGTTTAATATTATGGTGATTGTTTATGATTAATAAAAATACTACTCTAAATATAAAAAAACATTTACTTGATAAACATATACGTTCTACTCTTTCAGACAATTTACGTAAGGAATACAATAAAAGGAATGCTCGTGTGATCAAAGGAGATACTGTAAAGGTATTAAGAGGAGAATACAAAAATGTCGAAGGTAAAGTAGAAAAAGTTAAAACTGGAAGATCAACTCTTTTTATTGAGGGGATCCAAAGAGAAGCCTCAAAGGGAGGTAAAGTTAAGGTTCAAATACATTCTTCTAATGTTATGATTACGTCCTTAAACTTGCATGACAAGAATCGATCTAATGTAGTTAGAAAAGTTAAACCAGATAACTCTGAAAAAAAAGGGATAAATATGAAATCTAATATAATAAAACCTCGAAAAAGAAGAAATCTAAATGTTAAAAAGGTTCTTAAACCACAACAAAAAAGAGTAAGAGATTCAAGTGATAGTCAAGATAATAAGGGGAACAAAAAATGATGGTAGTGTTAGAAAAACAAAATGTTTTTAATGTATCAAATGGAGGGGAATTAATTAATGGCTAATAAAGGAGGACGAACTACTGTAAAACGACAATTAGCTCCAGTATTTTGGGACATAAATAGAAAACAAGGGCGTTTTATTGTAAGAACTTACCCAGGAACACATGCAAAAAAATATGCTTATTCTATAGGTGTAATTTTACGAGATGTATTAAAGGTCACAAAAAATATGCATGAAGCAAAAAAAATTGTTAATGCAGGTAAAGTCAAAGTTGATAATATAATTAGATACAATGTTAATTTTGCAGTTGGATTGATGGATACAATTGAGTTGGTTTCCTCTCAACAGAAGGTTTACAGATTAGTTCCTAGCAAGTCTTTGTTATTATCTCCAATTGAAATAAGCGATAATGAGAAGACATTAAAACTTTTAAAAATAAAAAATAAAAGTATTATTAAAGGAAATAAAATTCAGTATGGTTTCCATGATGGTAAAACTGTTATTTTGGAGGATATTTATTCAGTTGGTGACACCTGTCTTGTTAAAGTACCAGAATTAGAAATTATTGAAACTCTAAAATTACAATCTGATTGTCTTGCTATATTAACACGAGGAGACAATGCTGGTAGTATAGGAAAAATACAAGAAATAAAAGAGGGAACGTTTTCTCTTCCAAAACGTGTAATAATTAGTGTAGACTCTCGATTATTAGAAATTCCGATAGATATGATTATGGTTATTAGTGATCGCGATAATAATCCAAAGATAAAAGTGACTTAAAGATGTCTGAATATATTAATGATTCAAATGAAAAAATGAAAAGAATAGATATAGAAAAAATTGTCATAAATATAGGGGTGGGCAAGTCTGGAGATCCTTTTGAGAGAGCTAAAATGGCCTTGGAAGAATTGACAGGTCAAAAACCTAGTCCGAGGGGAGCAAAAAAGTCTGTTAGGGATTTTGGTATTCACAAAGGTGAGCCAATTGGTGCAATGGTTACTTTAAGAAGACAAACGGCATTGGACTTCTTGAAAAGAATTTTTCTCGCCAAATCAAATTCTTTTAAAAGAACTTCTATCGACAATAATGGTAATCTTTCGATTGGAATTAAAGAACATATAGATATACCAGGGATTAAATATAATCCAGATATCGGAATCTTCGGAATGGATGTATGTATCTCTTTGAAAAGACCTGGTTATAGAATTTCCAGGAAAAGACATCCAGACAAGATCGGAAAGAACCATAGAATAACAAAAGAAGAATCTATTAATTTCTTTCAAAAAAATTTTGGAGTTGAAGCTATATAATGCCTAAACCACGTGAATATTCTGAAACAGGTAGAAAAGAAGTCCCTCATGGTAAAGGGAAACGATGGTGCAAAAGATGTGGCGCGTTCAATGGATTAATTCAAAAATACGATATAATGCTTTGTAGGCAATGTTTTAGAGATGTAGCACTTAACATAGGATTCAAGAAATATGAATAAAATATATATCGATATCAAAAAACAAAGAAAATACAGAGAGAAGCAAAGTATGATAGTAATAAATAGGATTAACATTTATTTGGAGAATGAACTTAAATGCCATCATTAAATATTGTCTCAAACTTGTTTAATACATTATATAACAATGAAATTAGACGAAAAAAAGAATGTTTAGTTATCCCCACATCTAAATTTGCTAGCGAAATTCTCAGAGTTATGCAAAAGTATCGATATATCGGAGAATTTGAGCTAATAGATGACAATAGAATGGGGAAATTTAGAATCCAATTATTAGCTAAAATAAACAAGTGTGGAATTATTACGCCTAGGTATGGTGTAAAAAAGAATGAATTTCTGAATTGGGAAAGACAATTTTTACCTGCCTATAACCTCGGACTATTATTGGTTTCGACAAGTAAAGGCATAATGTCTCATACTGATGCTCAGAGTCAAGGGTTAGGAGGTGTTCTTATAGGATATGTCTACTAGGAAAGGAGTTAATCAGTCTGGAGAAATTATAATTCCAGAAGATGTTAAGGTTACCCAGGAAAAAAATACAATAATTGTGGAAGGTAAAAATGGCAAAATCGTTAAAGATTTTACAAAAGTACCGATAAGACTAGTTTTTGAAGATAACAAAATTTTTATTTATCCTCCCGGTAAGCGAAGAAAAGATTTGGCGCTAATAAATACTGTAAAAAGTATTATCTCTAGTATGATAAAAGGAGCGGAAAAGGGGTTTACATATAAACTTAAGATAATTTTTTCTCATTTTCCAATATCAGTCAAGGTAAAAGATAAAAAAGTAATTGTAGAAAATTATTTTGGAGAAAGATCTTCTCGTATATCTAAAATTGTAGGATTAACCCAAGTCGTAGTAACCGGGGAAGATGTTATAGTTAAAGGTCCCAGTTTAGAAGATGTTTCCCAAACTGCAACTAATATCGAATCTTCCACCAAGATCAAAAATAAAGATCAGAGAGTATTTTTAGATGGTGTTTATCTATACGCCAAAGAAGATGGAATGTCTTCATAAAAAATTTACATAACTTTCCTTTTTAATTAATCATTAGTTTTTAAACTAAGATAAAATAAAAATCATTTAATGAGTTTATAATATTTTATTATTGTGATGTTCTGAGAAATCGAATTGTTTATTGTAATAAGAAAACATTTTTATTTTGATTAAAAAAATGATAGTTGAATGCCGCTGTAGCTCAGCATGGTAGAGCAAATTTAAAGCGAATAACGCTTTAGAGCTTAGCTGGCTGTTAACCAGTGGGTCATCAGTTCGAGTCTGATCAGCGGCGTTTATTTTTTTCACTACCAAAAAATTTGATTTGATACTACTATTTGCTACTAATCTATTACTAAAGAGAATTGTATTG
>JANWKP010000057.1 GCA_025451315.1 Nitrososphaerales archaeon | reverse complement strand
ATACTCTTTAATCAATTCCAACTATTGGTAATGCTTTTTTTTCAGGAAAATTAAAACTATTATCGTCTATCTCTTCTTTTGTAACTTTTTCGAATTCTAAAGTTATTTCAACTGGAATTGAAAACTTTAAACTAACCTCATTGGCTAATTGACCTATATTATAAGAATCGTAAATTTCTTTTGATCCTTCAAGAAACACTCTTGATTGCCTCCTTAAAATTTTTCCACTAAATTTTGATACTAGATAATCTGTTAACTCCTTAACAATTTTCTCTGGTATCTCATTATAGTAAAAGCAAATTCCATGAACAGGCTCTTTATCAAATGGAGTTCCGTATTTATACCAATATATTCCAAAATGTTCATGTTCTCCATACAAGCACTTTATTTCCCAATGGTTGACCTTATCAGTAGGGTATTTTGCATTAAAAATTTCAGATATAGTAAGATGCCAATATCTTAGACGCATAAGAATATCTTATTTTTACAAATATAATAACCTATGAAAGATTAATATGAAGACTTGAATTTAAAAATCTAGATAAATTTAGCGTGAAGAGTAATTATAATGAAAATTATGATAGGTTAGAGATAATAAGAGAAATGGAAACTGAATTCAACAATAACAATATTCAATTTTTCAGTGCATTATCGTTTCATCCTGATCCTATCATTAGGACTAGATCTATTTGTATTCTTGCTGATATAGGTGGGGAACAGGCAGTAGAAACCATAAGTAAAGCATTAATGGAGGATGGAGATGATTTGGTACGACATGAGGCCGCTTTTTCACTTGGACAGTTAGGATTTACAAGTGGCATCAATACATTGAGTTATGCAGTTCAAAATGATCCGAGTATTTTTGTTAGACATGAAGCTGCTGTTGCATTGGGAGTGATAGGTTCTGAGGCTGCTAGACATGTATTGGTAACTGCATTAAGTGATCCAAGTGAGGAAGTCAAAAAGTCAGCTAATGTTGCATTGGCAAACTTGGATTATATACGCACATCAAAGAAAATAAACAAATTCACGCGAATGACTGGAGGATAATGAATATGAAATCAGGTTACTATTTCGTCCACCCTATTCAATTTAATAGCTTGTTTAATTTCTCTGCTTATTCTTCTTCCCATACTCATGGGTTCATTATATAAAAGATCCGAATAGGGTGATCCATTGATAAAGAGATTTGTACCTGCTACAATTCTCGCAGAAAATTCAAATGTAACAAATGTGCCATTTTTGTCATAAACTCCCTCTATGCAGAAAGGACCAGGTATGCCAGGAGGGACTAGTTGTTTTGTTTTTTCAGCAAAATTCTCAGCCATAGAAAAGACTTCTTGCAATAACGACTCTCTAAGCACTAGTGGGAAATTACCAATAACATTATACGAAGGATCAAGATCCAATTTAATCTGTATATGTGCTGGTATTCGCCCAATTCCATCTATATCACTTTCATACCTTCTATCTATACCTAAGAGTTCAACTTCTTTATTTAAAGGAGAATAAAAAAACTGTAAAAATATAGGAACTCCTAATACATATTCTTGAATATATAATTCTTTTTCAGATTTTATTACTTTTTGTTTGATCAACTCTTTACATCCGTCCTCAAAACTTTGTTCGTTCCACGCAAGAAAATAGCCTTTACCGCCTGCAGCCCCATGTAATTTAACAATACATAAATTTTTAATTTCATTTTTTTTATTAATTTGTAATGGAGTATTAAAATTTGATTCAGTCATCAATTTTTGTTTTAATGTTCGATCAGCTTCCCATCTCAAAATCCATTTGTTACCAAATATTGGTATATTGATCTTTTCCAACTCCTCTAATTTAAAATTGGATATTAAAGTTCCATGTGGAATTAGAATTATTTTTTTATCTAATAATTCAGTTTCTATATTTTTATTTAATAAATCTCTAAAATTATCAATAATAAATAAATCATCTATAAATTTGAACCTTTTATAAAAACTCTCCCTTTTTTTTTCACATAGTAGCAATGTCTTAAAACCTTCATCTTTAGCCCCCTTTAGAACCTGTAATGAACAATGAGAACCAAGTGTACTAATAACGTGATCTTTATCTATTACCTTTGACAATATTTTCAACTGCTATTTAGGGAGATAAATTATTTATGGTATAAAAAAGGTCTCTAGATTGCCTTTCTCTGATATAATTAAAAAAAAACAAATATTGCCTTATATTCTAGAAATTTATGACAACTAAAAAAGACATGAAAAAATTTAATATTAATGATATATTAGATGATGATAATATTTCACAATTACTCTTAAGCTTAGAAGGTAAAATTCGTTCTGGTGAATTTAAAATTTCAATATATGGCCTTGGCCATGTTGGTTCTCCAATTGCTGCGGCATGGTTGCGTGCAGGTGCCCATGTAATAGGGGTTGATAAATCGACGTCTATTTTAGAATATGCTAGACAAGGAAAAACATCTATTCCTGAACCTGGTGTCAACGAAGCATTTGAAAAAGGTCTTAGCAATAAGAAATTATCTATTTATGATGATTTAGTTAAAGCATCTAAGGATTCTTTTCTTAAAATGATATGTGTTCCTGTTCTGGCTGCTGATGGTTCTGCTGATTTATCTGCGGTAAGGAACGTAGCCATAGCAATAGGAAAGGGCTTAAAGAAAAATGATGTCGTCGCTCTAAATCCAAGTGTTCCTCCTGGAACAACCGAAAAGATAGTTATTCCAATATTACAAAAATATAGCGGATTGGCTGTAGAAAATGATTTTTATATGGTTTATAATCCTGAGCGGATCTATGAAGGTAGGGCAATAGAGGATATCGAAAAAAGGTATCCTGGAGTTGTTGCTGGATATGGTAAAAAAAGTTTAGAAATTAGTGCAAAGATTTTTTCTCTTATTTATCAAAAGGGAATAATATCAATGAGTAATATAAAAGCCGCAGAAGCAGAAAAATTATTCGAGGGAGTATACAGAGATGTTAATATTGCATTAGCAAATGAATTAGCAATATTTTCAGAACATCTCGGAATTAATTTTTGGGAGGTGCGTTATGCTGCAAATTCTCAGCCATTTTGTCATATTCATAAACCAGGTATTGGAGTAGGAGGAGCTTGTATTCCAGTATATCCTCAATTTATTCTAAAAACTGCAAAATCTCTTCATGTGGATTGTAAACTAACAAGATCAGGTAGATTACTTAACAATTCCATGCCAAAATATTGTGTTAGACAAGCACTAAAACTGCTAAAGTCTAAAAGTTCCAAAAACTTGACAATAACATTATTAGGGCTAGCATTTCGAGGAGGTGTCTCTGATACAAGGTTATCCCCCACCTATGACGTAGTCAAAGAGTTACAGAAACTAAAAGTTAAAGAAATTAGAATTCATGATCCACTTGTTAAAAAAGACGATCTTTTCTCTAAATATAGTAATATGTTCCTAATTAATGATCTCGACTTAGCAATAAAAGGGGCCGATTTGATCATAATTATTGCGGATCATGATGAATATAAAAAACTAAATAATACCAATATAGGAAAAAGTGTATTGTATGATGGAAGAGGTATCATTATGGCAGGTAACCTTCAAGGGGTAAACTATGCGATGATAGGTAATTTAATTTAGATCATTAATTCAATCAAATATATTAACTGAGAGAATTCTAAAACAAATGTATAGCTTGAATACCTCATCATCTAATGAACTTCTAACTATTGAATGGAAGAATAATTATCTTCTTTTGATTGACCAAACAAAACTACCAACTAAGTTATCGTATGTAAAGTGTAGGGATTACGTCGATGTTGCAGATGCTATTAGAAGCCTTGTTGTTAGGGGAGCACCTGCAATTGGAGTTACTGCAGCATTTGGCTTAGCCTTGGCAGCAATTAATAGTAAAACGAGTAATTTAAAAATTTTTTTAAGGGAATTATCTATTGCATATTCATTAATAAGATCAACACGTCCTACTGCAGTTAACCTCCAATGGGCACTTGATAGAATAATGCAAAAAATAACGAATCTCGGTGATATCTCACAAATAAAGAAAGTTATCCTAGACGAAGCTTTACTAATGGCTAAAGAGGATATAGCTACAAACAAATCTATGGGACTAAATGGCGTGAAGTTATTTTCTGATGGTGATACTATCATGACTCATTGTAACGCAGGATCATTAGCTACTGTTGCTTACGGAACTGCGTTGGGAGTTATAAGAGCTGTCAAAGAATCAGGTAAAAAAATTAGTGTTATTGCAACAGAAACCCGACCTGTAATGCAAGGTTCTCGATTAACTGCGTTTGAACTGCAACATGAAAAAATAGACGTAAGTCTTATTCCTGATACTGCTGTTGGATACATAATGGCGAAGGGACTCGTTAAACATGTTGTAGTCGGAGCAGACCGAATATTACGTACTGGACATGTTTTTAATAAAATAGGTACATATCAATTGGCCGTATTAGCAAAAACACACTCTATTCCATTTTATGTGGTCGCTCCTTCTTCTACTTTTGACTTGAAGAATATGCCTAAAGATATAGTTATTGAAGAACGTTCAAAGGATGAAGTTATCAAAATCGGTAAACAAATAATTGCTCCACCAAACATTGGAGTTATTAATCCTGCCTTCGATATCACTCCTCCCAAATTAATCACAAAAATAATAACTGAAAAGGGAATTATTTCACCTCCTTATACGAAAAGTATTAAAAAATTAATGGAATAATTTCTGTTTTCATCTTAAACAGAAGAAACAGTGTTTATTAATAACATTTTTATCATCTTTTTCTCTTATTAAAATATATTAAATGTCAAAAGAATCAATAAGTAAGGATCAAGTTTACGTTCAGTTAAAAAAATGTATGGATCCTGAAATTCCGGTAAATGTTGTTGATCTAGGACTTATTTATGGTGTAGAAATTGAAGCAGAAAAAGATGTTAATATAAAAATGACAATGACAACTCGAGGCTGTCCATTACATAATACTATGGTTAATGACGTTAAAAAACATGTAGGCAAAATAAAAGGAATTGGTAATATCAATGTAGAAATTGTATGGGATCCTCCTTGGTCTATTGATAAAATGGATCCTACGGCTAGAGATTCTCTAGGATTTGGAAAACCAAAGCTCAGATTTCAAATAGATTATGAGAAGGCTCATCCTAAACAAATAGGCTCATATATGAAATCGGAAGACGGATCTTTAATCCTAATGAATAAAGATGAAAAAAGTTTTATGGTAAATGATGCTATAATTCGATTTTGGGAATCTTGCGATGGAACGAAAACTATTAATCAACTTACAGACTATTTTTCCGAAAAATTAGGAATTCCAAGACAACAAGTAGAACAAGAAACTGTTCAACTTTTGGAACAGTTATTTGATGCGAAGCTCATTGAAGTGTAATTTTATTTTAAATTACGCAAATGATTTCACTTGCTATTTTTTCACACAGTGCTTCAATCTGATATGTTTTTCTAAACAATATGTTGAACAAAACATATGGATACAATCATCTTTTAAACAAGGAATAGGCTCTAAATCATTGAATATTCTATTACAATAGATACAAATTGATTCTAATAGAGGGAACGTTTTAGATATAAACAAATTTGAACAATTTCGTTTTTCTTTAAACCACATTATTTCCAACGATAGTTTTTCTGCGTAAGATCTTATCATATCATAAGCTTCATAATACCCTTGAGCGTAAAATTGTCGAATTATAATTCTAGGAAACAAACTTGCTCTACTATTATGGTGGTTCTTAAATGATACTAGCCATTTTTCGGAAGGTATAACTTCCTTTTCTGGTTTGTTTTCAGATCTAATATTTTTTCTTTTTTTAGATTCCAATTAAAAAATAATGATTATGGATCTTTATTTTCTACAAAAAAACTTTTTAGGTCTTTCATTTTTATACGTTTTTGCTGCATCGTATCTCTATATCTAACTGTTACAGTCTTATCCTCAAGAGTATCATAATCAACTGTTATTGCAAATGGAACTCCTATTTCTTCTAATCTCCGATATCGTCTCCCAATAGATCCAGATTCATCATAATACATATCAAAGTCTTTTTTTAGATCATGGTAAATATTTTTTGCGATATCTCCTAATTCTGGTTTCTTGACTAAGGGAAGAATTCCAGCCAAAATGGGGGCAAGGTATGGCTTTAACTTTAAAATGACCCTATCATTCTCGTGGTCATCGAAAAAGGAACTCTCTAAAACTGAATATATGCTTCTATCTATCCCAAGTGAAAGCTCAAATACATGAGGCAAAACTTTTTCATTTGTAACCGGATCCGTTATTTCCATTTTTTCTTTGCTAATTTTGGAATGTTGATCTAAGTCATAATTTGATCTGTAATTACATGCCACCAATTCTAGCCAGCCTACACTCGTTTTTAACTCAAAATCGAAAGCAATTGTTGCATAAAAGGCTTTTTCTTTATCAGACAATTTCCTAAAACGTGTTTGATTCATATCAATACCTGTCTTTTCATAAAATTCATTTAAAATAGATAAATAATAAGCAATTAATTTATTAGGAATAATTTTGTTCTCTATTGCTTCTTTAGCCGTAAGTTTAAAAACCTCAGAACCGTCGTTTATAGTTAAAATGGTGTCTTTAATTTCATCAAATTTTGACAGAGAGTCTAATTCATTGGGATTACAAAATACTTCGATTTCCGCTTGATAAAACTCTCGCAGTCTCAATAAACTTTGTCGAGGGGCTATCTCATTCCTAAAACTTTTTCCTACTTGAGCAATTGAAAAGGGAAGTTTTCCTCTCATAATTTTAAAAATCCTTTTAAAGTCTACAAATATAGCTTGACAAGTTTCAGGTCTTAAATACGCTTCTTCATTTCTAGGACCAATTCCTACTTTAAACATCATATTGAATCGTTCTGTGGGCTGAAATGATGAACCACATGTTGGGCATTTTAAATTATTTTGATTTAATACCTCGTCAACTTCATTATTGGAAGCTCCTTCAGGCACATTTATTCGTGTTTTATCAAAAATAAATTTATCAGCTCGTAAGGTGGATTTGCATTTACTACATACTATTACAGGATCAGAAAAATTATCAATATGCCCTGAAGCAACAAATACATTCTTACTCATAATTTGTGATCCATCAATTTCAATCATGTCATCCCTTCTCACCAGTTCTCTCCGCCATAATTCAATGAATTTATTTTTAAGATTGTTCCCATTTGGACCATATTCCCAAAAACCGGCCATAGAATCAGAGTAAATCTCTGAGCTAGGAAAATAAAACCCTCTATCTAATGAAAGCTTTGCAATTCTATCGTAACTAGCCATAAATATTATCCATGAGAATAAGGTTCTATATTTTTCTTGAGGTCTTCAACTACTTTTAAGCGTCTCAATTAATTCTAACACAGCTTTCATGTTTTCTTTATTTCCTCTAATGCCATCAATTGGCGTTTCCATTATTATTGGAATATTTTGAAAATGTTTATAATTTAAAAATTCTTTTAGTCCTTCTTTACCTATTAAACCAAGCCCAATATGCTGATGTCTATCTTTGTTCTCATTTATTTTCCCTTTTGAGTCGTTTAAATGCAAAACTTTTAAATTTTTAATATTTATGGTATCATCGAAATTCTTCATTGTTTCTTCTACTTTTTTAGATGTCCTTAGATCATATCCGGAAGCAAATGCATGACAAGTATCAAAACAAACTCCAAATTTTTTGTTATTTAAAGTATCCAATATATATCCAATTTCATCAAATTTGCTACCTATGCTATTTTTTTGCCCAGCACTATTTTCAATTAAAATATTTAAATGCAAATGTCGTCGGTATGTAGAATTAAAATTGTCAAGTGCAAAATTGCATGCATTGACTATCTGGTTAATCCCATTTTTTTCCCCTGATCCTAGGTGGCTTCCGAGATGAAGAATAAGGTAGGGGATATCTAACAAAAAACATCTAATAATTTCTTCAGCAAGGACTTCCTTAGATTTAAGATATGATTCACCAGTTGGTGCTGCGAAATTAGGTAAATATGGGATATGAACTACAATATCTTCATTATCAATATAACTACTTTTTATTTTTTTCTTAAATTCATTGATATCATTAATTTCTAATTGTTTAGCTGTCCAACCACGAGGATTTCTAGTAAATATTTGAAAAGCAGTGCAACCTATACTTTCTGCATTTTTAATTGAATTACTAATTGAACCAGTAATTGATACGTGGCATCCTACTTTCACATTGTTTTCGGAATTTTTTATAAAGTACATAGATAATATCTTTACGAAGTAGTTTTATTTTGGTGATGAGTATAATTAATAGTATTGAGCATTATCTTAGGTAAAGATGACTTGGCCAAATATCCATTCTTAGAAGAAGCTGGAAACTATATCCGAGAAACTCATTTTGATTTGGATGAATTTAATCGCTCTGAATTTTTACATATCATAGAACGAGCTTCGAAAAGGATTGAATTTGAATTAATCCAAGGAAAAGTCTTTATTGATCTGGAAAAATATGATATAGAATTATTTACTTTTCTCGTTTCTCTTATTATTATGAATTATATAAATGAAGATTCTGCTATCAAAAAATTCTCACTTTTTGAAGCTATGCGTGTAGAAAAGTTTTTAGTATCTGATCTTTCAAAAGAGAAAGATCTTACAAGAAAGAATCTTCTTATTTCCAAGGTTTTCAGAGATCTTTTTCAGTTGGATGTAGAATTAGATCCTAAAAATAATCATCTCTTTAAGATGAATATTTCTGATTATTTAATAAGAGCTACTTCGTTTAATGAAGAAGAATGGAAATTAATCGGTAGAGCTGTAGATAATGGTTATGTGTACTTGGATGGGGATGAAACTGTGAGACTAATAAGATATGAAATATACAATTTGATGTATAATAGAATTAAAAATATGAATATTACCAAAATACCAGAACAAATTAAAATTCATGCAGTTTTGATTAAAAATAAATTGGCACCGGCTATTAGATATTCCCATACTACAACTGATCTTCCTCCTTGTATAAAGAAAGCTTTGGAATTATTAAATAAAAATGAAAACTTACCTCACTCTGCAAGATTTATGTTAGCCACTTATATGCTATCCTCAGGTAAGAGCGTAGATGATGTAGTACTACTATTTCAAAATGCTCCTGATTATAATGAAAAAATCACTAAATATCAAGTTGAGCATTTAGCGGGTAAAAAAGGAAGCCAAACAAAGTATTCTGTTCCTGCCTGTTCCAAACTGGTAAATGAAAACCTTTGTTATGCAACTATTGATTGCAGAGGAATAACTAATCCTATACAATTTGGTAGAAAAAATAGAAAATGAAAAAAGAAATAACTCTTAAAAATAATGAGTTTATATTTACACTTTTCAAAGAATATTATTTTAAAAACATAGAAAATCTTAGACCTCCACTTGAAATGCATAATCGTGAATATGGTATTATGACATTTGATAGTAGAGTAATTCGGCATTTATCATTTTCAAAATTAGGAAACTTAAAGGCATATATAATTCAAAATGTGCCTTCTGATATTTTTTGCTCAAATGCTTATTATCAATTTCCTACTTTTCCAATTAACGAGAAAGGGTGGAAGGGTGCAGATATGATCTTTGATATAGATCTTAATGATTTATTATTACCCTGTCAAAAGGAACATACTTTTTATATTTGTTCTAACTGTCATGTCGTTTTTCGAGACTTGACCAAAATATGTTCTGCATGTCAAAATACTAAGATTCTTAAAAATACTATACCATGTTTTAGGTGTATAAATGCTTTAAAAAAGGAAACTAAAAATTTAACAGAATTTTTAAAAAAAGATTTTGGTATAAAAGAAGAAAATATGGAGGTATCTTTTTCAGGTAATACTGGATTCCACGTAGTGGTATTTCAGAGTAATTATTTAATGTTGGATTCTAAAGCCCGTTCTGACATAGTAGGATATATAATGGGTAAGAATTTATCCCCTGAAAGTTTAGGAGTGAGGAATGACAAGCATGGTTATAGAATCAAAATTCCATTAAGCGGCTATTCATATGGATGGAGGAAAAGAATTGTTCAAAAGATGAAGATCTCTGAAGTATCCAATGATTATTTAAATAAATTTATAAAAAAAATTGGAGGATACCAATCATTTAAGAATGAAATTGATAAAATCGCATCTGACTTAGGGCTAAAAATCGATCCGCAGGTTACTACCGATATCCATAGAATTTTTAGAATGGTAGGTTCATTGAATAGTAAAAGTGGACTTTCAAAAATTATATGTAATAACCTAGATAAATTTGATCCGATGATCGATTCTTGTTTTTTCGATGATGATAAAAATGTTGATATTTCCCTTAATACACCTTTAAAATTTTCAATTAAAGGAAAAAAGTATAATCTGGATAAATCTATTTCAACAGTTCCAGTTTCCGTGGGTGTCTTTTTGATTTCTAAAAAATTGGCTAATATAGCATCTTGTTCGTCTTAACATATAAATTTTCTAAATAAGATTTTATAGCTATGGAGTTATTAATTGTAAATAACACTTCTCCCTTTGTAATCGATATAGTTAATATGATTAAAGATTTGAATATATCTTTTCAATGTAAATTATATTCAGAAATTAAATCCGAAGAATTATCATTATATGGAGCAATCATATTATCAGGAAGACGAAACTATAATAGAGAGACGAATTTAAAAAATAATAAAATAATTAAATACTGTAATAACCTTGATATTCCTTTATTGGGCATTTGTTATGGTGCAGAGATCATTAATTTATTTTTTGGTGGTTCTTTAATTAAAATGAAAAATACTATTCATGGATTAGTTAAGGTCACATCAAATACTAATAATATTTTTTTACCTCCTGACTCTTCAATCTACGTATATCAGAGTCATAGATATGCCATATCGAGATTATCTTCTGATTTAGAACTCTTATGCAGCTCATCACAATCAAAAAATGAAGTCTTTAAACATAAGAATCGAAATATTTTCGGAGTACAATTTCATCCTGAAAAAAGTGGGATTGATGGCAAGTCAATCCTCTATAATTTCTTAAGATTAGCAAATTAGGATATAGTTGTAATAAGGAGAAGATAATGAGAATTTAATTAATCGTAATAATGGTAACAATTTAAAAAGCCCTTTAAATATAATAATTTATAGTTAATAAAGGCTCTGTTAACTTAAGGATAAAGTAGTCATACGTTCTATTTTTCTATTATGTTCTGTGCTCAGTTTTAATAGAATTTTTTCAATTTACTTCCTGATTTTTGGTTAACTTAACAGGGCCCATTTTTCTAATAATTGAGGCATAATTATGTAATTGTATATATCAAGTTTTTTGTCATTAATAATATTTAAGAGGATATTTATTGATGATATAAATCCATACTTTAATTCATAGTGATAAGAATTATCGAATTGATACTTTTATTGTAGTTGTTTTTTAACTGATTATTTCTTTTTATGCATTATTTACACATTGGTATATCTAGTCACATTTTAAAGAATTTTAAGAATAATTTCTATATTAATAGATTAAAAGATTAACAATCAAATATTGTTCAAGATATTCTTCTATATAAGACAGTTGATTAATTTTCTTATATGCAACGGATAGGATAGTTTTTATTTGATGTAGATTTATCTTATTTAAATTGCATGGTAAGCTATCTCAAGAATTGGATTTACCCTTAATAGAACAAAATATTTTACCATTACCATTAGTTATCGCAGTTGTTATGAAATATTGGGGAGAAGATATGATCAATTTTGCAAACAAAAAACATTCTAAATCTCCAACCATATTTGATGGGATAGAAATTGCTGAAAAAAATAATTTTT
>JANWKP010000056.1 GCA_025451315.1 Nitrososphaerales archaeon | reverse complement strand
GCTCATTTACAGGATGAGTCTATACGATTAAAATTTGAATAAGTCAATTTCATTCATGAAAAATCCTTCAGACATTGGCATTAATAGATAAAATATATTAGCAAATGTTTTTGCAAAATATCTTTCAAATCGTCTTCAAATCTTCAAAGGAGATAATATTATATTCTCATGGAAATAAATCTCATCAACTAGATATAATAATTTCAAATAATCTAATGTTACATTTTGGTATAATTCTCAAGAACGATTTCCAAAAATAGTTATACCGCCCAAGCCCTCCGTAAATTGTTTTAATCGAACTAGCGTTATAAGTTGCAGAATAATAAAATATTGGTTATGTCTCAATTTTCTTTCTTTAAAAATAAACATGTATAAACTGTGAATATAGTTGCAGAGTTCAAGTCGGATTTCAGACCATATTAAATGAATTATTATGTCGAAGAAATAATGCTATCTGCTTGTGTAAACATTCCATCTTTAAATGAACAAAACAGTCGTATATCCTCTTATTTGACAGTTATTGCTACTTAGAGTATCACAATAATAAGGTTCATTAGATTTCATGCAACTTTAGAATTTAACATTTGATATATTTGAGAATAATACTACTTTAACCTATACTAAAATCATTTCTTTATTTACCAGTTTGTTGATTACAAGAACTTTAACCAATAATAACGTAATAGATCTCTTATCATATGGTAGTTCCATTATATCATAAAAAAATTGTTCCATGGTCTTAGATCTTTGAGATGTTTGTCATGAATAATAACTATCTTCTTTAATGCTGTATGTTAAACTCTTATTTTTATACCGAGATCGGTATCGAATTATTTATCAATACGTAGAATTTTTTCTCTTCAATTTATATTATAAGTTTAGATTATTTTTTCTAATTATTATATAAAATAAGGCTCTGTTAATTTAAGAAAATATTCACCTCCTCTACTAACTCGAGATCATAATTATTATTTACTATTGTATAATTATACATGGATACAAAGAATTGTATGCAGTTATACACATGAAATAGATTACATTCATCTTTCAAACATGGATAGCAGTCATCAAAACTTTCTATTATATCCTTAAAGTATTGGTTTATTCTCTCCATCAGGCTTTTCTCAAATGATGAATGTAGATTGTGTTTTAATCCCAGTATCTTGCATGCTTCTGGATACTATGTTCCACCATCTGTATACCCTAAATAATTTCCATATTTTGCAACAAGAGATCTAATGAATTTTTCAGCAACAAGCATGTTTCTCTTCTGAAATGTAGATTCAAGCATAGAACTATTTATTGGTTCAATATAGATCCATAACCAGAAATGCTGGTTTCCAACATGGATAACTGTTTAGTCTATGATAAAGGCAGACACTCTTTTCCTTTTGTAGATTTGACAGGATCCAAATCTTTGATTACAGTTCCATACAGGTACATAACTTCTCTTATTCACATCTCTAAAGATTACTAATGCCTTGGAAGTATTACGTAGATTTACCTAGAAAGTATAGATAAAGAGAATACATTCCAATAACAGTGGATGTTATGTTTCGTTCAAATCTAACTTTCATATCATAAAGAGAACGTATCTAGCTATAGATTTTACTGCTTAACTTAACAGAGCCGAAACAAGTGTTGATTTTAGAATTAGTAATTGACAGCGATATACTCTGAGGTTTTTGTATCTAACAATTCAACAAATTTATCGAATGAATCTTTAGGAATTACAGCTCCACATGCTTTATCATGACCTCCCCCACTTCCTCCCAAAGTTGATGCAATCTCATTTACAATTCTTCCTAAATGAACATTACAATCTTTAGATCCTCGAATAGAAATAATAAAAACTTTTTTTTCTTCTTTATATTTATAAACCATTGCAATTTTTTTTTCTGACATTCCTAAAACAAAATTTACTACAGTACTTGATGCAAGATCAAGATTATTTTGTACTAAAGCAATACTATCTTTAGTTTTAATCTCTTTAGAAAGGGAAGTAATAGCATTAGATATTTTTTTTGCATATTTCTCTGCTTCTATAAACCCTCCTTCAATTTCATGAGGGAATTTCATAGCAGATAAAACATTAACGATATTGTATAGATATTCCTCATTGTTTTGGTTTGAAGAAATCATGTAAGACATTGCTGTCGATTCTAACATTAAAAATTGTCTATCATATAGAGGTATCAGTGATGATGCTACTGGCTTATTATCTAGATAATCAGTTAAAGCACCTGCAGCAGCAAAAAACGATGCATTAGAGGAAAGTTTTTTTTTATATTTATTATAAACATGAATACTAGTACATTCTTGAGTAGAATGAATTAGATTTACTCCTATTTTTTTTATTTCTTTCTTTGCGTCTTCTTCAAGGTCATGATGATCAATATAGGTTACTTTATATCCCAAACCAACCATTTTTCCTAATATTGAAATATATCTGGGTTGATTTTTTTTATTTAATCCAAGGTCACAAATAAATATCCTATTATATCCTTTTGTTACCGGTAAGAGATTTTTAAGCAATCTTTCAAGCCTAAATATAAGATTTGCATAATCTACTAATACTATAGACACTTTTTCTTTGAAGGCAGAATTTATCAGTATAGCTGAAGATAAACCATCAACATCTTCTTTATGAGAAATACAAATTGTAATAGTCATTTTAGAAATAATTCAATATTAAATATTATTTTTAATTCTATCAGTTTGGATTTTTTTCTTTCTAATTGTTAAAAGCGATGATAATAAAATGGTTGCAGAGAAAAATCCAGAAATAGCGATCATAACCAGAAAAGGATCTACAATTTGTTCGGTTGCCATATACAATATCCAAAAACCATTATATATATATCATTAAGGTGTCAATAGTTATTTATTAGCTAACTGTTTTACTTGTTATATTAAAACCTTTATATATTATTATTCAAATCGAATAATATGTCAAATAATCAAGATAGCTCTGTTCCAAAAATTGTAGCATTGGAAGTTTTGGAAAAGAATGGGGTAAATGTACAAAGATTAATAGAATTAATTAGAAAAGGTGTAGGCGCTGAGTTTACAACATATTACTATTATACAATCTTAAGGATGCATTGTACAGGTTTAGAAGGTGAAGGAATTAAGGAAATAGTAGAGGATGCCAGGATTGAAGATAGAAATCATTTTGAGGCAATGACTCCCAGATTATATGAGTTAGGTGGTAGTTTACCACGAGATATTAGAGAATTTGCTGACCAAGCTGGATGCCCTGATGCCTATTTACCTGATAATTGGCAAGATATCAAATCCATACTTACAGTATTGCTAGAGGCAGAGCAATGTGCAATAAGATCATGGGGAGAAGTATGTGATATGACTGCCGGCAAAGATCCACGAACATACGATATTGCACAAAAAATAATGCAAGAAGAAGTTGAACACGAGGCATGGTTTATTGAACTTTTATCAAAAAGACCCTCTGGTCACTTTAGAAGAAAGTTTGTTGGGCAATCTCCACATGTAAGTGAACATGGCGGATTAATTCACACCTAATTTCTTTAATATTTTATATTTTTGGTTTCTTTAACAAATGACATTTTATGAACTATAATACTTATTAGGCAAGTTTTTATAATATTTAAAAATGAGGCGAAGAACAGCAGAGATAATTATGATAGGTTCAGGAATAGGAATAGCAGCAGGCGCTGGAGCTATGAATATTACATCTATGATTTATGGAGGATTAGCTATCTTGGGTTTAGGTGTAATTTCGATATTTTGGAGATAACTTTCATAAACAACAATATATTATAAAAAAATCAAACAGGTGTTTCCCATAACGGTTTTGGACCCAATTACAATTTTTGATAAAATAAATGATGCCCAATGTAATAATAAATCAATTACGGTATTACATGATTTTTTTATCGACAGAATAATCAAAATTAAAAATATAGATGAATTTTTTATATGTATAAAAGAAAAAACAAAGTATGGGGGTGGAAGCATCAGAGGAATACCCACTACACAAATTGAAGGAGGAAATGCAGTAAATATTGCTTATTGTCTTGGAAAACTTGGATTTGATGTAGATCTATTCACTATAACTGATGATTCAAGTGACATGAACTTAAAATATTTTTTTAAAGATTTACCTAAAGTAAAATTGCATTTATCGAATGGAAAACCAGGATACACAACATCACTAGAAATTCAGAACTGCATTGACCTAAGTAATTCTAATATAATGATTAGCGATGTAGGTGAAAATTCAAATTTTGGTTCAGACAGACTAAATTCTCCGGATTATAAAGAAATATTAGTTAATTCTGATGCTGTTATTCTTGTAAATTGGGCTAGCAATTGGAAAGGTACTGATCTTTTAAAACATGTATTTAAAAATTCACCGAAAGCCTTACATTTTGTTGATCCTGCAGATATTCAAACTCGGAGTAAGGAATTTTGTACATTATTAAGAGATCCAAATAATATGATAGATATTCTAAGTATTAATGAAAATGAATGTAATTCTTTACTTTTTGAATTAGATCTCAAAAATTTTTACTTAAGTAAAAAATATGACCGTATCAATATAGAAATGGCTATTAAAGAATTAGCAAAACAATTAGGAGTATTTATCGACCTGCATACCAGATATGGTTGTGCTTGTTCTTATGGCGATGAGGTATATTTTGAATATAACATAAAAAATACTATTTTAAGAAATTTAACCGGTGCAGGGGATTCTTGGGATGCTGCCGACATTATAGGACATCTTATTGAATTACCACCACAAGAGAGATTATTCTTTTCTAATGTTTTTGCTTCATTATATATATCTATTGAGAACAGACAATTAATTTCATTAGAGAAATTTTTTGACTATTATTGTAATATTTATAATAAATAAGATAGTAACAAAACTGCAAACCGATAAACTTATTAAAAAAATTTAATGGATTTGTTTATTAATTTTTAATAAAAAATTTATAAAATATATATATTATTTTGTTAATGCAGTTTTTGTTACTAATTCTTCAATTTTTTTGTTTATATCTAAAGTTACTTTAAGCAAGTCTGGTGTCCATCCTCTTTTTTTGATAAATGTAGATAATGCTCTTGTATCTTTTGGCAAACATGCACCTTCAAATGGTCTACCTGCGATAGTACCATATTTACCTATACGTTTATCTAGAGATACACCTAAACTTACTGCTCTATCATCTATACCTATTTCTTTACACAACATTCCGATTTCATTAAAGAATGATATTTTTAATGACAAGAAGCAATTGGATGTGTACTTAATCATCTCTGCAGCCTTAGGACTAGTAACAATAATTTTTTCCGTAAGTGGTTTGTACAATTCTTGTAATAATTTCGAACTGCCTTCAAAATCCTCTCCTATAATTACCCTATCAGGAATAAAAAAATCCTCATATGCACTTTCTTGTCTTAAAAATTCTGGGTTATAACAAACATCATAATCTTTACCTCTAGTTTGTTTACACTCTTGATCCAGATAACCAATAACTATTTCATTCATAGTCCCTGGTAACATAGTACTTCTAAAAACTATCAAGTTATATTTAGTAGATTCATTTAATGCTTCTTTTATAGAGAAGAGAGCAGATTTTACCTGTGACAAATCTTGTTCATCATTATCGCCAGTAGGCGTATTGACACATACAAACGTAATATCACTCTGCTGCAAAGCATCCTTTACATTATGAGCGATCTTAAATCCTTCTTTCTTTAACGTTTCTATTCTATTTTTAGAAATATCATAGAAGAAAACGTTGTGACCTAGCTTATGAAATCCTTTTCCCGTGGCAGAGCCAACTACTCCGGATCCAATTATAGAAATTTTTACCATTACTGTTCCACAATCCTCTTTTACAAAAAAAAACGCAAATTAATATATAAGTACTACTATCTCTTTTTCACTTATATAGTTAGGATTGATTATTTTAAATATTCTTCTATAAAATATTAATATGAATTTTAAATATAAAATTATAGTGTAACCACCAGTTTCTATTTTTGTTTACTGAGTTTCTTAATCAAAATTTTTACGATCTATATATAAATTAGAAGTCACAAATATAAAAATAAATAGATGTATAGATTACTGGATTCAAGAGCGTCAGAGGAAGTTACGGTTGCTTTAATTATATCAGTCTTATCTGTACTTCTTATTTTTTCTGTAGTTTACATTTTTTCTCCTCATTTTTTTAGTAAAATATCACTATTAGAACCAATTCAATCTCTAGTTTTAAAGCTATCCGAATTTTTTGGCTATGTCGCTATTAATTACTATCAACTAATATGGATTTACATACCACTTGGAATTATCGGAGTTTGGAGATGGAGTGTATGGGTTTTTAAAAAATCCACTTCGTTTTTATACAGACCTAAAGTATCTTGGAATGATAGAAGCTATCGCAAATACACCATAATTACCCCAGTTTATAATGAAGATCCGGAACTTTTTGATCATGCAATAAGATCATGGATCAAAAATGAGCCTAATGAGATAATAGGAGTGATCGACGAAAGTGATAGTCGTTGTATTGAAGTTTTCAAATCTTTGGCAAAAGATTATTCATTTATGAAGCTTCTCATCGCAAGGAAGCCTGGCAAAAGACCTGCATTGGCTGAAGGAATAAAAGAGGCAAAAAATGAAATTGTTGCTCTTGTTGATAGTGACACAGTTTGGGCAGAAAATATTAGGGAATCCATACTATCCCCTTTCGACGATCAACTTATAGGAGGTGTTACAACAAGGCAACATCCTATTGAAAGAAATACAATATGGCAAAAAATAACAGATATTTTTTGGGATATGAGAAATTATTATGATCTACCTGCTCAGACTGCTATGGGACAAGCTCTTTCGTGCCTGTCAGGTAGAACTTCACTCTATAGAAAAGACATTATAATTGACTATTTGGATAATTTTCTTAATGAAATAGTCTTAGGAAAAAAGAAAGAATCAGGAGAGGATAAATGTTTAACAAGAATAGTTCAAAGTAAAGGTTGGAAAACATACTATCAGAGCAATGCTGTAATCTACTCATATGCTGCTCCTGACTTTAAGACTTTTTGGAGTCAGCGATTAAGGTGGTCAAGAAATAGTCATAATTCTGATTTAATAAGTTTGTGGGATGGATGGGCATGGAAACATCCATTTTTAGCTTTTCACATAATAGATAGATTTATTTCCATATTTACATTGTTTTTTGGTCCAATCTTCTTTGGTATTTCACTTTATTTAAACCACTATGTATTAGCGGTATCCATTTTACTTTTATGGATGATCGGTCGAGGAATTAAAATAATACCACATCTAAAAAGGCATCCTGCAGATATTATACTTCTTCCAGTCTACGTTGTAATCAATTTTATGATTGCAATAATAAAATTATACGCCTTAGTAACAATCAGAGATCAAAAGTGGATTAGATCAAAAAATAGGAAAACAGATAATTCCTCATTTAAAAAGATAAAGAATTTTATACTTACAAGTGAAATAATAGTATCACTAGTTTTTATAGTAATTTTTATAATACGATGATACTTTCTAACTAATACATCGGTATAGCTTTTATATTCAAATATAATTTTACTATAGATGGGTAGAGTAAATAAAGGTGTTAACTGTAGCATACAAGGATGTACTGAACAAGCAGAAAGATCTATGAGTGAGAGCAAAGGAAAAATGGCTACCGACTTGGATATTTCCTCAACTAGTAAAAGAATCTATTTATGTAGAAACCATTATAAAGATTGGAAAAAAGCTACAAAAGAAGATCGAGAAACGGAAAGAGCTAGATGGAAATAAAGATTGGATCAAGGTAAGATGAAAAATGCGTTTATTACAATTGCACGCAGACTTCATAGAATATGAGCCTATTGAAGTGGAACTTGATGATGCAGAAAAAGACGTATCAAAATCGAAAATCAAATTAGAAAGTTTAATAGTTGTTTTTGTGTCGGTAGAGAAAGGAGATAATAAAATTACTGTAGAAAAAGCAATAAAAGAGATTAGAAGTTACTTACAAAATTTAAAAATTAATAAATTATTGATTTATCCTTATTCCCACTTAAGTTCTTATTTGGCTCCTCCAAAATATGCGTTTGAAATTATCAAAGAATTGGAAATAAACTCAAGAAAGATAATAAATGAGGTTTATAGAGCTCCATTTGGATGGACTAAGAGCTTTAATATAAAAGTAAAAGGTCACCCATTAGCAGAAAATTTTAAAGTGATTTCTGATAAACAAGTTACAAGTGAAGATAACGACGAGATTTTTCAGAAAGAGGATCTAAAACAACATATTATTGATACAGGTCCGGTTTCATCTGCTTTAAAATCAGAGGAAAAGCAACAATCTCTCTGGTTCATTTTAGATACAAATGGAGTATTAACACCATTAGAAAAATTCAAAATGGAAACAAATAATAATTTGAAGAGGTTTTTAGAATACGAAACATCAAAAAGAAGAGCTGCAGATGAACAACCTCCTCATGTAGGCCTAATGAAGAAAATGGCTATTGCAGATTATGAACCAGCTTCTGATGCAGGTAATATGAGATTCTATCCAAAGGGAAGATTGATGAAATCATTAATAGAACAGTTTGTAACTTGGAAGGTTCTTGAATATGGGGGAATAGAAGTTGAAACTCCCATAATGTATGATACAAAACATCCATCTATGGAAAGCTATTTCAATCGATTTCCTGCTAGACAATATAATATATTATCAGATAACAAACAATTATTTTTACGGTTTGCAGCCTGTTTTGGTCAATTTTTAATGGCTAAAGATTTTCATATTACATATAAAAATCTTCCATTAAAACTTTATGAGTTAACAAGATATAGTTTCCGTAGAGAAAAAAGTGGAGAACTAGTAGGACTTAGAAGATTAAGAGCATTCAGTATGCCTGACTGTCATGCATTTTGTAAAGATATAGAACAAGCAAAAGATGAATGTTTAAAACGTTTTGATCTCTCTATAGATGTATTAAACGGGTTTGATATAAAAATTGAAGATATAGAAATGGCAATAAGATTTACTGAAATATTTTATAATGAAAATAAAGAGTTTGTTGCCCAGATTTCTAGAAAATTTGGAAAACCAATATTAGTTGAAATGTGGAAGGATAGATTTTTTTATTTTATTTTAAAATGGGAATTTAATTATGTTGATAATGTAGGAAAAGCCGCAGCATTATCAACTGACCAGATCGATGTAGAAAATGGAAAAAGATACAATATTGAATATATAGATGAACAAGGAAAAAGAAACAATCCTATAATATTACATAATTCACCGAGTGGAGCTATAGAAAGAATTATTTATACACTGTTAGAAAAAGCTGCTAAAATAAAACAACAAGGCCAAACGCCTCAATTTCCTATTTGGTTATCACATACACAGGTTAGAATTATACCTATTAGAAATGAACATTTAGGATTTGCAGAAAATATGGAGAATATTCTTTCCCGCAGTCAAATAAGAACAGATATAGATGATAGACAGGAATCTCTTGGTAAAAGAATAAGGGAAGCAGAAACAGAATGGATTCCTTATATATTGGTTATTGGAGATAAAGAAGTTGAATCTACAACTTTGGTAATACGTGATCGTAAAACCGGAAAACAGATTGAATCCAATTTAATAGAACTAATAGAATCTGTAAAAAATGAAACAAAAGATAAGCCATTTATGCCACTAAATTTGCCGAAGTATCTTTCAAAAAGACCACAGATAATGGCTTAATAATTACTTATCATAACTTTTCAAATTTATCTTTCCAAACCCCATAGGAAATTTATTGAATAGTAATCCTTATCACCATTATTCGGTTCCGATTCCATTTGATCTTCCTATTATACTAGAGAATTATTATTAGTATTAAGAGAGACATTTCGGCTATTATTGACATAAATTGTCTGATAGGCAGTTTTTACTATATCAAAATAAGGCGTAGTTTCTATCTTTCCATTTGTTACATTAATCAGGTTAAAGTTTTGTACTTGATGAGAATCTACTCGCCATTGCCAAAATGCAGATCCCCATACATCAAGATTCTTAAACACTTCGACTAATCGGTTGGCTTCACTCTGATTAATACTACTAAATGTTTCATTAATAAATGTGACAATTTCTCCTTCTTCATCAATAATCTTATCTCTCTGAACATTATTCCATTCTCCAACGTATAGTGGAACATTTGCCAGTTCAGCAGCTTGAACAAAATTACTCAATCTCGATTCTTGATACTCATTTTCTTGTGGAACCCCATAGACGCTTATTTTAAATACCGAGTTAGACACATTCTTTGGTGCCATTTTTGCTAGGTTAATTGGATTTAATTCAATAGGGCTTTGTAAAGATACTGGAATGTTCATACTATACGCAATAGTTTTATCTGTATATTTTCTCAGAAAATCTGCCATAAATGTATTATATTTTCCAATTTTTTCCCATTGGCTCTTATCATGGACTTGTGGTTCACTTAAAATTTCATAGCCTACAGTACTTGTATGGTTATCAACCGTTTCTAGAACTTTTTTGAAGAATTCTGTTTGTAAGGTCCAACCATCATTTGCATCTTTGTCACGAACATTTCTATCCCACCAATTTGTCCACCATACTTTAGCGGTAGGATATTTCGTACCACCACCACTTCCATAGAAGAAGGCAAAATCTGCTTCAAATAATGAAAAGGGGAAACCAGTACCTCGTTGAGGATTTAGGTAAGATGATGTATGAAACTGGTGGTTATCATATAAAACTTTAATATTATATTTATCAGCAGCATTTGCAACTGACTTCAATTCATCAATGAACTCTGTAGGATTTTTAACAAATGATTCCCAGAAAATCAAGAATCTAACGTGATTTAAACCATTAGATGAAAGGATCTTAAAGCTCTCTTCAAAATAATTATTTGGAAGATCATAATTTGTATCTCTAGCTTGGGATGTTCTAGTATAAAATCCATGCATATTAACACCGTTATACGGTGGACCGTTATCCGTGTTTACATTAGTGGTGCCACCATATATTTGGTCTAAAGGTAAAGGATAAAAAACAATATTGTAGACTAGCAAAGTGAAGAAGAATATGACAAGACATTCGACAATAGTATTTTTAGTTACAAGCTGTGATTTCATAAATCAATATAACTTGATTATTTTTATATAAATGTGTGTCTCTCCAGGTCTGAGTAGAAGTATGTTATTTAAAAAAAATAAGTAATAACTGCATTAATAATTTTGTCGTCATTTATATAGCATATTAATTTAATTTAGTAACGCAAGTGTTTAGCATTAGAAATATTATAATTTTTAGAATCGTTGTATTTCCTTCTTTATTAATTTTCATTTTAGCTAATATAATAGATATTTCATTTGCGAGTGATATTCACAGTCAATTAACCAATAATTCGGAATCTGAAAATAATAATATCATAAAAAGTAATAATCGTATAAATAATGAAGATATTTGTTTGAGATATGAAAACATTACAAAAACTATCATAGTATGTAATGGGGCGGTAGATATTCCAACTATTTATGATTTTATTGATAATAATTCTGATATTCTAGAAATGAAAGAAGAAAAAGAATGGATCTTGAAGTCCAACATTTTGATACTTGAAAAAGGAACATTGAATATTAGTGGTCTGAATACTCGCCTACTTAAAATAGATTCTGACTCGCCCAATAATTTGGCGTATTCTATAATTTCAAGGGGCAATTTAATTATAGATAATACAAATATAACATCATGGAATTCAACTAGTAATGAGGTTCCCGAATTATCTCCTGAAATTCCTCGAGCTTATATATGGACATTTTGGAACTCGGCAGGAAAAACTAATATTACAAATTCATTTTTTGAAAATCTTGGTTATAAAAGTCATTTAGGCACAACTGGACTAGCATTTTTTTCTGGTGACGGTAGTTTAATTCAAAACAACACAATAATTAATAATTATTTTGGATTACATTTTGCAAATAAAGTTTCTAATATCACTATTAAGAATAACAATATTTCGAAAAGCCAATTTGATGGTATCAATTTGGACTCAAATACAAACAATATTGATATACAACAAAATCGAATTTTCGAAAATAATTTTCATGCAATAGTTTGTAAAAAAAATTGTAATAATATAAAAATAAAGAATAACATTTTAGAAAATAATATTGGTATTGGAGTTCTATTAGAAAGAAATTCGAGCATTAATTATGTTGAATCAAATAATATAAGATCCAACACAATGGGAATAATGGTTTCGGAATCGCCAGAAAATACTATAATAACGAATAACTTAGTAGGAAATGGTAATGGCATTTTTATAAAGAATACAAAGAACAATCTAATTAATTCAAACAATATAACAAACAGCAATAACTATGGGATAAACATATATAATAATTCTACTAATAATATAATTCAAGGCAATAATATAAAAAAGTCTATGAATAGTGGAATAAATATTGCAGATTATGGAACTAATAATAATAAACTGATAAATAACAATATTGTCGAAGGAGCTAACTATGGCTTAAAATTTGATAAAACATCTAAAAACATATTAAAAAATAATATAATAGAAAATAATCAAAATGATGATTTCTTTATAAGACAGTCCAAAGATAACATTATAATAAATTCTTTTTTTAATTATACTGGAATCTTGCTGAATGATAAAAAAAGCAACATGGTAATAACTGATACAATGAATAGAATTATTGAAGGAAATAATATTACTAATACAGTCTATAAACAAAATAATACAATAATACTTAATCCTAATAATAATTTTACTAAATTAAAAACTACCGATATGTATGTGAACCCGGAAACATCCTACATAAACATCACAAAAGTTAACTATGATTTAGAAAAAAATAAGGAGTACAAAAGGATCGATTTAGTGTATCCTGAATTAGGAATTGTGACAAAGTTTACAGTAGGAGGATTTTACCCAGGAAGTCAGGTATTGGTGAAGGTAAATAAAGAGATAAAAGATCTGATAACTCTGGGCAATAATAACAATACTATAGAATTTAATTTGAAAAATGATCAAATATCTTATAGACTAGAATTTGAATTAACGACCACTCCAGTTTTAATTACTATAATAATATTATCTATTTTAATTTTAATATCTATTGGTATTTTCTTGTTTATAAGAAAAAAGAGAAAAACCAGAGAAATAAATAACGACAACCGAAAATTTAAATCATGAAAAATACATGATGTTGTCTATAAACAAAATAAATTTCTTCAAAAATTTTTCACAATTAATATTACAAATATTGAGCCGTTGTCAGACTATACTATCTATTCAAAAATAGTGTTTTATTCAGATAATAATAGTTTTTTAATAATACTCTCTTTTCAAAAAATTTGTAAGAGCACTCCATTGTAATAGAGAATCAATAAAAACTTAAGTATTATAAATGTAAAAAAATAGTATGAGAGAAAGTGAGAAAGAAAAAAGAATCCAAAAACCAAGGATTTATGATGATGAAACCTTGGAAAAAATGAAAAAATATTATAATATTGATGATTCTACAGAATTATTAAGATTCATCCGATCTCATGGGCTACATAATGAAGAACATTATGATAACAGGTAGAAGATTAATCTAACCAGTTGAAAATTCAATTGCCTAGATACCTGCATAATAAGGCTGTGTTAATTTAAGAAAATACCACCACCTACTTTATTATTTGAATAGAATTATTCTTTGCTACTATAGTATTATTGTACATTGATACAAATAGTTCTACCCAGTTATACACATGACTATTATCACAATCTCTTCTTTTACTATTGCATGGATAGTAATCATCAAAAGATTCAACTCTATCTTAAATACTGTATTACCCTTTCAATCAAAATCTCTAATGGTGAATGTAAATAATGTTTTAATCTCAGTATCTTACATGCTTCTGGATACCATGTTCCACCATCAGTGTAGACTGTATGTTTTCCATATTTGAATACAAGAGATCTAATGAATTTTTCAGCAACAAGCATGTTTCTCTCTTCTGATAGGAAAATTCCAAGCACAGAACTGTGTACTGGTTCTATACAAAACCATAACCAGTACTGACGATTTCCAATTTGAATAACAGTTTCATCTATTATGAAAGCAGAGATTCTTTTCCTTTTGTAAATCGGATACTCTCCAAATCTCTGAATCCAGTTCCAAACAGAAACATAACTTCTCTTATTCTCATCTCTAAATATTACTAATGCCTTTGATGTATTTCTTAAACTCAAACCAAGAAAGTACAAATACAATGAATACATAATTACAACTGTGGATGTTCTGTTTCTTTCAAATCTAATTTGCATACTAGATTAGAAATAGAGATTCCACAGCTAAATCTATATCGTTAAGTTAACACAGCCCATAATAAAGTAAAAGACGTAGAAAAAGATTTTGTTCTGCAAAAATTGTACACCCAGTATGGGCATCATCAGAAGTTTTACATACAGAATGCGACACATTTATCAAAACTCCAATATCAGGTTCTGAAAGTTACATGTACAAGTATTTTTTATCTTTTCAAAATATGGTCAGAGTCAAATGAATATATCTTTTTAAAATTTCTCACTTCAGCTGATAACTAATAAGTAAAACAGTTACATACTTGTATTAAATATTAGTTTCAACTTCAATAATCTAAAATCCTTCTTAATCGACTCTGATCTACATTAAATTATGTTTTCCTTTTTTTCATATTAATAAAAGATATTAACATAATAACTATAATTAGTTACCTTTAGGACAACAAATACCTCTTGATATAATTCTGTAAGTTGAATTAGGTAATAATAATATTAAGACTTAATTATACTCGACATTGTTTTATTCATTCCAGTTTTTTGTGAAATTCCTAAAGAGGCGTCTTGAAAGTTATAATTGATAAAATAAAAAGTTATGGTTAAAGTAATAGTAGACTGATTAGTGAGAATCTAAAGCATCTTCATCGTTAAAAATTTTATAAATTTTGCCATTCTTGGTATTTGCTGCCAAGACATAAACATCTCCATCTATAGGATCTACCTTGATATCTGTAATTATGTCAAAACCTGTTCCAAAAATTGCAGTATTTAATTCATCAGGTTTATTTACCAATCTATCAGACAACGGTCCTTCCAATTGCAATCCTGTTCTCGTTTGGTTTAGGTCAAAATGCAAAATGGTTCCATTTTTTACACCCCCTACTAGCACATCATCCTTATATTCCTGTCCTAACGTTGAGGAATGAATAAATGCAATGGTTGTTGGTGCTATCGTCTCATTCCACGTTAATATAGGATCATAATATTTGCCATTGCCATTGAAAGTGATTAATTTGCTCTTGTCAAACTCCTTATCAGAAAAATCACTATACATAGAGGATAATCCTAAAACCTGTCTCCATCCACTATTAAACCCAGGTTTAATAATATTAATTTCATCACCATAATGCGATCCATTTTCAGTATCCCATAAAAATCCTGTAACATTATCAAATCCAATACCAAAACTATTTCTTACTCCATATCCATAATATTTGTCTAAAAGTCCTCCCTTACCTAAAGTAAATCCATCATTGACAGTTTCGCCATCAGGTGTTATGCGTAGAACTCCGCCTCTACCATCAGGAAGAGACGTTCCCTCTAGATTTGAAGCAATCGTGTCACCAGTTGGATCTTTTAATCTATTTAAGTCACCCATAATAATATACAAATTATTATCTGGACCAATTTTCATAACTCCTCCATTATGTGACGGACCTGGTAAATAAGGTAAATCAAGGAGCATGATAGGATTTATTAGAGTATCATTCACAAAATCAAATCTGTATACACGATTACCTAAAATTTTCCCATTATCTTCGTTTTCGGTTTCAGTTACAAAAAGAAAAACAAATTTATCATTAGGACCATAATTACCAGCATGTTTAGTTTTAGATATATCTAATACAGCTATACCCAATAAACCTCTTTCACTCTCTGTTGCTACATTAAAGTCCAAGAGATCGCTAACTACTTGTCCATTAGTTACTCGTTTCACCTTTCCAGTATTTTTTTCTATAACTAAGAGATCATCATTTCCTATAAACTCCATTCCAGAAGGAAATTTCAAATCATCGATAATTAGTTCTGTTTTCAAATTAGCATCTCTTAGTATAGGTATAGAAGGTTCTTTTTTTAATTTTTTTGTAGATTGAGCATTAATTTTATCAATATTATCTATATAGATTAAACCGGTACAAGTTATAATAATAATTGCTATAACACTGATCGTTGCATAGTAATGATTATTATTCATATACCAGGTCATTGGAATACATCATATTTGAACCTATACTAAAAAAATCCATAAACAAACTATCAGTAATTATTATTAAAGTTAAAATAATATTTATATTTTCTCTACTTGATTATTTTTATATTACTTATTATGGACAAATATTATTATTTTAGAAAGTTTAGTAGTTTGCTCTTATATCAAGTTGTTTCAATATAGGAGATTGTTTCAAATTTGTATATGGATAAATATTAGTTTTGTATTTTGGTATAGGGTTATCTGGTTTAACACTTTCTACTAGATGTGTTTGATTGAATAAGTTTGCATGAAAAGTACCTCTCTTACCCTTTTCTTTAATTATCTTTTTATAACCTGCATCATCGATTACTATGAAATAGGGTGTATCTAAAGGTCTTGAAGAATAATAACTCCTATCTTGATACGAAAGATCAAAAACATGTCTAGGCATCCATGTGTAAAGAGGATTTCCTATCATAGTCACAGTATCGTTTCTTTGTTGTAAATGCTGGATTAATACAGCATGTGTTTTAATGATTACAGAATTAGAATCTATTGTAATTAATGAAAAAATCGAAATTAATCCAACAATAGCGATAACTGATACCGTGACATATGGAATAGTATTTCTGATCTTAGAGATAGGTATCATATTGGATAAATCTACAATTAACCTTGCTGCAGCAATAGCAAATACTGGAAATAAAGGGACCACATGAAATGAAGATACAAAGTCTAACCAATATAAAAACAAAAGAAACGGTATACTAAATAACAATATAAAGAAGTCTCTTCTGATTGCAGCATAAAGAATTCCTGCCATCCCCAATGAAAATGTTATAGGATCATTTTGAAGGAATGTAGCTAGAGAATTGATTAAAGGTTTGCTCTCTCTTTGAGTTTGATGTAATACATCTTCTATCCAAGTGTCAAAATCACCGATCGAATAAGCGTGAGCAGGCCATATCATAGGTATTAAAATAACTGGTAAAAGCCAAAGTCCAAAATTTTTGAATTTTTTGTTACCACTATTAGTCATTACAATATATCCAACTAATGGTATCATAACGAAAATTGGGATCTTAGTAAATATCGCTAGGCCGAGAAATCCACCTGATAATAAAATTAAAGATATATTCTGTATTCTTAGTTTATTATTTTGTTCTTGATTTGAGCTAGTTTTTATATATAGAGCTAATAGTATAGAAGTCAATAGCAGAGGAAGTTGTATGGACTCTAAAAATATTCTTCTTAATAACCATCCATATGGTATGACTGCAAAAATAATAGATGCTAAAAGTGCTACTTTAAGCCCATATCGTTTTTCTGTAATTTTGTAAATTAGCAACGTATCTATTACAGCAAATAAACCCATAATGAGTCTTGGAATAAAGTAAAGTGATTCTACAGAATCAGCATCTGGAGACGGATTTAAAATATCAGGATAACCAATCATTCCTAGGATACCAGCCAATAATATTTGTCCAAAATATGGAGCAAAATATCTATCCTGTGGTTGAAGACCTTCTCCTTCTAGTGTAGACATCGCTTTACGCATATAATGACCTTCATCCACATGTAGACTAGGAAAACCTGTTATATTCCAGAGACTTGTAAAAGAACTTAAAACTAGAGGTATGAAAATTAAAAGTACTTTTTTATTCTTAAGTCCCCTAGTTTTAGTCATTTGATTCAAAATTAATCACCATCATACATTACAAAGAATTAATTAGAAGGTTTTTTGATTCTAATAACCATCTTTGTATCCATAATGCGAGAATTAACAAATTTATTTCTTTTGGTGATTTCGTCCATATCTATACAACTGCCATACTGAACTTATATAGTCTAAAATAACACTAGACCCCATTTTGCTTTTACCTGATTTTCTATCCCTGAAAGTATACGGTATCTCGAATATTGGAATATCTTTTGATTTTACAAGTATTTCTAGCAGGATCTTATAACCCTTCGTATCAATTTTTAAGTTTTGGAGGATAGTTCTAGGTAGTGCAAAAAATCCTGACATTGGATCTGTAACATTATGTACATTAAGGCCAAATTTCGCGATAACAGCTGCAGCTTTACTTATCAATCGCCTTTTAAAGGGCCATCCAACTATGGACCCATCCTTTGTATACCGAGAAGCTATAACTATTGAATTAGAATTGTGTAGCAATTTTTCTATTATTTTTGGTATCATTTCAGGTGGATGGGAAAAATCTGCATCCATAATGAGTACATAATCACCATGGGATGATTTGACCCCTTCTAATAAGGCTGGAATTAAACCATTTTTTATTTTTCTAGTAATAATTTTAATAGAATATTGCTTTTCTTCAAAATTTGCGCTTTTTCTATTAGATCTAACATCACTATCAATGTAATTTTGTGCCACTCTACTAGTACCATCTGGAGAATTATCATCGACTATTATAATTTCTGTAAAAACATTAGAAGATAAATTTTCTTTAATTTTATCTAATAATCTTATAATATTTTCTGATTCGTTATATGTGGGAATAATTATTGAAATAGTATACATATTCTTTGTTTCAAATATTTCTTGATGATTTGTTTGCACTTGTTTTTGATAATAGACATCTGCGTATTAAAATTATCGTGAGTTATATTTATAACATTTTTTAATATTTTTTTTAGTAAAAAATTTATGATAGCTTTTTTACCTGATTTAATTATCATTTTTATATTGAATTTATTAACTTTTATTTGATACATAGATACAATATTAAAGAACTTGAACTAAATTAAAATTAATTCTCAAATAATATAAAATATAATAATTGAACATTCTTATATAAGATATAGGAATATTGTTTAAATCTCTTTTAAAAATAGTAATTTTGTATATTTGTATTACTATAACATTCATGACATCATCAAGATTAAATCAGAGATAAATTTACAAGAGTTAGAATACTTTTCGTCAAAAGAGTTTGAGGGCTCTGATATAACCCTCATGATAAGTTCTTTTTCAGAAGATTCAGATATGTCTAAATTTAGAGCTACTAGGAAATTAATAACAAATAACTTTGAATCTGGAAGTTCGCATTATACGATCAAGTATACCGAACATTTTGGTTCTTCAGGAGCTCAATTTCAAATAAAATTTAATGGAAACAAAATTGAAGTATTAATTAATCAGTTAATATCAAAATCTAAACATGTTACATATGTGAATTTAATAGAGCCTATTCTCAGATTTCTCTTTCTTTCTAAAGAATACATTCTTTTACATTCTGCATGTATGTCCTCTCCAAATGGTCAAGGATTTTTTCTTTCAGCTCCTCCAGATACTGGCAAGACAACAACTGTAATAAAATGTGTAAAACATGGATACTATTTTTTGTCAGATGATATGACTATAATTAAACTACCAAATAATGCAGCATGCTTTCCAAAATCAATGACAATTAGTGCCCATACCTACAAAACAGCAGTTGAAGCACAATCATCGGGTATTAATGGTAATCATGATGCAAATGATAAAAAAGGAATGAGGATTCGAAGTTTGATTCACTCAAAAACTGGAAGGAGTTTGATGCATAAATTGGCCGATCATAATGTACCAATCTTCACGATTAATACAATTGGACAGTCAAGGATAAAACCTCCAAAGTACCACATTAGCGACATTATAAAAGATGCTAAAATTAAAGAAAAAACAACAACAGATTCTCTTTTCTTCCTGGAAAAAGGTAGTAACGGAGAAAAAGTAGAAAAAATGGAAAGGATTTCAGTAGAGAATGCATTAAAAAGAGCAATAGAAAATAGCGATGATGCATTTCTATTTCCTCCCTATAGTGATTTAATAAAATATATACGAATTGATGGTAAATCAGCATATGATCTTTTAGAGGCCGAGAGAAAAATGATGGAGAAGTTATTATCTAATATAGATTGTTATATCCTAAAAAGTAGCGGAAGAAATTGGTCTGACATGATTCTAAAGAAATTCGCTACATAATTACAACTTCACTCATCTTTTTGAAATAAGAGAAGAAAATATAATAATAATTTTTTGCATATTGAAAACAAAATGCTCGTTTTAGACTATTGTAGATTAATCGAAAAATACATTAGTGAACAGAAAAGGATGGAAAGAAAAAAATTAATCCATATCCATTCCGGGCATGCCGCCCATTCCACCCATACCGGGCATGCCGCCCATTCCACCCATGCCTCCGGGCATACCGCCTCCAGGTGGGCCTCCTTTGGATTTACTTGATGCAATAACATCATCAATTCGTAAAAGCATACAAGCTGCTTCAGTAGCAGATTTGATTATTTGTTCTTTGATCACAACAGGTTCCAATATATTTAGTTTAAACATATCTGCAACAGTTGTACTCCTTACATTCACACCAGTCCATTTCATTCCTTTGTTTTGTTTTGCTCTTAACTCTGCCATTGTGTCTATTGGATCCATACCTGCATTAGTAGCAAGAGAAATTGGAATAGTTTCTAAGGCCTCTGCAAATTTAATGACTGCTAATTGTTCTCGGCCTTCCAAACTGCTAGACCAATTTCTTATATGTGTAGCAATGTAGGCTTCTGGTGCTCCTCCACCTGCTACTATAAATGGTTTTTCCAAAACATCTTTCATAACCATCAGTGCATCATGAAGAGAACGGTCGGCTTCATCTACGACTCTTTGAGAACCACCTCTAACCAGAATGGTTACTGCCTTTGGATTTTTACATCCTTCTATGAAAACCCATTTATCAGTTTCAACTTTTCGTTCTTCGACTACGTCAGCTGAACCGAGGTCTTTTGAAGAAAGATCATCAATATTATTTACAAGTCTTGCGCCTGTGGCTTTGGTTAGTTTTAGCATATCACTCTCTTTAACACGTCTGACTGCAAGTATACCATCTTTTGCAAGGTAGTGTTGTGCTAGATCATCTATTCCTTTTTGACATAGCAAAACATTCGCCCCTGAACTTTTAACTTTTTCTACCATTGCTTTTAACATATTATTTTCCTCTTCAAGGAACATTTGCATTTGTTGAGGATCACTGATACGGATTTCTGCACTCATTTCAGTTTTTTCTATTTCTAATGGAGAATTAATCAGTGCTATTTTCGCTTTTTCAATTCTTTTGGGCATTCCACCATGAACAACTTCTTTATCAAGAACTATTCCTTTAATAAGAGAAGTTTCCTGCATAGAACCACCTGCTTTTTTTTCTACTTTGATATTGTCAAGATCAACTTTGAGAGTTTTTGTTTTTTCATTTAATTCAGCGATCATTTGTGTAGCGTCTACGACTATTTTACTTAATACAGGACTATCTTCTGACACTAATTTGGAATACATACTAGTATTCGCGATTTTTGCTAAAAGATCCCTATCATCAGTTTTTACTTTAATAGCGATTTTATCTAATACTTTAAGAGCTTCAGTGGAAGCAGCAGTATAACCATCAACAATAACTGATGGATGAACGTTTTTGTCAATCAATTCTTCTGCTTTTTCTAATAACGCACCAGTAAAAATGACTGAAGATGTGGTACCATCGCCGACTTCATTATCTACTGATTTGGCTACTTCTACGACCATTTTTGCTGCTGGATGTTGGACATCTATTTCTTTTAAAATAGTAGCTCCATCATTTGTGATAGTAACATCTCCTAGAGAATCGACTAACATTTTATCCATCCCTCGTGGACCTAGACTAGATTTCACGACTTCAGCAACCAATTTAGCGGCAGTAAGATTGTTTTTTTGTGCCTCTCTCCCTTTATTTTCACGTGTTCCTTCTCTTAAAATTACGACCGGCATTCCGCCAGCACTTGTTTGTATTTGGCCCATACTCATATTCATTCACCTAATATAATAAACACATTTCAAATAATCCTATTTTTATAGTTTTACACAATTAATATACTTAATATCATTTATTTATATCTAATTTTCTTTTTTTTTCCTCAAATTTGGTTCGAAAATTGGGTACATTGATAATAAAACGTTCGTGTTTTCCTTCCCCTATTTTTTCAATATTATCAAATGCCTCTACAATAAACATTACTCTTCTATTATCAACAGATTCTATTATTGATTTCAACCTAATTGTTGAACCTACCGGAGTTGTAGCTATATGCTTAATATCAACAATGGTTCCAACTGAATCCCACTCCTTCTCTTTTAAAACAAAATCTTTTAAAAGTAATCTACACGTTTCTTCCATTTCGGAAATCAACGAAGGAGTAGAAAGAACATTTTCGCCTTCCCATAAAAAACTGGTAGTCTGGTTTGAACTAGTCTTCACATCTCTAATTTTTGTAGTACCAATTTTTACATCAAATTTCAATTAAAATCAAGATATAAAACCACAATGCAATTTATTAAACTAATTGATATAATAAATATAATTGTAAACAAATACAATAAATTGTGAAGTAATCAAAATAAAAATGGAAGAATAATAAACTTATTTAATTATGAAATCCATAATGGATCCATTTTTTATCAACTAGAATTTTAGTATCATTGTCAACTTGTACTGGTTTTTGAATATCTCGCATAAATCCTTCCTCTCTGGTTTTAGTAGTTGCATCTATTCCCATTTTGGAACCCAGGTTCAAAATTGGAGAAGCAGGGTCAAGCGTATCAGTAGGAGTATTATCGATTATAAGTATATCTCTTTTAGGATCAGATTTTGTGGTAATTGCCCAGATTACTTCATTTATATCATGTACATTAATGTCATGATCAACTACGACAAAAATTTTTGTTAATGATAATTGGCCCATACCCCATAATCCCAACATTACTTTTTTTGCCTGGCCTGGATATCTTTTTTTGATAGATATTATAGCTAGTCCTTGGAACCAACCTGAAGCAGGCATAGAAAAATCAGTCACCTCAGGTTGAAACATTTGAATAAGAGGAAGAAATGATTGTTCAATAACTTTACCTATGTATGCATCTTCCAAAACTGGTTTCCCAACCACCGTTGTCAGATAAATTGGATTTTTTCTTCTCATCATACATGTCAAATTGAATGTTGGGTAGGGATCAGGAGGTGTATAAAATCCAGTATGATCTCCAAATGGTCCTTCTATTCTCATTTCATTAGGGTCAACATATCCTTCCAAAACAATTTCTGAGTTAGCAGGAATTTCTAAATCAACTGTTTTGCATTTTACTAATTTTACTCCCTTTTTTCTAACGATTCCAGAAAAGAAAAATTTGTCCATTCCTTCGGGTACAGGCGCGATTCCACTAAAAATAGTTGATGGGTCAGTTCCAATCACTATTGCTGTTTCAATAGGTTTGCAATATTCCTTCATTATTTCATAGTGTTGAGCTCCTCTTTTATGTGTCTGCCAATGCATTATAGCCTTTTTTTCATTTACGATTTGAATTCTATAGACACCAATATTTCTAATTCCAGTTTCTGGATGTTTGGTAATAGTTAATCCAAACGTAATAAATTTTCCTGCATCATCTGGAAAAGATTTTAGAATTGGTAGTGAATAAAGATTAGCCTTTTCCTTTTCAATTATTTCTGTTACAGCACCAGATTCAACGTACTTTGGAGCATACTCTCCTAATTCAGATAATCTCGGAAGCATCTTTAATTTATCAAACAGGTTAGAGGGTATTTTCAATTTTGTTAAATCTGTAATTCTTTTACCAATTTCCCTGAAATCGGAGAGATTGAGAGCAGTTTTTAATAAATCCATAGTTCCAAATGCATTACCTAGTACTGGAATATCATATCCTTTTACATTTTCAAAAAGTATAGCAGGTGAATTTCCTGAATACATCATCCGTCGCATAATCTCTGCTATCTCAAGATTTGTATCCACCTCGGTTTTTACACGATGTAATTTGCCAATAGATTCCAATGTATCAATGTACTCATATAAGCTATCAAAAGCCATAAATCAACAAGTAACTAGTTTATAGAGTAATAAAAACAGCTCTTTTCCTTCAAAAGAATAGATTTAGTGAGTATGAACATGGTTTAACGGTTTTTTATTATTCCCCAAATTATTACTGCAGAGACAAAACCAAAAATACCTAGTAGGATATGAAAATCAACAAAATTTAAAGTATTAATTATTGACTCAAATTCTGAATTCATATTAATGTTGGTTGGTTTAATTATTATCAATTAATTATTAATTATTTACAAAAAAAAAATCACCTTTTTGTCTATAGTTCTTATTATATCGAATATCATAAAAAAAATTGAAAGTGCTTAATCAACATGAAATATCAATAAAAACAATCCCGTATTTGTTTTAAAATTCTTGCGGTAGCTCCCCAAATTATTTCACTATTGTATCTGAATGAATAAGAATCACTAAAATTTTTGAAATTAAAATTACTAAGACCTTTAAATAAATCAAATATAGGAATGTCCAATACTTCAGAGACTTCATCAATTAATAGATTAGTCTTTCTAATACTGTCCTGAAAAGTAACAAATGGAATTATTGCAAAATTAGAAGTTAATGTTCTTACTGTTTGGAAACATCCCAAGATTTCATTTGAATCAAAATTTAGACCTATCTCTTCTTTTGTTTCCCTTAATGCAGTATTTAATAATGATGAATCTGTTTCTTTGAATGTTCCCCCTGGAAATGAAATTTCATTTTTGTGATACTTCAACAGCGAACTTCTTTTTGTTAAGATAATTTTTGGTTCCCAATCCCGAAAGTGAATAATTATAAGAACAGAAGAAAGAGTAAATCCAGATAATTTCAATAATTGGACATCGACATCAATTGTGGAAAGTCTAGGAATAATCTTTTCTTTGAATTGATTTTTATCAATATCCAATAATATAAAATAACTATTGTAATATTTTAAAATTATAGATTTAATAATAATTAAAAATTAATTTTGATTAAGCAAAAGAATTGCTAACCAAACGAAAATGGGTAAAATGAAAATCACTCGAAAGACATGTATAGTGATTTTAATAATAGTGCAAATAAATCCATTATATTTTATATTCCATTAGGAGCAAATTAAATGACAGTAGTTGATAATTAGTTATGAGTTGAATCCACCTAAAATATTACCTAGTAATCATTTCAGCTATTCAAATTTTTTAAGTGATATAGCGAATGTTAAAAAAAAGGTGATGATACTTGATGAGTATATCAATTGTATTCATTTTACTGATTCAGTATTAGGAATTCCGAGATTATCAAGTATAACTATGGCCAGCATAATAAAAAAATATAATGCTAAAACGAAGATTTCATGTAGCGTAAGAACAAGAGATAGAAATTTGTTATCGATGTATCAAACTATTTCTGATTCTATTCTACTAAACCTTGAAAGTTTACTCATCATACTGGGAGATCAACCAAGAAATGATTTAAAAACACAAGAATTATTAAAACCTAGTCAAGTCGTTAATCAGCTTAGCTCTCAAGAGTTCCACAAATTGATAAAACTAAATCTGTCAATTCCAAATAAAATACGAAACATCAATACCATCAAAAGTAAAATTGATGCTAAACCTAATGCTTTTGTAACTCAATCCATCGAGTCATTAAAAGATTTAGAAAACATAATAGATCAAATTAGACCTTTTGATATCAAGGTAGTTGCATGTATAATGGTACCTTCGGAAAAGAACAAAAAATCGGCTGAGGTAATAGGCCTTAATTGGAAAGAATATGAAAAAGAGCCTATAGAATTTATTAAAAATTCTGGTAAGATTGCAGATGAGGTTTTAATAACTTCCCCCAATCATTTCGCATTGGCAACAGAAATATTAAAAGAGTTAAAATAAATCAGGCTTTTCTTTTCTTGAATGAACCATCTCTGATTTTAATTCGTAAAGAACTTGTCTTTGAAAATCTTTAAGATTATCATCTTCTGTTAGCCTAGGTCGTCTATAGTCTATTTTTATATTTTTTTTTATTTTACCTGGTCTATTAGTAAATACTACTACTCTATCACCAAGACAGACAGACTCTATAATATTGTGTGTAACAAAAATAATTGTTTTATTTGTTTTTGCCCAAATTAATTGTAATTCAACTAATAACAAATCACGAGTTTGAGAATCAAGGGCAGCAAATGGTTCATCCATAAGTAATACCTCCGGATCCAAAACTAGTGCTCGAGCTATAGAGACTCTTTGTTTCATACCTCCAGAAAGTTGATAGACATAAGCTTCTGCATATTTTGTCAACTGCATCATGTCAAGGTATTGCATGGCTATTTCTCTTCTTTTTATTTTTTCAACTTTAGCTATTTTTAATCCAAATTCTACATTATCTATTACTTTCATCCATGGAAATAGAGCATTTTCTTGAAAGACCATTATCCTATCAGGCCCAGTTCCACTAATTGGTCGACCATTTAATACAACTTGTCCTTTTGTTGGATTATCTAAACCTGCTAAGATATTGAGAAGGGTAGACTTTCCACAACCAGAAGGACCTACAAGACAAACAAATTCACCATCATTTACTGCCAAATCAATATTTTCAATAGCATTAATTAGAGTTGATTGTTTTCCATCATTTCTGTAAAATGATTTAGTAACGTCTTTTATTTCTAATTTAACCACCGGAATACACCACCACCATACACAGAAATCTCTTAAACCTCGGAAAGAACAAAATTTAATCCACCATAGACTAGGGTATAAATAATGAATAGGTAAATACTTTTAAAAAACATAGTTTTAAACTTTATGAAATTTTGGTAAAATTTATTATCATTGTTATTATAGATGGAATTACATTTATTAAAAATATATATTATTATCCGCTTTGTCCCACAAAAAATTGGATTAGTCTCATTCAATTTTTAAATTAATGTATATAAAGAGCAAATATAAATAATAGCATTAGAGTTTTATCTGTTTAATCCAATTCATTCTCTAATTTTTAGTATAGATAAAATATCAGACATTGAAGCAGTAGTTTTCAAGCCGGTAGGACGAAAAATTGTCCTTGATGCACGATAACCTGAACAAATAATCTCCTCAATAATTTTACTTAGTTTTTTTGGACTGGTTCTAAGCATTGAGCCTATCTCATCTACTGTAAAATAATAGGGTATATCGTCTAGTTCATCTACACTAATATCAAATATTTGTTTAATTTGTTGGTTTTTTTTATCGTTAGTAAAATCACCTGAAAAATATTTTTTTATTAAGTTTAAAATCATATTTTTATCAAATAATTTTCCGGTCCAGAGCGGACCAGAGACGTTAAATTTACTACTGCATACTGGACATAAATCTTTTGAATATATACTAGAAAAATTTCTTTCACCACATTTAAAACAATGTTTTATGTATCCTAGGTTATCAAAAACCATGTTGGCCTTTGAATTACTTATTGATACTTTTAAAAAGACACGAAAATAATGTCTATTTGAATGAACAAATACAGGTGTCAAAGATATTCCCAATCTTGCAGCAATTATTGCAGTTGAAGATACTATTAAGCGTGTGGCAACTTCATTTGAATAGGTATTGTTTATAGATAAACCAAAATATTTCCTAAGACATACATTTTGATATATTCCACTTAAAACTGCAGTATCAGTTGCCGTAATAGAAATTAATCCTTCATCTTGAACAGCTCTGAGAACGCATTCAATAAAAGGTGAAGGACTTCCAAATGGATCCAAATCTACTATCGTAAATCTTTTGTTTCTTTCTGTAGGCCTAGAAATAAGAAATTTACATACCTCATTTATTGAAAAAAAACATTTTTCATCGATATTGTTTAGTTGTGCCGATTCTTTTGCAGTTATTATGGCTAGTTCATTAATATCATTTATGTAAATTTTGGAAACTTTGGGTACTTCTACTGCTACTCGGAGTCCTCTAGATCCAATTCCTCCAAATGCATCAGCAAAGGTAATTTGATTATTTTTAGTGTTATTATATTCTTCTAAAAAAATATTATAAATATAAATTGACAAATCCCTATTCAATCTTGCAAGAGGATTAAAAAAAGCAGGATAATGTGGTGGAACCTTTTCTTGAAGTGAATTTTTTGGAACAAGTAATTTTGTTTGACCTTCTGTGATTTGTATAAAATTATCCATAATTTTAGTAGAATAATATAAGTTATTTATTATATAATTACCAATCTTTGGTTAATCTTTGTATAGAAATTTTAATGTAAGAGATGGGATTAATGAGAAATATTAATTTGTTAATATGTGGGATTGACGAGGCTGGAAGAGGATCTGTCATAGGTCCTCTTGTAATTGCTGGTATAAATATTAAAAATAGCGATATCAAAAAATTGGAGGAAATCGGAGTAAGAGACTCCAAAGCTTTAACTAAAAAAAAGAGACTTTTTCTATTTGATCAAATATTAAATATTTCAGAATTCATTTGTATATATAAGATTGATTGCAAGACTATTGATGAAAATGTATACCAAAGACAATTAAATAAATTAGAAGGAGGAATAATGTCAAGAATTATTAAATACCTTGCAGCTGATATTGCATATGTGGATTCATGTGATGTAAATATCACTAAATACACAAGCTATCTCAAGTCAAATTTAGATTTTAAAAATAATACTAGTATTATTGCTATGCATAAGGCAGACAGAATAAACCCTGCTGTCTCCGCAGCTTCAATAATTGCAAAAGTAACCAGAGATAGAGAAATCCAAATCTTGGAAGAGAGTTTTCAAAATATTGGAAGTGGCTATCCATCTGATAAAAAAACTATGTATTTTATAAATAACTGGATTAAAGAATATAAGGAATTTCCAGACTTTGTAAGAAAATCATGGAGACCTATAAGAGAAATAACATGTAAACAAAGTAAGATTTATGATTTTAATTGATTGTAAGTTGCGTATATCAATCCATGATCTTTATCATAAGGATCAAGATTTAAAACTTGTTCTAGATTAAATCTACTATTTTCTAGTTTTTTTGCTTCTTGAAGTATAACTGTTCTTGGATCCTGAGTTACATCTATGCTTCGAGTCTTTACTACTAACAATATTTTACCATTATCTTTAAGAAATGTTTTACAATTGTCTATTGCTATTTCAGTTTGATCAGGTTGAGCAATATCACAATACACAACATCAACTTCACCATATGTAGAGAAGTAGGAGAGAGGTTTTCTTGCATCTTCTATTATTGGAATAATATTTTCTCTTTTAGAAGCAACATTTTCAATGAGCTCTCTAGCTACACGAATGGAAGATTCTATTGCAAAAATTACCCCAGAATGACCTATAATATCTGAAATGTGGCTTACTGTAGTTCCAGTAGATGCACCTAAATAAAGAACTTTTGTTTTGTTTTTTATAGGAAGGTTTTTTAAACCTTTGACTAGAGCTGCAGCAAGTTTACTTCTAAATATATCCCAGAGTCGATATTCTTCCTTATCGACTGTTATTAGTTTTTCATCATATACGGTATTTCCCTTAATTAAATTCAAAGTAGCTAAATGTTTTTGGCCATTAAAAATGACCCATCTGTATCCATCAAAGTCATTATTAAATTCACTTACAGAAGCTGAGTAGGACGGATCTGATGATGAGGTTAACGATCTTTGTTCTTCTTCAGTGCTGGTATTTTTCATCTAGATACTTAAATAATGAATCGTTAATTGTTATTTAAATATAACACATAGGCTTTTACCAAGTAAATAAATAAATTTTTGAATTAATATCTTTTAGAAAATTTGTTCTTCTTTGCATGTTTTTTATTGAATTTATTAAATCTTCTTTTTGGATTTTTATTATAATTCATCATCATTTCGTTTCTATATGGCCTTTGTTCACTAAGTCTTGGTTCTTTATATTTTTCTTGTATCTCAGCTATTCGTTTATTCAGTTGTTCAGAAATGTGTGCATCCTTTTCGCCATTCCTAAACAGATCTATTCTTACGGCAATAGCTACCTTTGAAGCAATTGCTCTAGCCATCTTTCCTCTTTGCCATTTAGGTGCAGAATGTAATATAGGATGTTGAAACAAAATTCCATGTTTTGGGGGAGGAGCTCCTGTTTTTAAGGATCTAAAAAGTGCTTTTTCAGCGCCTATTATTTGAATAGTACTAGATGGCATGACAGAAAGTTTTTGGAGACTGCCAGCTTTAGCCATCAATCTTGCGCCAACAGTGGCGGTTAATATATCCTTGATGTTGGGGGCAATTTTTTCCATCATTTCCTCAATTTGATGGGCAAGAATTCTTCTTAATTCAGTTTGCATTATAACTTCATTAGCAAGTTTTTTAATTATAGACAAATTTTCTTCTAATATATCTCCACCTTTACTTCTTTCAACAGCCACAAGTATCATTTCCGCTCTCTTACTTTCTATTCCAAGATTCTCTAGCATATTTAAATCGATATTCCTTCGGTTTCCAGCTAATCTAACTATCTCAGCATAAGTAAAAATATTCTGTATCAAATAATCAAGTTCAGGAAAATGTAATCCATACCATTCACGAAGTCTTGCTCCTATCACATTTATGATTTTATCTAGTTCATCAAGAGCATTAATTGATTGACTGATATGAAGATCAAGTTTCTCTGAAGTTCGTCGCACTTTGCTAGAAGAAAAATCGAGAGCAAATTGTCTTAGTTGTATATGTGCATCACGTTCATTTTCAGCAAAACCAGCCTGTATAAGGTAATTGAGTTTATGTTTTGAAATCTCTCGAATTTTTTCTGAAGGCATTACATAAACATTAATTCCGTTATTTCGAAGATAAGATATCAAACCTATATCATTACTAAAGACGGAATCATAGCTACGTAATTTATCAGAGATATCAAGAATTTCAGAATAATCACCATTGGAGATTAAAATGTTAGAAGATATAATATTTTTGAATTTTTTTGAATAAATTAACTCGTTTTCGTTATCAAATACAAATGGTCCTAATTCAGACAAGATCATTGTACAATTTTTAGCCATTATGTCATTAATTGTTAAATAAAGCGATTAAAAAATATGTCTAATATTGAAGAATTTGTAGATATTAATAAATACCATTTTACTATCATATTTCGTAATTGTTTTTTAATTTCTTAAAAAATAAAAAGGATGGGTCTAGAGTCACTACTAAAGATAAAAGCAAAAAAAATCAAGTTGAATATAACCGACAGGTAATTCTTACAAAACAATCTGCAGATGGAATTATCACATATTCAAAGACATGGCATCCTCACGAAGGAATACTTATTTTGCAAGGTAAAAGCAAGAAGAGTGGAGAAATACGTATCGAGGGATTAGTAGTTCCTCCTTTTGCATCAAGTGGCCCTTATTACTCGGGTTTCCCAACGAATGAGTTGCCGATGGACCTTTCTTATATAGGAACAGCCCATTCCCATCCAGGCGGTTCAAATAGACCATCATTACAAGATTTGAACAATTTTTTCGGAGTAGTTTCTATAATAATTAGCTATCCATACGAATATGAAACAATAGGTGCGTTTGATCGCAATGGAAACAATATTAGTCTGATAATTGAATAAAGTGAAATGTAGCCAATTGATATCTTATTAGCCCGATATTATCAAGGTAAGCTCTATAATTTAAGTTTCCGACTAAGTAAAAATATATGTGAAAACATATATTTTGATATCTATATATGATGACACTTGAAGAATTACGTGATAAAGCCTTTTATCAAAATACAATAGATGTTTGGATAATGTTATGCAATGAAAAAGGTGTTAATTCTTATGATACTGGTAGATATATAAAATTCATTCATTATTTAAATAACAAAGGATTGAAAATGCAAAAATTTCCTCTTTGTATTAAAGAATCCGGTGGTACTTTTGATAGAGGAATGGACAAAGCTAGATTTTTGGATGCTCTGTCTAAGGTTTATTCTGAAGACGCATCAGCGTATACAATTAAACTTTCTCCTGAAAATATTTCAACGCTCAGAAAATTTTTTTAATAGTTTTGAGGGCTCTGTTAAGTTAAGCAGTAAAAGCTATAGCTAGGAATATTCCATTCATGTTATGAATATCAGATTTGAAAAGATGAAACATCCACTGGTATAGTTATGTATTCTCTTTATCTATATTTTCTAGGTAAATCTACGTAATACTTCTAAAGCATTAATAATTTTCAAGGATGATAAAAGAAGTTTTATTTCTGTATGGGACTGGATTCAAAGGTTTGGTTCATGCGATAACTACGAACGTAAAAGAGTATCGGCTTTAATAATAGATGAAACTGTCATCCAGGTTAGCAGTCAGCATTTCTGGTTGTGGATTTGTATAGAAACAATATCAATACATGATCAATGTTTGGAATCTACATTTCAAAAGAAAGAAACATGCTTGTTGCTGAAAAGTTCATTAGATCTCTTGTTG
>JANWKP010000055.1 GCA_025451315.1 Nitrososphaerales archaeon | reverse complement strand
ATTTTTTCTGCATATCTTCATATTTAATACGAATACATATCACATTTCTTGTTAGTGTTATATGTTGTATATCTTCATATGTTATCTTAACGTCATAGAACCCTACTACCACGGGGAACTTAATCCCCATGGATGAAAACTGTTACTAACAACTGTATATGAAATATATTTTGACGTAATTTAAGGATAAAATTTTCAAATAACAGCCGTATTAAATGAAAAATTATAAAGTTCTCTATTACATTCGTTGAATAATTTATCTATTAAAAGATAGAAGATCTAATTGGAGAATCATCAAATGATGAAACTAATAACCTCTGGTCTCTTTCCGGGACTGTTTTCTCCAAATAGACGCTGATTGTAATCATTGCCATAATCAATGTTTACTTCAAATTCTGTTCCAACAGGAACTTCACTTGATTAGAACGTAAATGTCTTTGATGTCATCTGCCCGGCAGGGAAGTAAATGTCATAGGCTGATTTGAAAATATTTTCAGGAACATAATCCACGCTGATTGTAATGCCGCCAGCTATATCTCTGGGGGACTGATTCGAGACTTCGACAATGACTTTAAAGGATCCCTTAGATGTTGAAGGTGATGATGGATTATTCTCACCCGAGCATGACTCAAATCCATCATTATATCCTCTCATGAATTCATTTGTATGATAACCTGGCCCCTTACCTGGTTGATTGATATATCTTTCAGAAGTATCAGATACTTTTGAATCAGAACAGCCATGACTATAACCGGATCTGTATGATAAATTGTTTGTTACATCATCCTCTTTACATGCCTCCAGGTTAGGGTGGTTTTGACAAACCCGGTCTTTGTTTTCGCACGATGGATAATCAGGATTCATTATAAAACCCGGGTCACAAGGAACGTTGTCAGGGATACACCTTCCGCTTTCATCATCTTCATGACTATGGTATCCTTCTGGACACCTATCATGATGTGGATAACACTGGTCATCTCCATTCCTAGCAAAACCTTCTGGACAGTTACCATTTTCATCTGGAGTACATTTAGGCAATGAAGGATCAAATAAGCAATCTCCATCCGGGTTTGATACTGAAGTCTCAGATACTTGACTTGTATCACTAGGAGCGTTTGAGTTCTCGTCACCATCCAAAGTTGTATTTGTAGAAGCATCAGTTAAAATTTCTGGATCAGTTCTTTTATTATCTTCCTCTGTCGATGCATCTGAAGGTGTTTCACTTGTAACTTCTGGTACAGAATTGGTTTCATTAACTTGGGCAATTGCGTTCCAGCTCGATGAGACAGACCCGACTAAAAGAATTGACGAAAGTGTGAAAATTATGAAAATATTGGTAAGACTTTGAATTTGTTTCCATTTTAAACAGTATAATTGTGCATAATGATGTAAATTACTATTTTTTATCAATAATTTATACTACAAACTGTAATTCTAAAACATTCTCACATATTGTTATAGTAGTATTTTAGTGAAGAAATTAAGATGGTTATGCTTAGCTTATTTCAGAAAATAATATATGAAATTAGCTATTTTGACATTTTTGAAATGCTTTTTCTGCTTTTTTCCTTTCTTCTTTAGTGAGATCCTTGATGTGTGTTGCTATTGAACAAACATGTCCAAATGGATCTTGGACGATCTCATGTCTACTCACCAAAACTGGTCTTGAACTGGATTTAACGATTTTCCTCCTTTAGCAATTGCAAGATTAAATATTTTGTGACAGATGACATTGTATTTGAAATCACGATAAAATCTTTATATTTCTCTATTTGTCTAACTTACTAGAATCTATTTTAAGGAACCGATATCAGCACTAATCCCCACGCGCCCAGACTGTTACTAAACAGCGTTTGCAATCCATCAAATATTAAGTACAAACGTGATCAATCAAATCAAGGAATACGCTAAACTATTAATGTTATAGAACCCTACCAGCTTTGGATTCATAACCTAATTCTAAAATTGCTAGATTATGAGGATAGTGAACCTATCTCACAAACCTATCGAGCGTAGATTGCTATATGTCCTGTCTTATAGGTAGATTACTTCTCACGGCTTGCTTACCATTATCTACCTAATCATTAACAAATTTCTCGAGCCTGTTGATATACCAATCCCAGCCCTCATTGTGTTCATCATATTGAATTTTATCTACATTTGTAAAGCCGCTATGGATCAAAGTTATTTTCGCTCTATCATTGTCTAGTCGTACAAGTTTCCAGGTAACTATCGTATTTTTGTTATACTCTGGTTTTGTTGTAAAATTCCAAGTATAAGATATCTCTTTATTTGGTATGATGCTAATAATTGTTCCAATAACATCATGATCCTTTTTTTCTTTTGTAACTTCTTTTGAAAATCTGAAAATTACTTTTCCCCCCACCCATGGTTCTATGGTCGCTATGTTAGGAAACCATTGGGTTAATAGCTCAGGATCAATTAGAGCTGAAAATACTTTATCTACTGATGCATCTATTACTATCTCTTTCTTAATTATATCATAATCTTTTTCATTCATTTCTTTCTAATTCCATGCTCTTTTTCTTTATTACTTTTCTCCTCTACAAACTCTTTAAGATCATTGAGATTATGACCCCACATCTTATCAAAAAAATCCTTTATTTCCATTGAAGTTTTAGGATTAATTGAATATCTTTTTTTTTGCCCTTCTCTGGTTTCTTTTATCAGATCAGCATCCTTCAGAATTCTTAGATTAGAAGATACTGCAGCCAACGTTGTATCAAAATACTTGGCAATCTCTGTAGGATACATATCCCGTTCTCTTAATAGTAATAATATCTGTCTTCTACTGTCCTCAGCTAGTACTTTCCAGACCGAAGGCGCCATAACTATAATAAATTAGTTGCATAGTTATTTAAATGTTTAAATAATATCAATCATAGTTATTTTGGATGTCTATAAAAGAGCAAGAAGAGAGAAATGGAAAAAAAGATAATGACCTCTCCGACAATCATACAATTGTATCGCAAGATGAATGGATAAAAGCTCGTAAAGAATTGCTAACCAAAGAAAAAGAGTTTACCCATGCACGTGATCAACTTAGTCAAACGAGGCGAGATTTACCTTGGGTTATGGTTGATAAAGAATATGTTTTTGGTGGACCTAATGGGAAACAGACATTGTCAGAACTTTTTAGTGGAAAAAGTCAACTAATAGTCTATCATTTTATGTATGGTCCAGACTGGGAAGCAGGATGTCCAAGTTGTTCCTTTTGGGGAGATAATTTCAATAACATAATCATTCACCTAAATCAAAGGGATGTAACAATGATTGCAGTGTCTCGAGCACCATATAACAAGATAGCTACATACCAAAAACGGATGGGTTGGAATTTTCACTGGGTCTCCTCTTATGATATTGATTTTAATTTTGATTACCATGTATCGTTCACACAGGAAGAATTAACAAAGAAGGAAGCATACTATAATTATGCTTTACAGGACACTGGTGTTTCAGACAAGGAAGGTGTCAGTGTATTTTATAAGAATCCATCAGGACAAATTTTTCATACATATTCAACTTTTGAACGGGGCATTGATGCGTTTAATGTAGCATATCATTATCTTGACCTAGTTCCCAAGGGACGAGGTGAAGAAGGTCATGCATTTCGACAGTATTGGGTTCGCCGTCATGATGAATATGGTAAATAATAGATATGATAATCTACAACTTTTATCATACTAATTTATCCTTTTCATCTTCGTTAAAGTTGTTCAATAGTTTTATTTCAATTCTTGCATCGAATAATTGTTAATTAATACTTATGTGAAAGAACCCTACTACCACAGGGAATTTAATCCCCACGGATGAGAACTGTTACTACATATTATATCGAATATTGTTTAATGTTGTTGGTTTGTAAAGTACTTTAGAATATATTACTCGATCATTTGATATAAAATTTTTATTTGGACTGTGTAGGATTGATAATAATATATGGAAGTAAGGTTCGAAAAATGTTTGATTTTGTCGACTAGAATGTTTTAATATTACAACAATCACTCTATTCATCTTGAAAGTTGGTATCTCACTACCACAAGCTGGTATACAAGCAACAAAAGAGAATATGCTACAAATGGCACAAACTGCAGAAAGTGAAGGTTTTGATTCTATATGGACATTTGAAAGACTCCTTTGGCCGATTAATCCCCAAACTCCCTACCCTGCAACTCCAGACGGAAGTCTTCCTCAAGAATACCAGATAATGCTTGATCCTTTAGAAACACTCTCATTTTTAGCTGCACGGACCAATAAAATTTCCTTAGGAACATCAGTAATAGATATGCTATTTCATAATCCAGTAATTTTAGCTAGAAGACTTGCCTCACTAGATGTCTTTTCTGAGGGTAGAGTCATTTCTGGATTCGGAATAGGCTGGTCCAAAGACGAATTTCAGGCTTCTAACATTCCATTTAATAATAAGGGAAAAAGAGCCGATGAATACGTTAAGATGCTAAAAAGGATATGGATGGATGAATCTGTTGAATTTAAAGGACAGTATTATAACATACCCAAATCAAAAATTGGACCGAAACCGGTACAAAAGCCACATATCCCTGTATATTTGGGGGGTTTTAGCCCCAATGCATTAAGAAGAATAGTTGAAAATGATTTAAATGGCTGGCTTGGGATTATTGGTGGTATAGCACCATTCGGTTATGTTCAAAGTGTTGTAAATAACTTTAGAAATGAAATAACCAAGACTAATAAAGATTCTACTAATTTTAAAATTATTCTCCTAGCTTATCCATATCTTAAAGACAGTACTTTTAATCCGGATAATAATACTGATAGACCTACCTTAACAGGAACAATTGATGAAATTGGTGAGGATATAAGAAAAATAAAAGACCTGAATGTGGATCATATAATATTTGCTTATAACTTTTCACCTATTGGTAAAGATATAGATAAAATGATAGATCTCACAAGGCAGTTTTCAAAATTTGCCCGATAGGTAAGACCTAATCAAAAGATAAAAAGTCATTCACTCTTCCAAAATATTATTTTTTGTGGTTTTACAATTATGCAATATTTACCAATTCCTATTTTCTGGTATTGAGTATATTTTTGATAAAGCAATCTATGTCCTTTTTTTACTGAAGGAACATTATTATTCTTATTCTTATTATTATGATCATATTTGCAGGTTCTCTCTATTTCTTCTTCATCTCCACCAATTAGATACGCTTTGCCTTGAATCATTACAAAAACTAATTTGCTCCAGTCTTCATTATATTCATCTATGAGTAATGCAGCATTGGGATACTGTTGAATGTTTCTAACTCTTTTTAGGTTTTCAACTTTTTCTTTTTTTCTTTTATCATCTAATGGTATAAAATAATGGTGCCCATCAAATGCAAAAACGACAGGTACTATATGAGGTATTTGTTTCTTATAATCAATTGTAGAAAGTCTGGCAACTCTTGCTCTGTTTATTATTTCTTGAATAAGAAAGTTGTTTGATTGCATAAGTTACCTTTTAATTCCCATATTATTTACCGTATTTCTATTACATATTGATTCATACTTATAGAAAGTCGGATGATAATTATCTTTAATGAAAAATTAAGTAATGAGTAGTTTAAAGAATTTTGCCTAATGTTTAGAGTCAGTACTATGAGGAAGCATTGAGTAAATAGCATTTAATAAATAACAAAAGCTAATTTTTGTCTTCATTTTTTTCTCGCTATTCTCTATTCTTATTCTATTAGTCACTATTACTGTTATTATATGAAATTTGATGATAATAAAGCATAATCATATTTAGTGTTGAAATGAGAAAGATATTTTTCACAAATTGGCATTGCCTCAGAGAACATGCTTAATCAACATCATTTCTGTCTTTTATTAATGATATGCGAAATAATATATCGTATTTGATCTAAACAAAAAATCAATCTTTTGTGTTATGAAGGTCGCATAAAACTTCATTGAATGTTAGAATGTTGATAAATAAGAAACTATCTTGTTTAACAATGACCATAGGTTTTTATATTTCCTGACATTTTGAAAATACGATGATAACAAACACTATAACCTTTAGTGCATATTTGCTTATTTTTTCCCATTTTGTAGTATTTGGTGTGTCATCACAAGGAGAAGCCAATGCTATTTCAAGCACAGTAGGTGCTGGGGGAAACGGAACAGACTGGGACAAATTTACTCCCCAAAATGTAACAATGAATATCGGCGAAAGCGTCACATGGACCAATCCTATGCAGGTTGCAGAGCCTCACACCGTCACCTTTAGTAAGGACAAGGAAATGATTCCTCCTCTGGTCGCCCCCTTTAGCGTTCCAAACAACACCGAATTAATTTCTGCGATTCCTGCTCCAAATGTTGAACCAACAAAAATCCCTGCCAACTCCAATCCAAATAACAAATTAGTGATAGTGGATAACTATAGGGCCTCTGCTCCAGTTGCGGTTGACAGCACCAAGACAAATGTGACCCACCTCCCACTCAACTCAAACTATACCTTTACCGGTGATGAAAGTTATGTCAACTCTGGGTGGATGTGGCCAATGGGGCAAGTCCCACCAGGTGCTCCGCCCATCACCTCCTTCACAATGACCTTTGAGAATCCTGGTACATACTATTACATATGTGTAATCCATCCTTGGATGTCAGGCACTGTTACTGTAAACTAGAAGTATCTTTGACCTCTGTTCCCTCTTTTTTTCATTTTGAAAGACTGGCCACTGAAAGCGTCAACACAATAAGAAAATCCTTTCACTTTCAAGTCCAAATAGAATTAGATTCCTTGTTTTTATGACAATGCTTCGAATCCCACTCCCGGTACATATCAAACTAAATATTTAGATTATATTCAATCTTGAACCGTATCCCCACGGGCCCAGACTGTTACGAAAAGTCATACCAAACCATCCGGTCTTAAGCACTAATATGCATAATCAGGTTAAAGAACTCCCTGTGCGATTAAATGTTATAGAACCCTACTAGATTCGGATTTCATAACT
>JANWKP010000054.1 GCA_025451315.1 Nitrososphaerales archaeon | reverse complement strand
GGTTTCTGTGAAACTAGTGACATGAAGTGATGGAAAGATTATTAGAGGCAATAAAGCGGTTACGTAGATAGGAACTGTTTCGGTAATCCACCAGACGGCCATCCAGAGGGTTGCTGCCAAAACCACCTTAGCTTCAATTGACAACTCGTCTATTTGTGGTAATGGAAGAAAGATTACAATCATGAACAAAAATGGGCCCAAAAATAACCCGATTCTTGTGATAAGATTACGCGAAATCATGTTTATTGATACTTCAACTTTATTGATTATACTTGATATACCCATCTATTTGGCATATTTTGAAATTAGTTTTAGAGTGACAACAAACATGACTGTTAAGATTTCTATAATGATAAAGACTACAACTATTGATAGATTTATTTGAGATAACCAAAATTATCAATCTTGATAAAATATAATTGATTTATACTCACTATTTATTGGTGGAAGATAAATCATTCTTATATGATTTTTTTATTATATAACAATTCAGCGTTAATTCTCTAGAAGTACTTATAGTTCATTAATAGATTAATTTTATTTAAACACAAATTTGAATCAAAATAATAGCATATCATGGGTAGATTGTTATTTTAAAAGTCGATCTGGCATATAATAGATAACAATCCGAATTCAAAATGTTATCTTAAGACTCATTAGCAAGAGCAAACGTTCTCGGATCAAGTAAATTAAATTCCTCAAGAAATGAATTTAATGTTATATCTGATGCGTTATGCAAGTCTACCTCGTTCTTTCTCACTTTGTCCAAACCGCTAATCGCTTTTTTAAAACGTTCTACATCCATTACTAATCCATAGTAATCAGATACCCTTTCTAGGGTGGTCTTGTAATGCTCCTTATTTCCTGATGCCGTGGCATCAGATATTAATGCCACATCATATCCTAAGTTGAATCCATCTCTTAGCGATGTCTCTACACAAATTGATGTATCGATTCCTGCAAATATCAACAGATTAACGCCTTCACTCTGAAGCCAAACCCGTAGTTCTGTGTCTTGAAAAGCAGAATCTCTTCGTTTTATAACAACGTGATCTTCGTCTTGCGGCTTTAACTCGTCAATTGTTACCCCATCCCATGTACCTCTTATACAAATGGGAACCTTGAGTCGTTCTTGTCTTGATTTAGGTAAGAAGTTGTGTACTCTAGTCAAAAGATCGATACCACTGTCCTCTCTAACTGCTTCGGTATAAAAAATAGGAATATCTTTGCTCCTACAGCATTGAATCAACTCTTTGATATTTGGTATTATTTCTCTATAATTGGATGTGTTCATTCCTAATTTATCATAGGATCCACCTTTGCTTACAAAGCCATTCTGCATATCTACGACGATTAAAGCAGGGACAACTTTGCGTCCGGAAGGAAAAGTGACGGAAAACATATTCTATAATCTTTAAATTTCAAAATATAAAAGCATCACCTATTTTTGTCTAGATTTCTAAGAAACTATTCATATTATGCCCTTAATTGACATGAATTCAAGAAAACTTACTAATGGATAAAATCTAGTTAATAATCTAGTTTCGATTCTAACAGCTTTTCAAGAGAATACAATGATACTAAATTCAACTAGTTGATTTCTAAATTAATTTTATTCTTTAACGTTCAAGCTGCCTTAAAAAATTTTAGGGCCACTCTCCTTACTGAATAAAGGAATGGAATGGAGACCATAGTAACAATGGACTAACTTGTTTGCAAATCCCTATGACGATCGGAAGAGCGGGTTTTAGCTTAACGGGCTAATATAAACATTTATCTAATTATGGTATGTAAATGTTGTATGAAACAAATAGTAATCTATGTTGAACCAGAAACAAGCTCTGACATAATAGATATTCTCAACAAACATGAAGTTGGTGGAGTTGCATTTTATGATTTAATGGGCGCAGGTCCAATAGAACATGAGCCAGTTCCTGAAATGGTCCGCATGTATATGACTGGAAAATCCATTATCCCCGAGCATATCAAAATTACGAAACTTGAGTCGGTAGTTTCTGATTCAGTGGTCCAAGAAATTGTTGATGATATATTGAATAGTATACAACCAGGAAAAGAACCGCACGGTATTATATTTGTTAAAGATGTTGATAATGCATATATAATAGGAACAAAACAAAGTGGCGAAGAAGCAATAAGAAAAAGATAAGCTCATGAACAAAAATCATAATTAGATAGTTCTACAAATTCAAGGGATTAAATTTAAGATTTAATATAATGTTTGAATAGTGATAGTATTAATAGTGTTACCTCTAACAATTATTTTTCTTTAAGTACGGTATGTCTATTTAATTACATCAACAAAAAATTACTTGAATAATCGCAAACGGTGTTGTCCTTCCCACTATCCGCTAATAAATGGTAGTAATTGAGTTAAATATCGGATTATCATAATAGTAAATTAAAGACGTATAAGTGAAGAGCCCATTTATCTTTAGAAATCATCTTTAACCAATCATTTATAAAATTTTTCATTTGGTACAAAATATTTACTGATTTCATTTAAAAAGGAGAAAGTTATAACTTTACCAATTCAATGTTGAATGAACCAGCGGTATTTACTATAGGGCATTCGAATCGTCATTGGGATCAATTTACTGGCCTCTTAGAAGATAATAAGATTGCATCAATAGCTGATGTACGTAGATATCCTGGTTCTAGAGTTTGTCCGCAGTTTAACAAAGAAAATATGATTAGAGAGCTCTTACTGAAAAACATGGGATATAGGCATATAGAGAAGCTTGGCGGAAGACGAAAGGAACCTGACAAAGCATCAATATATGATAATAATGGGTGGAAAAACAAGTCTTTTAAATTCTATGCAGACTATATGGTAACAAATTCATTTAAAGAAGGTATAAAAGAATTACTTTTACTTTTAGCGAATTGTGATAGTTTTCTTGCTGTTATGTGTTCAGAAGCAGTGCCATGGCGCTGTCATAGAAGATTAATAGCAGACTATCTTGTTATGATTGAAGGTATTTCTGTTTACAATATTATTGGGAACAGCAAACGCTTTAATCCTCATAAAGTAACTTCATTCGCTCTTCGTCAATCAGATGATTTAGTTGTTTATCCTAATTGACTGATCATGTCTAAGAAGAAACTGATCGATCACGTTACAATTAGAATATTGAGTCTGAGTTTAACCCAAAATTCAATAGAAACATACATTTCTTTTTCCAATTTCAGAAAGATTTTTTGATTGTTCTTTGGTTTCGGTGATTGTATTTGTGAAAAAATCACATTAGAAAATGCAACATCATCAAAAGCTCTGCTTAATGCAGTTGTATTTCTTTATAGTAATAACCATTTTTGAATATATTTCAGTTATTATCCTAAAAAAGTCTTGATTATTAAAGAGTAGATTGAGAGCATTTTCATATCTCATGTTTAGAGATCATATTATCATCATCAATATATCATGATCAAGGTTAAGGTATAAATGATTCTATTCTTTTGATTTGTATAGTAATTATCTCTATAGAACATAAATGCTCTCGGTAGAAATTCTTACAGAAATGCTAAAAGCTCCGTATAATGAATTAACTTCATCTATCTCAGAATTCTTTTACTTCCATTATGATTTCATTTTCTGATCCCAATCCATAATGTTGAATTACAAAAACAATCGATGACATAAATTATAGATATAGATAAAGATTCTTAATATTGTCCTAGTTCTTATAAATTAGTTACATGTCATTAAATAATTTAGAAATGCTCGATCATTAATTAAATCATAACAAAAATGGTGAAGAATTTTCAATTAATCTGAGATTTCTCCTGCGGTCTTTGAGCCATCAAGCAACAAATTTAGGATCTCCAATTGATATCTCTAATAGCATTGGAACTCTTATTGTCGATTCGATTCACCAACTACCTATTCGAAGTATATCATTCATTTATAATAATTCATTGAATAAAGACTATCGTTACTATACATTGGTTGCTGATTCAGTTATTTACGCATTTGAACTAGATCAAGCATTTTACATTAGAATTATAGAAGGCTATATGCAGATATCAGTTCTTATTATAAGATCACATATATGATCATCATAAAATTAACAAAAGAAGAGATTTAAATAGATTAGAAATAGTTTTTATCCTATTGTGATGACCACTTTTCCCCGAGGATGATTATCCTTCTGGTAATCTAGTGCCCTGGCAGTTTCATCTAATGGAAAGGTCTTTTCAACATTTACTTTAATATTATTTTGATCTATCCATTGTGCCAATTTAGTCAATCGTTCATTCGTTGTCTCAGTAAATTGAAATATCGCTTTGACGCCATATTGCTTCATCAAATTAGAATCTGGTTGTTCTAACATAGAGACGATAGTTCCGTTATTTTTCAGTACTTTAAAGGATTTTCTATAGGTCTCGCCACCCACAGTATCAAGTGCTGCATCATAGTCTTGTAGTATATTCTCAAAACTTTGCGTTGTGTAATCAACTATCTTATCTGCTCCCAACTGTTGAACAAACTCTTTATCTTCGGATTTTACTGTTGTCGCAACATAGGCATCCAGATGCTTGGCGAGCTGTATTGCTATTGAACCAATACCTCCTGCTCCTCCATGAATTAGGATTTTTTGATATCTTGATAATCCAATATTTTCTACAAGCGCCTGCCACGCACTGACACCTACAAGGGGCATACCGGAGGCTTCTATAGGATTTAGAGTCTTTGTTTAGGTCCTACATTGTCATTATTTGTTAAAACCAATTCAGCGAAAGATCCAGACCCACCAGACAGTACGGATGCTTGTCCATAGACTTCATCACCTATGTTAAAACTCTTTGATGCATTTTCTCCTAATTCTTTAACTACTCCTGAAAAATCTGTCCCAAGTGTTGCGGGGAATTGGAGTGGAACCATTTGTTGAAAATATCCTTCACGTATTTTCCAGTCAACTGGGTTAACTCCAGATGCCTTAACTTCAACAAGAACCTTACCGGGGGATACTTTTGGTATAGAGACGTTATCGTTTATGCCGACAACGTCGCTTCCTCCATAATTGTTTATTTGAATGGATTTCATTATCTTATATTATAATTTGATTCATTTATGGTTGTTGCAAGTAAGATTTTCAGTTATTCTTGGTATTTAATATCTGAATATCATTAGTGAAAAAATGAAAGCAGACAAGAAGAATAAATGAGGACAATTACAATACGTCACAAAACTGCTAAATAATTCTTTATATAGTTTATTACTATTAGCTTTTGTATTGATAATCCATACAAATGCAAAATTTCATGTTAACCGAAATATTACGACATTAGCATTATTTGGACTAATAATTTTGTCAGTAGTTCCAGCAATGTTTAGTGGCTTTTCTACTACTACTTCAAATACAAGTATTGTCCAAACAGTACTGGCACAAGGAGAAGATCCATTTCCTTCAAGTAATGAAACCTTGACACCAGCACAACAGCAAGCCCGTGAACAACTTTTGAATGAACAGGGTTTCTCAGTAAATGTGATAGCAAGAAATTTTAGCGCACCTTTGAATCTTCTTTATGGTCCTGACGATACGCTCTGGATCACAGAACGAGTAGGAAAGGACATTGTACGAATAGATCCAAATAATGGTACAAAGCTCAGCAGCATGCCTATCCCTAACGTTAACCAATCCGCAGGTCAGGATGGAGTTCTAGGAATGGCATTTGACCCCAACTTCAATAGCACACATTATATTTACGTTGCCTACACTTATGAGGGAAACTCGGGTAGTCAAGATGAAGGAGCAGCGCCTGAGCTCAAAACCAAAATTACTCGATTCACCTACGATCCATCTACAAACAATATTAGCGAGCCACTAGATCTAATTAGTGGTTTATCAGGAAGCAGTGATCATAACTCTGGACGTATGACATTCGGACCTGATGGCAAGCTATACTATACTATAGGAGATCAGGGCAAAAACCAACTGGCTTTAGCATGTCTGAACAACATGGCACAACACCTTCCAACGGCTGAGGATGTGTCAGCCAAGAACTGGAGTACTTACGAAGGTAAAGTGCTTCGTATGAATCCAGATGGCTCAATTCCTGAAGACAATCCTGTTATTAATGGAATCCAAAGCCATATCTACACCTATGGTCATCGTAATGCTCAAGGTATAGCAGTTGGCCCTACTGGCGATATGTACATTTCAGAGCATGGCGATAATTCTGATGACGAAGTGAACCGTCTTGTAGCAGGTGGAAACTATGGATGGCCTTATGTCTCAGGCTATATTGACGACAAAGCGTATCAGTACTATAACTGGTCTGCAGCAAAGAATTGTCCAGAATTAAAATTTAACGATGTAGCACCTGCACCTGTTGGTGTGACTGTAAAAAATGAAAGTGAATTCAATGCAACAAATTTCGTCCCTCCAATTCAAACGTTTTACACTGTAGATAAAGGCTTTAACTTTACAGAGGCAGGCAAGTCATGTGGAGAGATGACCTCTACGTGTTATCCAACCGTTGCACCATCGAGTTTGCGTCTTTATACAGCTGATACTATTCCCGGATTGGAGAATAACTTGTTAATGACTACATTGAAGGGAGGAAAGATCATCAAAATGACACTGGACGACAACGGCACAGCAGTCAAAGGTAAACCTCAAGATCTTTTCCGCTCTGAGAACCGCTATCGAGATATTGCTTTTAGTCCAGACGGAAGTACCATTTACGTAATTACAGACCCGGCAGGCCCTGTACAAGCCATGAAAGACGGTCCCATTATACCTACCACAACTTTGTGGAGCCCTGGTGCGCTTATAGCATTCAATTATGTGGGAGCAGGCAACTCGACTTTACAATAGGCACAATACCTTTAACCCCTTCCAACCCTTTTCCTATAACAAAACCATAAAACAGGACATCATAAAAATAAACGTTCTTTCGGTGAGCAGATAAATGTGGGATTAAACTTGTATCAAGAATTTGATAATCCCTCATAAATTGAAGATAGATGGTAATAAGGTGGTCTAATATGAGATAACTGGAAATACCGATTCTTTTTTATCATTGGAATTTTAAATTTTTTTAATCTGATTCTGCCATTCACCAACTGAATGAATATTTGATAGAATTAATAATGATTTAGAATATGGACTTGTGTAATATGTGAAATCGAAATTTAGATAGGCAGGTTATTCTTTCATTTCCCTTTAGTTACATATTTTAGTCGTGATTATGTCTAGTTGTT
>JANWKP010000053.1 GCA_025451315.1 Nitrososphaerales archaeon | reverse complement strand
TGACATAAATCGTCTTGCAAAAATTATCGCACATTACGAGCTTTTTAAATTAACCATTGATATTCCTGGTGCTATTGTGGAATGTGGGGTTTTTAAAGGTTCGTCATTGATTCGCTTCACTACTCTCAGGGAGTTACTGTGCAATCCAATTTCAAAAAAGGTTATCGGTTTCGATAGTTTTGGGAAGTTTCCTGAAACTAATTATGAAGATGATAAAAAATCTAGGGAAAAATTTATCACAGATAGTGGGGAAGAAGGCATTTCGGAAGAACAATTGATGAAAGTTCTAAGACATAAGGGAATTGAAAAAAATGTAGAATTGATAAAAGGTGACATAAAAGTAACTGTTCCTGCATATATTAAAGAGCATCCATACTTGAGAATATCCTTATTAAATATTGATGTCGATGTTTACGAACCTACGAAAACGACATTAGAATTTTTATACCCTCATGTAGTCAAAGGTGGAATTATTGTCCTGGATGATTATTGCAGCATTTTTCCTGGTGCAAATAAGGCAGTTGAAGAGTATTTCAAGGGTAAAAAGTATGAAATCAAAAAATTACCTTTTAGTGTTACGCCATGCTACATAATTAAATAAGAAACTGAAGAAAGGTAGAAGCATTGGATGGTCTTCCAGAAGTATTCGAAATATCTTACGCACATCAATTTAAGGTATCAACGGAAAATTGGAAGAGAAAGATAAGCAAATTGAGCAACTCATGAAGAAGCAAGATAAATTTGAACACCTTATACAATCGTTGATATATTCGGGACAGCTAAAACCGGGTCCGATATGATATATCTTCTATAAGTAATCAACCAACCGGTCCACTATGAAGGATATGCTAATTCTCCATCTTCGAAAATCGAAATATAGCCCTTTGCTTTTCTCTTTTTAACATAGAGTGCGACTTTCCTGTATGCTATTTCCGTAAGTTCTTTTGATTCTTCAACCGAGTGAATTTCGGCGTATTCTTTATAGAAATTTTCTTCTTTTTTATCTGAAAGATAATTTGATTTTAATATCGTCCGTGCTGTATATTTGTCAATAAGTTTAATGGCATGAAAGGAAATTATTTGAATATGCTCTACTAACGGCGATGGCTCTAGGAAAACAGGTCATTGCGTATGTCTCTGAGCAGACTTTATGCAGATATTAAGAAGGCCAGATAACTGGTTGGATTCAAACCACAAATAACCTTTGAGAAGGTAGTAGAGCAGATGGTCGACTGGTATAAGAACTACAGATCCGAAATGTGGGAATATTAGTTTAGGTAGATTAAGCAAACATGTCTATCCTAATTACAGGAGCAAGATTCATTCACACAATGAAATTGTTGTATGATACGAGCGCAATGTCTCAAATCGTGATGGAAAGAAAGCTCCATATAGGAAGCCAGACGTTACCAGTCCGAAATTTTATAGACGTAGAATTTGATTTCATTATTTACGTAGCTGCTAAAACTTCTATAGAAGATTCGATGAAAGTACGCATTGTCTGATCTTTACCGAAAACCAGTATGAGAGTCAAGTGCAAACTACTGAAATGTAAAATTTATTGAATTTGAATTGACTATGAAACCTAAATAATTAATTCTAATATTAAAATCCAATAAGCTGAAATTAAGCCATCTTATACGCCTTCATTATATTTTCTTCATATTTATCCCATATAAGATTCTCTTTGGCGAATTCATATGTTTTTATTCTTTTATTATAAAGCTCATCCATATTATTTTTAAAATATGTTAATTTGTCTACCATATCTTCATAGTTTTCAAATGTTACACAATTATGTTTTAATGTATCTATGATTGTTTGTAAAGATGACGTACACATAACAAAAAGACCTGCATGTGCATATTCTGCATATTTATTGGGATTCAAATAATAATGTGACCAGTGTTTCTTCCATGGAATTAAACCTACTGAATGCTTTCTCATTTCTTCAAACATTTCCTTTCTAGGAATAAATCCAGTATATTTTATTTTATCAGAATTTTTTCCTTCGAATCCTATAAGTACAAAATTTCCTACGTTATTGTTCTTAAACACATCTAGGATACCATTCATATTTCGATGAGGAAGTTTTTCAGGGTTCAATCCATCACTTCCTTGAAATACTGTTGTAAATTCTTCATGTAAAACTGGCGAGATTTGAAGTATTTCAGATTTTAGTGGAAAATTTGGTACTACGAATACATTTTGAGTATTACCAATAGACTTCAATTCACTAGCGATAGCATCAGAAACAGTAATAGTAGGATGAGAAGAGATGACATCTTTCTCCCAATTTTTCCATAAGATAATGGCTCGTTTTTGGAGAAATTTTTTTATTTTACTTTTAAAGAAATTTTCCTGAATAGGTGATTCTGTAACTTCAGACAAAACTTTTGCGTATTTAGACCAGAATTCATAGTCATCATATACAAAAGGTATTTTTAATTCTGAGATCATTTTGGCGGTAAATAAATCATGCGCGTGCACGATATCAGGTTGAGAGGATTTTAGAATTTTATTTGCCTGATTTTTTATTTTGTCCCAATAAAATGGTATCCCCCAACGCGCCTTGGCTGTCCAATTTATTGCAAATATCTCTGAAAAAATTTTGTTATGGTATTTTGGAGAACTTTTTCCTGCAAATTGTACCGTATATCCTTTTGCTAATCCGCAAATAGCAGCCTTCTCGGCTCGCCAGTTTGGCAATCCTAGATAAGTCATGTGTAAAATTTTCAAGTATTGGTAATCACCGCTGCGATTTTTATTAAGTCTAGGTCCAGTATATTTCTCATAAATTCTACTAAAATATCTTCGATTGTATATTTTATTTTTCCGTCACAGAAGAAAACCTGATATCCCAATTTACGTCCACTTATGGCAGATTTTTCTACTCTCCAATGGTAAACCAGATTCTGATAAATATAATACATTCAACATTACAACATGAAAAATAATTCTTTATATATTAACAAGCATATGACGGTATAAATCCTTCAAATGATTAGGCGGGTTTTCTTGTCAAGATTCGTTTAGATTGCTAATATGGGTCTAATCGATGTCTCAAGAAATAAGAGTCAGAGAGCATTAAGTAAACAGCATTTAAACCTACGACCGGATTTCGTATCAATCATTATGAAATAAACTGTACCGTATGCAAATATGGTACTAATGACTTTTTAATCCCAAGTAGCATTTTATTCTAGACAGTTGGATCGTCCTAATGGCTTTTCGAATTTCAGGATCATGGATACTCAAAACCATTCAAGACTGCCGTACGAAATACTAGGGATTCATATCCCATTTTTTCTGGATAGTAACCATGCACGGACAAAAAAAAATTTCGTTAGTCTTATTATTAATCTTATGAGGTTGATCGTGGATTGAATTCTTCCCTGGCATTGCTAATCAACAACAAAAAATGTTAACCAAATTTTCGTTCTTTAAATTGATGTATAATACTTATCTAGCGAGTTGCACACGCTGTTAACTGAATGATTTTCCTTAACATAAATTAGTCCCGACCTCACCAGTTTACCCCTCGTATTAGTATCTTCTAAAAGATACTCCAGATCTGATTGGAAAGTTTTTTCTGAGGTCCTAAATACCGGAGGTTTATATCTTTCGTATAGTTCGTCAGACACCTGCGCAATGACTGGTTTCCCTAGTGCCATCGCCTCAAGTTCTATTCTTCCTATCCAACCCATAACAGGCAGTATCTTTCCAACAACAATATCAGACTTGGCAATCTGATTAAGTGCCTTTTTATGCGGAAGATCAAGGATTGAAATCAAAGTAAGCTTTTCCTCCGACTCTAGGCGAGCTAAAATTGATCTCTTAATCTGTAATTCTCGCGAGTGAATACCTGATTCGTACACTTTTGGATAGTACAATACTTTCAGCAGCTTGGTTTCAAATGAAACTTCAGTTAACATAGAATTCATTCCTTCAATATCAATTGGATTCGGTAACCATTTTCCGTTAGGGGCAAACCTCAATAAATCTGGAGTAGAAACCAGACAAAAGTCTATGTCAACCAGACCTCTTAGGTCATCACCATGATAGTGTTTTAGAATTGGCTTGTGGTGTTTCCGCTTTTCTAGATTCCTTTTTAAAGATCCATAAGGGTAGTGATAATGCCAAACGTCAAATTTATTAATTGAGTTGTAGAAATTCCAGCGGGAAAGTGGCCAACGGTAAATAAATTTCTTACCACCGAACTGTCTTTGAGTCGCACTATTAAATGTAAATACTTCTGCGGTGTGTCCCATGTTTTTTTGCTGCCAGGCAAGTAAAGATGCAATTCCTGCCGTATTATTTATGTGAACGATTTTCATTAATATACAAGTTGGCAATAAATTCCACACCGTATATACGTAATCCTACCACAGACAAGTTCCCAAGCAAACCAATCCAAAATGTTTACAATAGGTGGAAGATATCACCTATTGTTAAACCAGACTAAATATTCAGTTGCTATTCAGCATTTCTGCAATTCTAGAACTTATATCCGAGGCAGGAAAATTGAAGGGTAATTTAATAACTTCAGAACTCTTGTCAGATGCATAAATCACAGTAGCGTTACAAGACCCTGGCTGGATACTCTTTAGTGCCAAGTGATCCCATATATGGCTATGGCGGCGCTGCGGGAAGTGGTGGCACTGGGTGTCCAGTATGTGATCCTACATGTGGTCCCACCGACGGTAGTGGTGCACTTGGAGGCATTGGCGGCGGAACTGGGGTGTTTGACGGTATTCCCCAATGAGCAAAGACATAAAGAAGGCTCAGCCTTAGCCCTTTTTAGCTCACATGTTAATCATAAGTTAGAACAAGGAATATTGTATAATAACCGTTTGATATCATGTAAGTGATATAAAATAGTGTAAATTATCCCCAATGCGCTCCATAAAAAACTGGACTAGTCATGTGGGAACAATAAACTAGCCCAGTTGGTAAATGTCGGTACGGCGTACAATTATATCAAAGAAGTAAAATATAAAATTAAATTCTAACTAATCATGGCTGCTATGCCATTGATATCTATTATTGGCCTCCTTCACCATTGAGTATACTTTTTAGGTGTTTACAATAGTCCAGGCCCAAGTCTTGAGGAGTTTCTAAATCACCATCCATTTGATTTTGTAATGCTTTTACAAGATATTCTCTCAAGTCCTCTCCACGAATCTTGCATATTTCCTCTAATACTTGCACGCGTTCTAAGTATCTTCATATGATCTCCTATGCGACTTGGTACAATGAAACCTCTGTCTGGAAGGTCATTATAGTTTTCCTTCTTCTTGCTCATTGTTTATTCTGCAACTCCTAACAATTCCTTCTTAATGCGACCTTGTGTTTCAGTCATAGCATAGATGGCGTTTGCAATTACAGCGTCAATCTTCTCTTTGTTTGCATGCTCATATACATGAACATCCACATTAAAAGATCTGGAATTTGCAGAGATCTTAATATCACAAGTATCTAGTAGGTCAGTATAGTATCACAAATATCTTCCCACGAATATTTAAAAATACTATGTCAGCAATATTTTCGGACTTTATAAAAACAAGAAAGAGATCGATTCAGAAGTTGTCTTAGTGAGTGTCTAACTTTCTGTCTACTGGAGGCTGTCTAAAAATGACAGTGGAAAGTGGTATTCGGCATCGCCAGTAAAAATACGTGAAGGGTGCTGGGTTACCTTGACTATCCCAACTGTAAACTTCAATATCGAGGTCCTTCGGGGTCACTACTCCTAAAAATTTAACCGTTATATAAGCAGGTTTGTCGCTTAATGGTGTGGCAACAAAGCTAACTGGAAAATCTACTGCTAATCCTTCATCTAGGCCGCTTTCTCGACACACAAAATTTGAAAGTCGCCATGTCGTTCGACCTGCTGAGCCTGTGACTGAACCCCCTGATAAATCTATGCCATCATAATTTAATATACATCTGGGGTCCGGATGCGTTGTGCCATCTTCTTTTACTGTTAAGTTGGGCGCATTTACACTCATTTTTCTCAAACACAATTACAATCAAGACTTCATGGAGACGTTAAGAATATTGATCGCAGTGATCTTTTTAATGTCTTGACACAATATAGAAATATACGTGTTCTTACGAAAGAAAAAAATCTAAAAGACCTAGAGGGAAACCATCAACTGAAGATAGCAAATTAACTCATAGAAATTCTATTTATTCCAGTGATCCTTATTTCATCAGCTTAAACGAAACTCTTGATAAAATGCCAGTTAGAGTACTGTTATATGGTTACTTATTTGAGTCTTATATTCTTCGTCGATACTCAGATGTACGCCATTATGCTAAATTGCGTCAATTAAAGGTGCTTGGTGCTGATAAAATGATATACGATATCAAAAGATTGGGAATTTCAGCTGAAAAAGATCTGGAAGCACTTCATTTGAAACTCGAGCAAAGGTACAAAGAACTGATAAAACTAGATGATAAAGAATTAAGAGAAATATCTAGGCAGCAAACTGAAGTTGTATTCGAGCTCAATAAACCTGAACCATGGAATAAAGTTTGGTGTAAGGAATTCTTTCTAATTGGCGGACTGTCATATTATCAACCGTATGAACCTGAATTAATTTTGGACTCTGTAT
>JANWKP010000052.1 GCA_025451315.1 Nitrososphaerales archaeon | reverse complement strand
TCCTTATGAAATAAAAAAACTTGCTGTATCGATAAGTCAAGAAATGCTTAAAAGGAGAAAAAAACAATTTAAAGTTAAACCTCATATACTCTTTGTATTTGATGAAGCACAAGAGTTAATTCTTGATTTATCCAATGCACGTGGTATAGATAGAGAGTGCAGTGAAGGAATTGAAACTCTTTTGCGTCAAGGGAGAAAATTCGGATTGGGAGGATGTATTGCTACTCAAAGAATTGCATATCTTAATACTAGTGCTTTACAACAACTTCATACCTATTTTGTTGGAACACTTCCAAGACCATATGACAGAAATGTTGTTAGTAATACATTCACTATAGATAATGGAATACTTGAAAAAACATTGGAATTCGCGCCAGGCGAATGGCTCCTGTCAAGTTATATTGCTACAGGAATCGAAAATGTTCCGATATTTATAAAAGCAGATAACTCTGAAAAAAATATAGAAAGATACATCCGCTCAAAATAGACCATCAGTTAAATGAGATTCAGAGGAAAGTATTAATTTTTTCATATTCATACACTAGCAATAATATTAAAAAATACTGCACCCCTTTTGTATTGAACCCAATTTATCTTCAGATGGAGATGTGGATCAACTGTAAACTATAGCGGATCATGTACCTAAGTACTGTTATTTTTTTTAGGGCGAACATTAGTTATGGTTTTCATTGATACCCTTGTATGAATCGAGGCATATCAAAATGGATACGACATATCTATACCAAATTTTTTTTTGATGCTGATAGAGAATAAGAAAAATTGCTTTTTTGTGAATATATATCAAATGACACATAAATCAAACAAAAGAATCACCAACAAATCAAGCAAAATGTTGCAAGTTATTACTGTAACCAAAAAAAATATCTATAGGTGAACTAAACATATATATCATGATTTTTCTATGTATTATGTGTAAGATTGAGACCATAACTTACATCCTGGAACAACTATTTTGCTTTTCTAAATCAATAAGAAAGAGGTTCAAGGCAAACGAGCTATATCTCGATTGATGTACTAATTTGTTCTAATTACAGTATCTCAATGACAGAAAAAAATGCAAATGATCAATCAGGCTTCGAGATCTTTTTCTTACATTCTAAATGAAAGAAAAACAGTGTGAATTTAAGGCTATATACAACATCTATCAATTTCCTTAATATCGGGCTAAATAAAATATAATTAATATAGTGAATCATAATATGAAATAAGGTGACCTCTAACTTAGATAAAAAAAAATTGGATGATAGGATAACTGAATATATTTTAGCAGACGCAGTTCCTGAAAATATATCTAAAACAGAGGTTGCAAAACAACCTGAATTCTATAAGATTCCAAAAAGATTTGGTTCAATACCTGTAGATGAATTACCATTAGGATGTGACAAAGAAAAACAATACTATAAGATTTATCCGAGAATTCCGTTACCTTTTCAAAGGGCAGATCGGATTACATTTGGATATCCTGAACAAACTCCAAACAGGCTATTCTGGGGAGATAATCTACATGTAATGCGAATGTTGCCATCTAATTCCGTTGATCTTATTTACATTGATCCTCCATTTTTTTCTGGAAGAAATTATAATGTAATTTTTGGAGACCAAAATGAAATAAGATCATTTACTGATATTTGGGAAGGTGGTATGCCCAGTTTTTTAATTTGGATGAATGCACGTCTCTTAGAAATGAAAAGATTGTTAAAACAAACTGGTAGCATATATTTGCATTTGGATTGGCATGCCTCTCATTATGTTAAGATAGAGATGGACAAGATATTTGGTTATGATAATTTTCGCAATGAAATAATTTGGCATTATGGACAGAGGACTATGCACAATAAAAAGAAATGGAATTCAAAGCATGATGTGATTTTATTTTATGCAAAATCAGATAAAACCATTATAAAAAATATACCAACCGAACCATGGACAAAGGAAGAAATTTCGGAGAAACGAGCAAGGAGAATTCTTTTTGATGATGATGGTAGAGAATATATTCTTGATAACCGTTCGGTATCTAAAGGATATCCTGCAAAGAAACAGTACATTGATGATATTATTAAGAAGGGGAAAGCAATTGACGACGTTTGGAACATGCCTATGATTCTAAGTACATCAAAAGAACGATTGGGATATCCCACTCAAAAGCCAGAATATTTGATAGAAAGAATAATTAACGCATCATCAAGTCCTGGAGATGTTGTTGCAGACTTCTTTTGTGGAGGAGGGACAACTCCATGTGTGTCCCAAAGACTCGGCAGGAGATGGATAGCATGCGATCAATCTAGAGTTGCTGTAGGGATTACCCAAGGAAGAATTCAATCTTTATATGAAGAGGAAAAATCTATTCAAAGTAAATTAATCCCCAGCCCGGATGTTTCAATAGAATACTGGGGAAACTATGAAATCCCTTCTTTGATAGAATTATCCAGTTTAGATTTTAGATACTTTGTCATCGCAGCTTATGGAGGGAGAATATCGTCCTCAGAAAGTTATATTCACGGATATAAATCTGATATACCTCTCTTTGTTGGGCCGTCCTCACCGGAAAATCGTATAACCAAGGAAGATGTAATTTCTTTCGCTAGGGAAATATCTACCAAGAAAGGTAAACGTGAAGGTGTAATACTTGCATGGGCTTTTGCTCCCTCAGCACATGCTGCTGTAGAAAAACTGATTTCTGAGGGAAGAGCTGGTGTTGATCTCATTAAGATATCCCCAATTGAAATAGAATCAACCCGTTTTAGAGATCATATTACCAGATTGCATGAGGATTATGACTCATTCTTAACTTTCATAATCCCTCCTTTAGTCAGATTTTCTTCACAGTATTTAGGAAATAAGACGTGTGTTTTCGATGTATCGGAGTCAATGGCAATGAACAATGGTGCTAAGATAATAAATGTTCAGTGGGATTTTGACTTTCAAGATAGATTTACCCCATCCCGCGGTTTTGCATATGGACGAGATGATGAGGGTAAGCCCCTATACAAAGTTCAGTTTACTTTTGTTAGAAGTGGTAAAAAATCAATAGCTTGTAGAATTCAAGATGATGTGGGAGGGGAAAAAATATATCATGATTATGTGATTATCGAATGATGCAAGATGCTTTCCACAAATACTTGAATGATTTCGAACGATGGAAGATTAATGGGTACGAGGGTACCTTAAAATTAACAAAACAAATTATTGATTACCTTACGAGTAATGAAAGAAATAGAAAATTGTGGGTACACCAAATTGAAGCATTTTTAAGAGTTGTATACTATTACGAAATTCTTAAAAGAAAAGACTGCCTTCTAAATATAGTAACTGGAGGTGGGAAGACTGCAATAATAGCTGCAGTAATATTTTGGCTAAAAACAGTGCATGGATTAAATAAATTTCTTATTCTTACTCCAAATCTAATAGTTAGAGATAGATTAGAATCAGATTTTAAGGAATTGAAGATTTTTAAGGATTTTGAATTTTTTACACCCTCAGATATATTTCACCTTAATGATCTTTCCCTTCACCTATTACAAAGTGGTAGTCAGCCTCAAGGAATTCTGGAATCAGGATTATTATTGGGTAATATTCAACAGCTGTACACTTTTCATATTACCGGAAGAAGAAACCTGGCCTATTTAACTAACTATACTGATGGTATCGTAATTTTCAATGACGAAGCTCACAATACACCAGCACAAGAATATTCAAATATTCTAAAAATTTTGTCTGAAAAAGCAAAATTCAGATTAGATACTACTGCCACTCCTAATCGAGCAGATGGTCAAGAACCTGATACCGATATGATTTATTATTACGATATTGCTAAAGCACTAAAAGATCAAATTATAAAATCAATTGTGGTTTATGAACCTGAAGTCAAGCTTCTTAAACTTACATATACAAATTTTGAAACGGGAGAGAAGAGAGAGGTTACTGAATTAGATACAGAGTTTAAAGAAGCGGAAAAACAAGTAAAATCTTTTCAATGGATCTTAGATCCAGAACCCATGAAAAAACAAATGTCAATTGCATTACAACGTCTCAATGAACAGAAGATTCGCGCTAATGGAAGATATAAACCAATATTATTTGTAGTAACAATGAGTATTCGAGAGGCAGAAATTGCTAAGAATATGCTAGAGAAAATATTCAAATTAAGTACCCTTTTGGTTACAGAGGAATCAGATGATAATGATCGAAAAAATGCCATCGAAATTGGATCTACGGAGAACAAATATGATGCAATAGTGAGCGTCCTTATGTTGAGAGAAGGTTGGGACGTACCCGAAGTATCTACAATATTGTTGTTGAGAAAATTCTCTTCACCGGTATATGGTCAGCAAGTAATAGGACGGGGATTAAGAAGGATCATCCGAGATAAACCTGAACCAGAAATACTTGCTGTAATTGATCACCCAAGATTAGAACATGATTGGCTTTGGAAATTAGTTGCTGTAAGCAAGATCAGACAAAACGTGACTGATGAGGACTCCTTTGACATTAACGAAGACCTGCCATTGAGACCCAAAATACAATCTCTTACCAGGCCTGAGAAAATCATAAAGATACCTGATCCAATTTATGATGTACAGATCGATTTTCAAAAGGTTAGAGATGATATTCCCGACGATAATGTAAATACAGACTGGAAGGAAATTTTAGAAGAGGTAAATTATAATCAAGAAACATGGAGGATTACTAAGACTAGAATTGATATTGTTAAGGGTCAACGACTTAAAGATAAAAGACTAGAATTAATAGATGGTCCGAATGATTTAACTGATTCAGTAGACGACACTGAATTTACTAGAGACGAGATGGAACAACAATTCAAAGACACCATTTTAGATATCTCATCGGGGCTACTAAGAGAGGCAGGTTTTTCAGGATTAATGAAAGGAAAACTCTATAGTGTAATCATGGATCACATATCGGCAAAAATATTTGGAGGAAAATCTCTATCTTATGCTAACTTGAAGGATATAGAGTTCGCATTAATTATTACTCCTGATATCCGAAGGACTTTTACAAAACCAATTATCGCAGGAATTGTGAGTGAAAAATAGATGCCTGGTCAAAACTTTGGGGTAATTGAAAATATTACGAAGAGTCCCTATAATCTAGAATACTATGATTCTTCATGGGAACTTGAGTTTATGAAAGAGCTTGAGGAGGATGATACCGTAACTAAGTGGACAAAAAATCATGGGATTAGGATCCCTTATTTTACAGAGGATAACAAATTCAAAACTTACAATCCCGATTTTTTGGTAGAATATGAAGACGGGCGGATAGAACTGGTTGAGATGAAAGGCGAACATTTGGTTAATAATCCAAATACACGTAGAAAAATGGAATTTGCAAAAAAATGGTGTAGCCCACGTAATATCAAATTTAGGATATATTCAAAATATCAATAATACTTGCTATGTGCAAGTAAGGAGAGCCTATAACTTCGATAGCATCAAGTTTAGCAAGAATAATTCAAGGTATTTGCTTGTAAATCCTATAAATTTTGGCTACACTAATTTAATTTTTAGTAAAATTACAGAATAAATTTAATGGTTGGAACGAAACTTCAGATTAATTTTAATATCGCTTTATCTACTACAATAATCACTTGAAAACCAAGAAGGAAAGAAGTTCTCCTGGCATTTTCTGTGGGCAGCTTTCCTTCTTCTATTTTTAAAAGTTAGAATAAGTAGTATATAACTATGACTGCGAAAAAATTGATAGGTTAATTTAGCATTTTAACACTTACACTTGAATGTCTCCGAATACATCGATTCATTTCCTGGTGCAAATAATATTTACCTTTTATTGCACGAAATGATATCACCAAAGTTCTGATTACGGTTTTTGTTAATATGATTATTGTCACTTCCAATCTTATCTTCAAAGGAGCGAAGCGAACAAGAAATCATTTACAAAATTTGCTTTTTCGATATAATTAACTCTTTTCAACTTATGATGATTGATGATAAATTAATTAGATATGACACCTGTATACCATTTGAGTGTATTATTATTAACAACAGCGTTTGTGTAAAGCCTAATTATGTTATCAGAAATGTAATTTCAACATGTGATCTAAGGCAAGAAATAAACATAAACTCATTTAATAATTATACGTGGGGTCGTTATGATGTTGAAAATAATTACAATGGGCAAGTGGGATACGTTAAGGATTCTAATATGAATGGAAGGGTAACTGTTTTTCGTTCAGGGAAAATGATTTCTACCGGCGCCAGAAGCATAAATTCATCCATTGAACAATCGAATAGAACTTATGACATTTTATTATCCCATAATTTTGTTAGGTACACAGTCTTCCAAACAAAAATACAGAATATCGTCGCAACACATAAGGTCGACGATATTCCGTTTAGTCACCTCATTAGACAACAAGGTGTTATGTATGAACCTGATCAATTTCCAGGAGCTATATATAAAACAAACCATAGAACTACTGTTTTGATATTTTCATCAGGTAGTCTTGTTATAACAGGTGCAAAAGAAGAGATCCAGTTGGCTGATTCGATCAAGGAAATTATTCAACTTGCCGGCAAGTAATTGCAATTATTGCTCTATTGCTGGCCATACTATATTTACACAAAAATATTAGGGAAGAATTTCTAGTCATCTTTCTTTTACCGATAAATTTTATGTCCAAGTTTTGTTATAAGGCTATTCGGACAGAGATAAATCAAGATTTAGTACAGCAGTTGATAAATGAATTTAGTTAATTTCTTATTTTCCTAATAAGATGACCCTGATTTCATTATGCGAAGAATTGGCGAGCATTGCTACTTTTATAGGTCTCCAATTATAAAGTGCTAGCACAACGAATCCCACCTCTATTTTAGTAACGCTTAAATTACGAAACTATGAAGATTTATGATATAAAAATTCTTATCGAACCCATGTGGAAATCCACACGATTTCCACCGAACCCATATTAGCAATGATCCTGAATATAATGAAATAAAAAATATTTATATCTCCTCAATTCAAATAGTTATGGAATCTCTAAAAAAGAACCTTTATCGGCATTAATCCCACTCGGTCCATGATAAATTTGACTTAAATTTAGGGTTTACTAGTTATAACTAAATTAGGTGATATATTGACATAGTTTTTCTTTACATAATTTTGCTCGGCTAATTGCTTGGAGAAATGC
>JANWKP010000051.1 GCA_025451315.1 Nitrososphaerales archaeon | reverse complement strand
CAGCTCGTTTGACTAGACTTGTTAACTTACAAGCAAGTGATTCCCTATTAGATGTAGCATGTGGATACGGTAATACAGCAATCACTGCTCGGATGCTGGGAGCAAAAGTAACAGGTATTGACCTTACGCCAAAGCTTTTAGCATTAGCAAAAGAAGAAGAAAAGATTGCCGGTATCAATGGGATTGAATGGAGAGAAGGCGATGTAGAAAACTTACCATTTGAGGATGAATCTTTTGATGTTGTTTTGTCAACATTTGGTCATATTTTTGCGCCAAATCAAGATTTAGCAGGCAAGGAAATCATTCGTGTTTTAAAGAAAGGCGGGCGTTTGGGTTTTACAAGTTGGCCCCCAGAATTGGCTGTTGGAAAACTATCCGAAGTTGTTTCTAAATATAATCCCCTTCCCTCTTCTGAAGGGTTTTCACCTTATAACTGGGGAGAGCCAGAAAAGGTAAAACAACTCTTGCCAGGCATCAAAGACATCTTCTTTGAAAGAGATACACTTAATATTCCAGTTTTGAGCCCCAACCACTACTGGCAAGATACAATTACCAAAGCGGGTTTTATGATTCAAGTCATAGAGGCCTTGGAGAATCAACATGATGAGGAGAAAATAGAGTTATTTAGAAAAGACTATATTAAAACTTTGGAACACTACATTTCAGATAATATGTTGAGAATGGGGTACCTCATAACAGTAGTAAAGAAGTAACATTTCTCTCTTATATGGAAACTGAAGAATATGGACTGATTGAGGTAAATCCAATCGTAAAAGTCAATAGAACGAAAAAATCGTCATACTTAATCTTTTTATTGTAAAAACCATTTCCATTGAATTCTATATATAATAGCTATTGTTAATCATATTTCTATAGTTTTGCCGAATGACCTGATGTGAAAAAGATGTGTTGAGGTAAGAGAATAGAAGTTAAATTGAATGAAATTATCATTGTATGTAGAGTATTATACTTTAGCAAGTTGGGCCGCCGACCCTGCCGTTTGCATTAATGAGCTGTAGGATTATGTCTAAGGATAGAAGACGTTTTTTCTTACAACTATCAATTGATTTCTTACATGAGATACTGTAAGAAAATTTACCCCAGTCCTTATGATAAATGTATATCTGTCACATTGAATATCTTTGAGAATTTGAACCTTCTTAGGATAAAAAATGGGGAATAACTCAACACCATTTTTCAAGAATATTTGGCTACGACAATATATCACGCCATATTAGTTACCATTGCTATTTCAAAAACGATTTTAATATCCTCAATGATTTTCAACAATGCTTATTCAAGGATACAATATTTATTAATTGAAGTCCATTAAAGTTTGAATATTCTCTTACAACTCTTATCAAAAGTTCGACTTTATGACCCGAGGATTTGATGTTACTAAATGTATAATTATTAAAGACCCTTTACTTCTCTTTGAATGGTACAGATTTCTATACCATTAGATGATTCAGATTATAGACTTTATGGAGAATTGTTTATTCCAAAAACAGCTAAAGGTCTAATAGTATTTGCTCATGGAAGTGGAAGCGGCCGTACTAGTCCTAGAAATCAACATGTTGCTAATATTCTAAACCAAAATGGATTTGCAACTTTTCTAGTAGATTTGTTAACTCAAGGAGAACAACAATCTGACCTAAAAAGTCAAAAAATACTTGATAAATATCCAAGCCTCACTTTAAACAAATTTAATATTAAGCTTCTTGCTAGGAGACTTGAAACTGCAACAACTTGGCTAATTGAGATTAAAGCAGATGTTAAGAATCTACCAATAGGCTATTATGGTTCTAGTACAGGTGCTGCGGCTGCAATTGAGGCTTCTATTCTCTTAGATAAAGTGAAGGCAATAGTTTCAAGAGGGGGTCGCCCTAATTTGGCTAACTTAGAAAGCATAAAAAATACTAAAGCGTCTACCTTGTTATTAGTAGGAGCAAAAGATTCTAAAGCTGTGATTGACCTAAACAAGAAGGTTTTAAATCAGTTAAAGAATGCAAAATCTAAAGAACTAGCAATGGTACCAAATGCAGGTCACTTGTTTGAGGAAGGAAATGCAATAGAAGCAGTTGCAAATATAGCTGCTAAATGGTTTACTAAGAATTTACCGTGATAAAAAAGGTGTGGGATTTAATTCGCCGCAATCAGTGCACTAGCTGACTGTCCCAAGTTAGAGACTACGATAGCTAAACCGCCTGTGACAAAAGCACCTACAATCGCTAACAGTTTTTTCATTATTGCTGAGTAGATACGACAATAAATAAAAATATTGTTTAATTATTGATTTTCTTGTTAAAATCTATTCAATTGATAATTTTTATCAAATTTAATGAATAATTAGATAAATTCTTCAAATCGTGTGTGACACAGCTACTTGATTACCAAAATGCAGTGTAAATGAAGTTTAATATTTTTGTAGACAGAAAAGCACTCCATATTCGCTAAGAAACCATCTTTCTTCTCCTTCTACAAACTTCGATTACTTGCTCATCATCCACAGGTTTGAATTCTTGATAGTATTGGCTTACAGTTTTAAAGGTGGATGAAGAGGAAGTTGTCCCTGTAACAACCATATCACATTCCTGCTTTAATATTTCAAAAGTATCCTTTGATGTTACTGGGATGGCAATTATCAGCTTAGTTGGATTCTGTTTTCTTAACCATCTTGCTGCTGCTATAAGGGTGGCCCCACTTGCGGCCCCATCATCTACGAGGATAACTATTTTATTCAAAATATCGAATCCCTGTTCTTTGGGGTTATTATACAAGGATTTACGACGCTTAATCTCCTCTAACTGTCGAGTCTTTTCTTTTTCAATATACTCTTTATCAATTTCCAATTCATTAACTAATTCATCATTTAAGAATAAAGTTCCATCTTCCATTATTGCTCCAATTGCAATTTCATTGTTATGAGGGGCCGTTAGCTTTCTAGGTATGACTATATCAAAGTTACAATTGTAGGGTAGCTTTGAGGAGATAATGTCGGCCACAATCACTCCACCACGAGGAATGCCCAATATTAGTAACGCATTTTTTTTCTTGTCTAACTTCATCTTCCCTAAAGAATCCTCTAAAGCGCCTGCAAGTATCTTGGCTGCAAATACCCTGTTTTTAAAGCGTAACTGGAATTTGTTTTTTAATGAATCAAACAAACTTAGCACTATTGTTCTACATCTATTTATAAATTAATTAAAAGCGGCCGCCTCCTACAATACATACCAACACACGTTAATCTGATTTAATTATGACAATACCAAAAATAACTAATATGTATCATTATTAGGTAGTTAATTCGTCTACAAAGAAAATTACTTTAGATATTTATCTTTCAACAGTTCAAGATTTCTTAAAGAAATAGTCGGTAGATATTCAAGTGCATTTCTCAAAGTTACTCGAGGATATTCTTGGATTTCAAATCTTATTGCTTTTTTTTTTGAGTAAACACGAAATACATTCAAAGCATCTGCCCATTTTATTTCAAATTTCTCCCCATTATATCCAGATAAAGAATCTTGATTAAAATGCCACATTTTTACAATCCACTCCATATGTGAAGGAATCCAATTACTTATTCTAGAGTCTAAATTATTTGAATATAAATAATCTTCATACAATATATGCAACCGCTCTTCCGCTCTTGATAATCCCGTTGTTAATCTAAGGGTACCATAATAATCTATAGGTACTGGGCTATCCGTACAGCCGACAACTATTGATACGTTGTTAGTATGATGAATAAAGGTACTTATCTCTAGGTTCTCATGAAATATTTTCTTTAATGTTATGTCTTTGTTATATTTTTCGTCTCTATGAGCTATTAAATGTGAATTGCTTTTATAAGCTATATTCCATATTGCTTTTGATTTAAATCCTAGATTAATATCATGAACCTCTGGTCCTTTAACAGGTAACCCTCCAATCCACTGGAGGAAGTTCCTTTGCGTACTGGTAAGGCTATCCCCCCTGTGGTTAGGTGTAATTGGTTTTCCAAATTTAACCCCTTTAAGTGTATAAAAGGCTGGTGTCGATTGGTAAACTTTTTCGATTTTTTGTTGTTTTCGAAGAATGGAGAATATATTTCTGATGGTTCCATGAGTATATTTGTATTGCAATCCATTGTGTTCGAATCTTAAAAAGTCTCTAAAACTAAACGGCCTCGATTCATCACCATACACTATGATTGCCATTCTTTCTAGAAAAATATCAGTAGAGTTCAAAGTTATCGTCTTAGAGATTGGAGATTGGAGATGAGGGTTGTCATTGTCATCGAACTGTCATTTTGACATATTCTTAATTTAACAAATCTGATTTTATATAAAACAACTCAGTTACCTTTGTGATTATCTCTGTGAGTTCTCTCTTCTGACTCTTTTTATGAGTGATGCCTCCTTCTTTAAGTATTGTGTTGTAAACATGTTTTTTTTGTTTTAAAAGGTGCTTGGCTTTCCTTTGTTTCTGGACTTTACTTATTCCAATTACACTTGTTATATCTCCAATGATTATTCCTCTACCGTTTCTATTGTAGGTTTTTTTAGTTAACGCATTGAGCTGTTCACTTTTTGTGTATTTTCTACGGCCATATGTCGGGACCAAATTTTCAATAGGTACATTTTTTCTTGAGGGTATTGGTATATTGTTTCTGTTTTTTTCCATCTCTGAGACATTGTTTAAACTCAAAGAAATCATCGGACAACCTCCTCCCAATCATCATCATTGGTTTCATTTGTAAGTTGCTCCTGCCCCTGATGTCGTCTTACCCTACCATATCCTGATGAAATTACCTTTCTTGTACTTGTGTCAATTTTTCCACTAAACCATACATCAACAGTAGGACCAAATGGAAGAAAAGAGCTTACATACTTACTTAACTCGACATAGGGTTTGCAAAATTCAAAATCCAGAATATTGTTAGATATCATTGCATTTTTGTTGTTGTTGTTATTGGACTTCATTTTATCTGCAAATGTAAATTGATTTAGTTTTCTGAGAGCCTCTTCAAGTTCAAGGTTTTGAAGCTGTAGTTCCTTACAGCTAGGGCATTCTTTTAGCCTTAAACGGTCATTTTTCATTCCCAATCGTTGTTTCTGTTCTTTTTGATGTGACAATTTTGATGATAATAATTGTGTATTGTCTTTAGTTGAATCATAATCATCCATGTCTGAAAAAAGTTTGTCATTATTGTCTCCATCCTTTTGAACTATTGCTTGGCCATTTGCTTCGACTAGGATAATTTTGTCATTTTCATACTCCTGGTTTAGCGGTGTTACCGCCGCTAACTTATCAATGTCCTTTTCGTTTTCCAAGTAATTTTGTTTTTTCTGCCTTCTTGCATTTTCTATGCGAGATTTTTGTTTATATTTTTCATCCAAGCATTGACGTACAAATCGTTCGGATACTTGACCGCGCAGTTGAGTAACTATCTCCATGCATATTGTATCTAGCTGAATCCGTTTCTCAAGATTTTTTGCTAATTCAACAACAATCTGTTTTTTTTGTTGATTTACATTAGTATCTAGTTTTTTGAGAACATCCCTTGCATTTTGAAATAACGCAGAAATTTCAATATCACAATTTTCTTCAACAATGACTTCATTTCGGGCTAATGACCCACCATGATTAGGATTAGTTCCATCCGTATCAATTTTATTTGTATCAATGTTATTACAAATTGGTGAGATGGAATCAAAAGAATGGTCCTTGAATTCTGATGAATCTACTATTTTTGACTTATGATTATTTGATTCCAATGACGGAATGGCTTTATATTTTTGAATATTGTCAATCTCATTGACTGTCATTTTGAGTTGTTTTGACGTGATTTCAATTTGTAAGGGTGCCTCCCTTAATTTTGTTGGAATTTTATGATTGTTTGAATAAGATTCCAAGTCTCTAACTAGGTCTTCAGGTTGTACATTTTTGCGTTCCAAAAGAGAATCAAAATTGTTGTCGCCTTCTGGATGAGATTGAAGGCGGCGTGATACGGCCGAAACCCACTCAACCTTTTCTGCGACATTTCCTATGTCCATATGAGATTTATTATCTAGTTTCGAGTCCACCTGTTGCAATTTATCAGTCTGTTCAAAAGGTAAGAATCCTAAATTTCCACTAGATTTATCTTGTAAGTATTCATTATAGCTGTCTTGTCCATCATCATTTTCTTCATAAATAAAATTTTTCTTTATTTGATTAACATCCATTGCTAACTACCCTCCTCAAGATGGTAGCAGGAAAATTGCTGCCACTTTTTTCTCCTACTTCTAGTGCATTAACTTTCTTGACTAAGCTTAAAAATTTGGATTCAAGCGTTCCCAAGGGTCTAGGTAAAATAAATAATTTACTCAATTTACCTATTACCCAGATTTTCAATTTTTTCTTTACATTTCTTACAAAGAAAAAATATTGTACTTCCATATTCTCCAAATGGTAAATCCAATTGTTCCGTGGCTTCCTCTTGACAGTCGAATCCGTTGCATTTATTATCGTCTACATCATTCTCTTCGGTAGGAGTGAAAGAAGATGCTCTTGTCATTTTATTTACTCCTGTTAGAGTTGGTTAATGTAGTAGCATTAACCGACTCTTTTGCCTTTTCTAATAATTCGTTAACTATGTCGTCATAAGTTTGCTCTTTGCGTCCAAATCGCTTTAGTTTATCACGAGTATTTGGCTTTAAAACTATCGAAGTCTTAAGCATATTTCTTATTAACAATGCATATGATTTATATATTTCGTATATCCATTATACTGGTATACTAATTGGTGAATGAATTAATTACAGATGCACAGCGAAAACAAGCCATAATCGCCTTTTTGGATAAAAATCCGGGGTGCAATAAAGAGAGAATTGTCAAACACTTAAACAACGAGGGACTCTCTTCGAGAAGAACGACGTTCATATTACTTAATGAGATGGAAAAAGATAATATTATTTACTCGACCAAACGTAAATTAAATTCAAGAGATTCGCTAATATCTTTAACAATTGATAACCCAATAACTATATTATATATAAATGTCAACGAGGTACGAGCTTGTTTTGATTTATTAATTGGACAAATATTGATTAACAATCATATTCAAATTCCTATCCCTGATATTGAATATGATGCGAAAACCAAGTGTATTTCATTACTTTTGTGTATTTTAAGATTAATAATCTCAATCATAAATGATATTTTAGCTTATTCATTTAGAAACATGGTTAAAGATGAGCCTAGTCAATCTTTTGACAAATCTTATAGTAACCTTATTGCTATGATATCGGCAATGTATGTATCATTTGACAAAGTAGCAAATATGTTAGGCCCAAAATCCCTAGAATATATTTCAATGTTTGCATCTAGAAACGATACTCCATGTAAAGCATTTCTTTGGTCATTGACAATATTTTATGAAACTAAATCTACCGATTATAAAGTTGCTCATACTTCTCAATTCAAATCAATATTATTCACATTAATGGAAAAAATATATAATCTTGGCAAGACCTATACT
>JANWKP010000050.1 GCA_025451315.1 Nitrososphaerales archaeon | reverse complement strand
GGAAGTACAAATATAAAGAATACATTACTACAATTGTGGATGTTCTATTTCTCTCAAATCGAATTTGCATACTAGATTAGAAATAGAATGTTCATAGCTAAATCTAGATCGTTAACTTAACACAGCCTTAAATACACTATATTTTTTTCATATTATTCCTCATCCAAACTATCTATGCATTCAAATTCATCGTAGCTTTCTTTCAAGTCCTCTTCAAATTCGGTTTCAAGTTCTTCATTAGACATAATATTTACTAATTATAATTAAAACATAAACCTTTTCAAAATATATTAATGAAATTCATATAAATAATTATTTATAAGAAGGTATATGGTTATATTAAAAATGAATACCACAGTCAAAAATCCTATTAGGGATATTGAAACATCATGTGATTATTGTGGAAATCCCATAGAAATATGTATGTGTGTATGTCCATATTGTGGAGAAACTACTTCTTGTGAATGTTGTTTATATGATGCTGTTACTGGCGGTGGATAAATTCTATTAAGATATTTATTAGATAAAAGCACCATATAAATTATAGAATGCACGATAAAATTGTAAACGAGATCACTTGGGTAATTGGTGGAGCTCAAGGAAGTGGTGTTGATTCTGCTGCTAATATCTTTTCTAAAACTTGTGCCGAAGATGGGTTATATATTTTTGGAAAACGAGAATACTATTCAAATATAAAAGGAGAACATAGCTATTTCACTGTTAGAGTATCAAATAAACCAATACGATCACATAAAGAATCTATAGATATTCTAGTATCTTTTGATGCCGAGACTTTATTTAGACATGCAAAAGATGTGTCTACTAATGGAATCATTATATTTAATTCTGAATTGATTGAAACATCAATAAATGAAATTCCGACGTTAGACCCTGATGTTCAAAATACGATAACAGAATATTGTAATTACAGTGGTGGTGATCCAATTACAATCAAAAAATTATTAGAAAAAATACAACAAAACTCTATAAAATGTTACGGAATTCCATATCATCAACTATTAAAAAACTTTTCAGAACATACTAATAATCCTGCGTTAAGTAAACTTGCTAGAATGATAAATGTCTTGGCATTATCTATATCTTTATCATTTATTAATATTGATCGTCAAGCATTATCCCGCGCAATAAAATATATATTTAGAACAAAGCCAAAAATCGCAGAAATCAACGTCGCAGCTGCAGAATATGCCTATAATTATGCCGAACAGATATTTCAGAATAATAAATTTACTTTTTCTAAAAATAAAATGGATTTTTCTGATATTATTTTAGTACAAGGAAGTCAATCATCTGCATTAGGTAAAATAGTTGCTGGATGTAGATTCCAGACATATTATCCTATAACACCTGCAAGTGAAGATAGTGAATTTTTAGAGACAAATCAAGTAATAGAACAAATAGATGGCAATAAGGGGTCAGTATTGGTAATGCAGACAGAAGATGAAATTTCTGCAATAACTATGGCTATTGGTGGAGCTTTGACTGGAACTAGAACTGCAACTGCAACCTCTGGACCTGGTTTTTCATTAATGGCGGAGGCCTTGGGATGGGCAGGTATTAATGAAGTTCCGTTAGTAGTATCACTTTATCAAAGAGCAGGTCCCTCGACAGGTCTTCCTACTCGACATGAGCAAGGAGACTTATTATTTGCAATCAATGCAGGTCATGGAGAATTTCCTAGAATAGTGTTTGCATCGGGGGATATTGAAGAAAGTTTTTATGATACATTAAAAGTATTTAATTTTGCAGAGATTTTTCAGTTACCGGTAATTCATTTACTAGATAAAGCAATAGCAAGTAGCGTAATGACCTGTAAAAATTTTGATCCAAATAAAATCAGTATTGATAGAGGATATCTTATTAAGAAAATTAATAATAAAACAAAAGATCAGGACAAATTAAAACATTTTAAAAGATTTGAGTTGCAAAAAAATACAGCAATTTCTCCTAGACCACCACTTGGTACAGAGAATGGAATATTTTGGAATACTGGTGATGAGCATGATGAAGAAGGACACATTTCAGAAGATCCTACCGTTAGAATAAAAATGATGGATAAACGTATGAGCAAATTAAATTTGGTTTTACAGGAAATACAAGACGAGGACAAAGCTTTATCATATAATGAAAATTCTGATATTGTAATTACTAGCTGGGGATCCACAAAGGGAGCTATTCTCGACACCTTAGATGAGTTAAACAAAGAAGGGATAAAAATAAAATTTGTACAGATTAAATTATTAAATCCTTTTCCTCAACAATTATTAGAAAAGCTGTTAAATTCAGCTAAAACAATTATCAACATAGAAATGAATTATTCATCTCAATTAGCAAAGCTTATCAAACAGAATTTACAGAGAGATATAGATTATGAAATAGTGAAATATAATGGCAGGCCTATTTCCTGTGATGAGTTATATAGAGTAATAAAGGGGATAGTGAATAATAATGTAGAAAAGAGGAGAATTGTTTTAGATTATGGCACTTAAACCGGCAGATTATAAAACAGAAGTACATAATGATTGGTGCCCAGGCTGTGGCGATTTTGGAATATTAAATGCCATACAAATGGCATTAGCGGAACTGGCAATCCCTACACATAAGGCTGCTATTTTTTCAGGTATTGGATGTTCAGGAAAAACTCCTCATTTTATTCACACATATGGAATACATACATTACATGGTAGAGTACTTCCATTTGCTCAAGGGGCTAAACTATGTAATCCTGACCTCGAAGTAATTGCCGTTGGTGGAGATGGAGATGGCCTTGGAATAGGTGTTGGACATTTTGTTAGTTCTGGAAGAAGAAACATAGATTTGACATATATCATTTACAATAACGGGGTATATGGATTAACAAAGGGACAAGCTTCTCCCACATTAAAATTAGGTATGAAGACAAAATCATTGACTCAACCTAACGTTAATGATTCTATCAATCCAATAGCACTTGCTTTTATTTCTGGTTTTACATTTATTGCAAGAGGTTATGCGTACGATATAAGACATCTTAAAGATTTGATAGTAAAGGCTGTACGACATAAAGGATTAGCTTATTTAGATGTACTACAACCCTGTCCAACTTACAATGATATAAATACTAGGGAATGGTTCCAAGGTCTGGACAATACTGATCAAGAAAATGGAAAACCCATTCCGCGTATATATAAATTAGAGAATTCTGGTTATAATGGAGAAGTAAAGGACCCAGATCAATATTATGAAATTGCTTCAAGAGTTTTTGAAAAGTCAAATGAATGGGGAGATAAGATACCTATTGGAATATTTTATCAAAATGAAAATGTTGCATCGTATGACGAAAGAATTACGATGAAAATAGATAATTATATAAAGTATCCTCCTGCAAGTCAAGAAATTATTTTGGATAAAAATAAAACGAATTCTAACATAAATGAATTATTAAAATCATTCAAAGTTAATGCATAAAGCAAGCATATACATATAATTAAATTATTTTTATTGGATTTTTATTGTATTTAATTAGAATTTATTAAGAAATTTTATATTTATATAAAAACTTTAGTAGTGTTGAATATGTTTCAAAAAAATTAAAATGAAAAATGAGGGATTTTAATCCCATTTACTCCAGGCTGCCATCCACCTGTAAGTCCAAGTATTCAACTTCGCGCCTAGTGCTGCTATTGGCACACAAAGCACTGCACCTGCACCTGCTCCTAAGGCTACAGGACTATTGTAGAACTTACCGACCTGAGGTTCTATAGGCGTCATATACGGGGGTAATGTAGGTCTAGGATATTTGAATGCCATTTCTAGCGGATCCCTAACTAGCAACAGGTTTATCATATTGAATACAGGCAATGACATTCCAACCAGTGTTCCACCTATTAGAATGGCTGCATGCTTGTTTCGTCGCGTAGCCCAATATGATAGGTCTAATAACATTGCCGAAGGTATCCAAACTGGTACTACTACAAAGTCATACGGATATCCTAAAGCAAACCATGCACCTTTTGCAACCCAAGTATATATTGTCATAATTGTTGCGTAATACGTAGCTGTACCTGGAACTCCTGTGAAGAGCATATAATAAATCGCTCCTACCACAAGCATAGTAGATTGTGATATAGAAAATACTACAAATGAAGTCCACGCCCAATCAGTATAGAAGATATAGTCACCAGCATTGATAGTCAATAATGTACTGTTAACAGCAACGACCACTATGAATAGATAGTGCGTTGTACGTCGTAGCCAGACCATTAACATCCTACGATTGAAAGTTGTATATAAAATTTTATTTTTTTATTGAATTAATTTATATTTCTTATATTGTTACTAATTATGGTTATTAACTAAAAAGATTTTTAAAAAGTATTAATAGATTAAAAAAAGGTTATGGACGCATTGGTTTTTCGTTTGCTATTTTTACGATAAATATTAATCCTAATACTTCTATGACGGTAAGTACAGATCCTGCAAACATTCCACTAGGTAATGGATAAGCCCACGGATATACAGTCACACCAACGTATATACCACCTATAGTACCGACCCAGCATAAGATAAACCCAAGAATGTAAACCCCATTCATGTTTTCAACTCTACGGCCTATCATCCGCTCTATTTCATCACGATTTCCACTGTCAACTCTTCTTCCACCGCTACTATATCCTTTTGGTAAAGTCATGTAATATTAGTGTCTGAATATCCTTTTTAAATTTTTCTATTCCTTTGTATAATGATGACCCAGGTTAGACATTTAGATTTAATTAGTTTAACTATCATACTACACGTTTTATTATTATAAAAATGTTTTAGAAATGAAAAGACAAGAAAACAGCAAAACATATATCCATGTTATTCACCTTCCCTACTATACGAATATGATAAAAAGTGCATTAGCGGTAACTATAGCTGTAGTTATTGTGATGTCTACTGCAGTAACTCTTATTCCAGTTAAGGATGCTGAAGGTCATGGTGTTCAGGCACAGCTTCAAAGTAGATTCATTAGAATTCAAGATGAAGCTTTTTCAGCACAAAATTTGCAAACTGGAGAGGAATTAACAGTAACAGGCACGTTACAAAGTTTAGTCAATAGACCATTAAGAGCATGGATTTCTCTCTTTAGTGAATCTACTAACGCAGGTAACAGATGGGAATTTACTGCTAGAGACCCACCAGGTAACGTATTTGTGCTTGAACCTCAGGCTACAATTCCATACACAGTAACTGCAAAAGCCCTAGAACCAGGTGTATACCACGTTCATACCCAGCTTAATGTTGCAACGGTAGGCCCAGGTTTAGGCCCAGGTCAAACAGTTCAGGTAACTGGTCCTGCAATATTGAAGCCAGTACCATGGGAAAATGTAATGTATCAAGTAATAATTATTGGCGCTGGACTTGGAGTAACTTTCGCTACTAGACCGTGGCAAGTTATTTAAAATAACCTACTCTTTTTTTATTTTTAAAATTTAGTTCTCTACAAGTATTAATTTATGGAAATAATATTTATGATGTTGCTACTGGTATAGTATATGTTAATACTTAGTTATTATTATAAATAATTTCTAGCAAATATATAGATATCAAATGGCCAATAGGCTACAAATTACAATAAATAAATATTTTTAAATATTTAGTATAGGAAACCCTAATTATTAAGTAAGATAAAATAAAAAAAGATTAAACATGATTTGTTTGTCAAACAAACCATCATTATAATGGTTTACCAGTGATGTTTCTCATCTGGAATTAAACCAATCTGTTCTCTTTCAAAGTATTTTTCCAATTCTTGTGTCCAACGTTCTTTTGCAGAAGCTCCGCCAAGTCCTTTCCTTCTTAGCCAAAATGAAATTACTCCAAGCAGGAAGACCGCAAATAAAATTGTACCGAAAATATACACCATAACGTCGTAGAACAATGGATCATAGTTTGGACCTATTTGTTGAATTAGACTATTAAATCCGTTACTAATCATTGCACTGAGATTGGTTATAGCACCTACTACCATATCATATAGCAATCAAAGGCTGTGATATATACATTTTGGTATTTAATATTCCATTAAAACTTTTAAATAATATATAATTTGTTGGAAAAGTTGTCAGAATTTTAAATGATATGATTATTATAAATAATATTAATTAACGTATAATCGAATGAATGATTTTTTCAAATAAAAAAAATTAGTTTATTTAGCTGGTTCTCTATGTCTACTTCTACTCATAGCAAAGAATGCACCTGCAACTCCACCGAATATTGCTACTAGTACTACTATAAAAATGACGGTTTGACTACTATCTGCACTTAACATTGATGTACCTGAACCATACGCTCCTTCTTGTCCAGCATTTGAAACCTTTTCTTGTGCTAGTTTCAATTCTTCTTCTAGATTTGAACTACCGGCATATTGTGCTACCGCTGATTGGAATCCTAAGAAAGTAGTTCCTATCATCATTACGATTGCAGTCGCTATCCATATATTTGGTTTATTCATCCTAATCTTCACTTTTAAATTCAATTATTTAACTTTTATTATACGAAACGAGATAATTAAGTAACATTTAAGATATACAAAAAAAATTAATATAATATGGCTCGCACTCATGCTCATACTCATGGAAAATCTCATTCAATTAGGCCGGCAACTAAAGATGCCCCTAGCTGGATTAATCAAAAACCAAAGGAAATAGTAGAACTTATTGTGAAATTATCTGATGAAGGATTATCACCAACTGAAATTGGATTAAAACTTAGAGATGAATATGCTATTCCCCTTGTTAAACCAATACTAGGAAAATCCATTACAACAATTCTAAAAGATAATAACATTCGCTCTACAATGCCTGAAGATTTAAATAGACTATTACAGAAAGCATTAGGACTTCAAAAACATTTAAAAACTCATAATAGCGATCATAGGAATGTTCGTTCTTTAGAATTAATAGAATCAAAAATTCATAGGATTTCTAAATATTACAAATACAATGGAAAGATTCCTTCAAACTGGAAGTATTCTGCAGTAATAGCACAATTAGAATAAATAATAATGGTTAAAAAAGATCTTGAAACTGCTCTTAAATTCAATGGCGAAAGAATATACTCAAATATTGATAAAGACATTTTTCTAATTTCTAGAAGAAATTGTGATGGATTAATATCTGGTACAATCATATCTACAGCATTATTAAAATTAGATACAAGATTTACTTTTCGAACGATTGATTACTTAGATCCTGATACTGTCGCAAGAATAATTTCTGAAGATCATGATTTTAATATTTTTATAGATTTAAATATAGAAGATATTGGAAAAATTAAGAATCTGAAAGACAAGTTCCTAATCATAGATCATAATCAAATATCTCCAAATTTAAAAGAGTATGAGGAATATTTACTAAACCCATATATACATGGAATTAATGGAAAAAATGAAATATCATCAGGAGGGCTAGCCTATTTAATAGCGGAAAAATTAAATAAAGGAAATAAAAAGTTGTCACTTTTAGCTATAGTTTCTGCATTAGCAGAAAAACAAGATATCGGAGTGAAAAAATCATTAACTGGATTAAATTCCGAAATTGCATCAGTTGCCTCATCAACCGGAAATGTAAATATTAAAACAGATTTAGTTTTTAATACTCTTGGATACAGACCCATACATGAAGCATTAGCTTATAATATTTCACCATTTATAGAAGGTGTTACATGGAACAAAGAAAATTGCTATAAAATTTTGAAAAATTCAGGGATTAATACTCATAAGAATGGCAAATTGAGAACTTTTGCAGAAATATCTGAAGAAGAAAAAAATATTATTTTAGACGCAATCACTAAATTTATTTTTTTATCAAGTAGAAATAATAGTAACAAAGAACTTATTGAGAATATTTCCAATGAACTAGTAAATCAATTATACGAATTTGTAAAAGAGGACAATAATAGTATACTACATGATGGAAGAGAATTTGCATTTGTGATCAACGCTTGTATAAGAAATATGAAGTCTGAATTAGCAATTGGGATATGCTTGGGAGAGAGAAACAATACATTGATAGAAACTGAACAATTGTCTAATAGTTATAAAGCTAATATTGTTAACTCATTAGAAAAAATATTTAAAGAGAAATGGCGCTTGATTGATAATGGTTCATTTGTATTTATTAATGGAGAGGGTCTTTTAACAGATGACATTGTAAAAGAAATTGTTGTAATTTTAAGTGAATCAATAACTTTTAGAAAAAAATGGTTTTTTTTAAGAACTTTATCAAATGAAAATAATTATAAATTTTATAGCATAAAAGGTAATAACTGTGATTTAAAATTTGATATTGATTCCATATTAAAACAATCCCCAGATATTATATCTCAAGTAGATAGAAGTAATTCTAATATTCATACCCTAAAAGTATCTTATTCAAAAATTGAAGAATTCACATCTATCATAAGAAACGGAATTTCACAATATGAAAGAAAATCATCATGATTGTAGAATATCAATTAATATTGAAATAGAGTTTGCAAAAGAAAATGAAAGAGATGCAATTTTGAATACTTTATTGCCTGATAACATCAATTTTCCTGATGAGCTTTCTATGAAAATGTCAGTAAATAATAAATCTTTGATGATTAATACATCTTCAACTAAAATTGATACTCTAATAAGTACCATAAATGAGATACTACATCATATTTCTCTTGCTAAAAAAGTGATAAAGCATGATTGATCCGAAAAATTTACGAGATAATTTAGACAAAATTATAGATATGCTAGATAAAAGAAATGTAAAATTTCCTTTAAATGATTTAATAAATTTAGATAAAAAACGTCGCGAATTAATAGCAAGCCTACAATTAGAGAGACATAAAAAAAATAATATTGCTAATAACATAGCTGTGAAAAAAAGGGAAAATGAAGATATTTCGACTTATATTAAGCAAATGGAAGAGACAGGGAAGAGAATCAAATTACTAGAAGAAAAAATCTCTGGTAATAATTCAAAATTTTATAGTTTGATGATGTTGCTTCCAAACTATGTACATGATTCCGTTCCAGTTGGAAAAGACCAAACAAATAATGTCATAATTAGAACTCATGGAACAATCAAAAAATTTGATGATACAATAAGGAACCATGTTGATATTGGAGAAACCCTCGACTTAATTGATATTGAAAAAGCTGCAAAGATATCAGGATCACGATTTTATTTTTTAAAAAATGATTTAGTAAAACTAAATCATGCAATAATAAGTTTCGCTCTTGATTTTATTTATGAGAAAGGATATACATTATTACAGCCTCCATATATGATCAGAAAAAATGCAATGGAAGGAGCAGTAATTTTAGAAGATTTTAAAGATGTAATATATAAAATTCAAGATGAAGATCTATTTCTGATCGGAACTTCAGAACATGCTATGGCGGCAATGCACATGGATGAAATATTAGAAGGTTCTAAATTACCTCTAAGATATGCAGGATTTAGTCCCTGTTTTAGGAAAGAAGCAGGAGCTCATGGAAAAGATATGAAAGGGATTTTCCGGGTTCACCATTTTGATAAGGTAGAACAATTTGTCTATTCTAGACCAGAAAATTCTTGGCAAGAACATGAAAGAATGCTAAATATTGCTGAGGAATTTTATAAAAAACTCGGAATACCATATAGAGTAGTTCTATTATGCTCAGCTGATTTAGGCAAGATATCATCTAAGACATACGATATTGAAGCATGGATACCAGCACAGAAAAATTATCGAGAGATAGTTTCATGTTCGAATTGCATTGATTATCAGGCTAGAAGATTAAGAATAAGATTTAGAGATAAATCAAATGAAGAGACGAAGTTAGTCTATACATTAAATAGCACACTGGTAGCAATTCAAAGAACCTTAGTAGCAATTTTAGAAAACTATCAGACAAATAATGGAGTGATAATTCCAGAGATTTTGCAAAGCTATATGGGAGGAACTCGAGAAATTAAATCAAAATAAATCGTCTATATATTGTATATTTATTAAGATAAATATAATTACAATAATAAAGCATATTAAAATTATCTTAACAAGATAAATAAAAATCAAGAATAATGAGTTATATTTAACTAATCCAAGATAGATAAAACATTTAATTGATTTCTTATCTTTTTAGAGAAATTATTTAATTCGTCTTCGTTTGCAATATACCTGGTAGGCCATTTCCCGTAAGAATTATCATTTTTAAATCTGGGAATAATATGAACGTGTACATGAGGAATAATCTGATTCGCTGATTTTCCATTATTTTGTCCTATATTAAACCCATCTGCAGAAACTGCTGAAACTACTGCTTTAGCTATAATACTAACAAGAGAGTATAATTTCCCTACTTCTTCATGAGGCATTGAAAGTAAATTATCATAATGTATTTTTGGAATCACCAATGTATGTCCATTACTAATTGGATATTTATCCATCAATACAAAAAAATGATTATTATCATAAACTGTTATTCCTTCACTAGTTCCATTAATTATTGAACAGAAAATACACTTATAATTACCCCTATTGTTAATCATAATAACTTTTTCTATCATTACTAATATTACTTTTATTTCTTGGTATTCTGAATGCAGTTTTAAATAAGTATAAAAAATTATAGCCAATTTTAAATATAGCTATTTCCTCCTATCTTTTACATAATGGCAGAAACTATTGAGATAGACAATTTTAATGTACTTTTCTCATTTGATTGTCCTAAATGCGAATACCATAATGATGAAATATCTGTTGCTGATTTGACTAATGGAAGTGTTGAGTGTGGAATGTGTGAGACTATCTTTAAGATTGAAGGGATTGATACATTAAAAATTACCGCTACTATAGAATAAACAATATTTATACTCTATCTCATATAATTCTGAAGGAAAAACTCAAAATAATACTTTTGTATTCTTATTTTAATGGAATTACCCAGTAGAAAAACTCTTGAAGGACCATCTAGGGCACCTCACAGAGCTATGTATAAAGCAATGGGATTAAAAGACAAAGATTTGGATAAACCTATTATTGGTATATCTTCTACTTGCAATGAAGCAACACCATGTAACATACATTTAGGTAAACTTGCACAATTTGCAAAGAAGGGAACATCAGATGTGAATTGTACTCCAAGAGAGTTTACTGCTATCGCAGTATCGGATGGTATAGCTATGGGACATGAGGGTATGAAAGCCTCATTAGTTAGTAGAGAAATAATAGCAGACTCGATAGAGATCATGATGAGAGCACATCAATATGATGGTTTAGTGGGAATTTCAGGTTGTGATAAGAGTTTGCCAGGCACATTAATTGGCATGGCTCGATTAAATTTACCTTCAATTTTTGTTTACGGAGGAACAATAATGCCTGGAAATTGGCACAATAAGGATGTAACAATACAAGACGTTTATGAGGCTGTTGGTTCATTTGACGCAGGCAAAATCAGTATAGAAGAATTAATTCAACTAGAAAATGTTGCTTGTCCATCCGCTGGTTCTTGTGGTGGGATGTATACTGCAAATACTATGGCATCTGTTAGCGAAGCTTTAGGAATGTCGTTGCCTGGTAGTGCTTCTCCTCCAGCAGAGAGCGAAAGGAGAAATAAAATGTGTTATGAAACAGGAAAGACTATTGCAACTCTCATAGAAAATGATATTAGTCCAAAAGACATAATGACTTTTGAAGCATTTGAAAATGCAATAACTATTGTAAATGCATTAGGAGGATCGACAAATGCAGTATTACATCTATTAGCAATAGCTAAAGAAATGGGTGTAAAATTAATTTTAAATGATTTCGAACGAATACGAAAACGTACTCCTCATATTGTGAATATGAGGCCTGGTGGATTATACGTTATGTTAGATTTGGACAAAATCGGCGGGGTGCCAATTGTATTAAAAATACTATTAAAAAATGGGCTCATAAATGGAAAGACATTAACAGTTACTGGCAAAACAATGGAACAAAACTTGGAGTCGTTTAACTTAAATTCAAATATCGATGAAAATATTTTGAGTCCTTATGAAAATCCCATTGAGAAAGAAGGAACAATAAAGATTTTAAAGGGATCTTTAGCGCCAGATGGTGCTGTAGTAAAGATTGCTGGAATGAAGTTAACCAAGTTCGTAGGTAAAGCAAAAGTATTTGAAACTGAAGAGAATGCATTTAGGGCAATATCAAAAAATAGAATTGTTGCCGGTGATGTAGTAGTAATAAGGTATGAAGGTCCTAAGGGTGGTCCCGGTATGAGGGAAATGCTAGCTGTTACCGCAGCATTAGTAGGACAGGGCCTTGGAGACAAAGTATCTATGGTGACTGATGGAAGATTCTCAGGTGCAACCAGAGGATTTATGATAGGACATGTATCTCCCGAGGCAATGGTTGGAGGTCCTATTAGTTTGGTAAAAGATGGCGACCTCATTGATATTGATGTCAAAAAAGGACTTGTTGATCTCTTGATATCAAAAGCTGAATTCAAAAGAAGAGAAAAAAAATGGAAGCCTATAAAACCACATTATACAAGTGGTGTATTGGCAAAATATGCATCTTTAGTAAATTCTGCGTCTGAAGGAGCTATAACTAGACCAATAATAGTTCATGATAAAAAAGGTCGTTAATGAAATTGTACTTTCATCTTTCATATTGAATGAAATAAAGTAATGGAAAACCGAGGTAAGAAAGTCCGGATCAGCATTGAAGATCCGAGTTCCTCGTCCTGAGGTCTCTGGTCTAATACATGCTGTAGGTTATGGTGTTACTGAATGGAAGGAGGAACAACTAGTAGGTGTAGGCTGGCATGGTGAGCATTGGCCAATGCAATCCTGTAGATGTGAAGATTTCTTTGTATGCTGCAACGAACAAATGACTGGATTACCTTTATGGAGGCTATGCTTATTATAAGATTGTACAGCTTAACCTATGATCCTTGTCCCAAACGAACTTTCAGCTACTGAATTAACACCGCTAATGTGTGCAGGTATCACTACGTATAATGCTCTTTGGAATAGTGATGCTCGTGGTAGGTAATGCCGTCGTTGTAAGAAATACTTACTATATTAACTAAATAAAATTTATCAACTATATGATTCAACAGTAAGTAATGAATTAAAGTATTAAATAATAAAAAGATACTAAAGAAAGAATTCATGTTTAACAATTTTAATGGTGTTAATGCTAGTAATGATATACTGCCCAAACAGTTTCTAAATTATATAGACTACGAATTAAGTTGTTTTGAAAAAATTACAAATAAAAAATTTTTCTTTAATTTATTGAAAAATGACAAGTTTGAATTAAATGTATATGAATCAAAAGAAGATAATAATAAATCAAAATATCAGATAATTTATAGAGCAAACAATCTCTATCAATTTATCAAAAGATTATTGATGATTAGAGAGTATTTAATTAAATATTTTGATAATAAACTAACAAAAACAATAATAGTATAATTGAATTATTTTTTTTAATTAACTTTTTTATCTAGTAATTCTATCTATTGTGATAACAATATTCCATTTTTTTCTTTTCTGAGTTTAAGATAGTTTATTATGATAATCAAACAGATCTGAAAAGCTCATTGGTGTAAATATGAAAGGAATGTATACCAGTTTAACCTAAGATTTCCAAGCATAACACTTCCAAGTAATTATTAAAGTTAAGCTAATTTAAAAAATAGGTATGAACCACCTCCAATATGTAATGGGGATTAAATATGATATATGACTATCATCAATTTCATATCTCGAGCAGGGGGGGGGCTTGATGAAACAAGAGGAACAGAATTTCCTTCTTTCTTATTTGATAAAATCTTATCCTATTAATACAGGCTTAACACCGTCTAGTAATTCTACTGAATTGTGGTGGACTAGTTGATGGAACAGAAACATAACGGATTAGAATAATAATTTGGATAGTTGGATTCTCCAGGCTAATTTTTTGAAACCTATTGTAAAACTACATGATAATCATAATAGTACGAGGGTATGAGATCCTAACGAATCTCATTTTCTCACAAGATCAATGGTCAAAAATTGGAAAATATTATAAATATATGGTAAATGAGCTCAGGAATCAAACAAACAAAATTATTATTCTAGACATTACCGTTTCTATAAAGTTTCAATATCCGATTATTAATCTATCATCTGAAAATATGGCAAAAATCATACCGAAAGATAAAAACTCTATCTTTAAAATCTCGCTATATGGAATTCCAAATGACTGTAATCAAGATAGAAAACTGGAACTTCATGACCGTTTCAACAATAGCGATCCCAATATACATTGGAGAATGGAATCATGTAGATAGAGAAAAAAAATCACCAGCAAATATCGATGATATCAGTCAAATAGATGCTATCAAAATAGACCTCACTCAAGAAGAGGATGGGCATTTTGGAATTGGAATTATGTTAATACACCTCCACAAAATTTTAATTTAATTAACGTAACAACAAATAATGATATATTACCTACAAAATACTTTTATATTTTAAAAATTCACTCGAAAAGTTAATACTATACTCAATAACATTAGTTCGTAGACCTTAAGAGATATTTTGTTATATCTAGTCGGAATCTTTTGGTTCTATAATATCTTGTTATTGTATATTTGAGATTCTTGAAATTGGAG
>JANWKP010000049.1 GCA_025451315.1 Nitrososphaerales archaeon | reverse complement strand
TGAATGTATTTTTACACAAATCTAATACATAATCTTTATCATAGAGAGTGGCTATTCTGAATTTCGTCGTCGTTGTCATGTATTAATGAAGATTATAATTAGGGATTTTTAATATTTAAAATTTATCTCAGAAAAATATAAAGTAGAATATAAAATTTTCAAAACACATCAAATTTCATTGATATATTTAATTTAATTATCTAAATTGATTCAATATTTTGAGAAAAATGAAATTATCTGAAGCTAATCAAGAATAACACATAAAATACTTTTTAGAATCAAATCTATTATATTGTTTAAAAATATATTTTATGATATTTTATAAAATAATTTAGTTAGGGAGAATTTTGCGGATGTTTCTGCTTTTTTCTTATACCAAACTTTTCTAAAATGAAATTTTTTAAATTCATTTATATTATATATACACAGTCGCTTAAATACTTTACATAGTAATCTAAAATACACAATTTTTTATTATGGCTTTGGTGTCGGTTGATAAGACATGATTCATTTTTTTACTCCTTGATCAATGAGTATTTCTACTTTTATAAAAAGTTAAATAAAATTATTTCTGATACTAGAAATCAATCAATCATGGAGAACATCTTAGAACAATATAACGCAAAGCTATATTTTTTGCAGGAAAAAAATGTAATTTCCAAAGAACAATTAGATCACTTTCTTCAACGAGGATTGCAAATAATAGAACCTGGTAGCAGTCAATATAATTTATATTCCCTAGCAAAATTTTTGCCATATATAATAATTGGAGCCTCAAAGGACTATATTGATAAATTAAACATTCCATACCAGGCTACTAGCTTTATAGCAGCACAAGCTTCACCAAATTCCGACAGATATATATATAAAATACCGATGAAGAAAGGGGGCGGAGTTCGTCAGCTAACTGGCAATAAACGACAGTTTGGTGACAACCTGTTTGCTTCTACCCATAAGATAATAATTGGATATCAAGCAATTCTTACTAGTATATACAATCTAGTACAGAATAAAGAACAAACATTAGATTGGAAATTTTATGCAAATCATTTCCAACAATCTTCTCCAGACTTGTATGAAGATCTTGTCAAATTAAATGATATATACTCAAGACAAATTATCTCTCCATCATTTTTTATAATTGTAGCAAGACATGCCCAATCTTTTCAAAGATCTGGAATAATTGATCTATATCTAAAAAATCAAATTACAATTTTCAATCAAACTCTTAGAAAAATAATTTTTCTAACTGATCAAAGTGGATATGATTATTGTTCAAAAGTTATTAAAGAAAGTGACAATATAAAATATGTTACTACAGGGGAGAGCTTTAACATTCAAAAGGGATTATCTGATCTAAAGAAATATTACAAAATCAATCTCATATTGAATGATGGAGGAAGGATAATGTCAAATGGATTTAAAGAAAACGGTGTAATAGCAGAAGAAAGAGTTACTTTAGAGCCTTATCCAGGAAAAGAATATCTTGATTTTGATCATCAAGATCATTTATTGAAAGATTGTACTCTGGGAATTAAAGGGTCTGGTTTAGACGGAAGTGAATTAAACGGCGGTTTATTAGCACATTCTATCAAAATTAATAACGAGGAAAAAGCAAATGTATATGTTTATCCACTTAATGATACATATGCTACATAATTTGAATTATATTATAAGTTGAATGATGAATTATTGAATAATAATTAGATATATTACAAGAAATTACGTTTTGAATTTTTTATATGCTAATCAGTATGGGAGAAGTAGAGTTTTCAGGAAGCAGTACTATCAGTAATAATGAGTAATGAAATAACCTTTCTTCGTTATAACTTTCATCTTGTTGTTGTTTCACAATCTGCAGTTTTTCTATCTCCTTCCAAATTGTTAAATTGTACTGCTATATCATTTCCTGGTCCGCAGATGTAAAAATCAGCGCCTGAATCACCTATCAATGTATCATCACCATTGCCTCCTTTCAATTTATCATCACCTTTATCTCCTTTGAGTACATCATTTCCATCTTCACCATCAAGAAGATCATCACCTATACTACCAACTAAATCATCATCTCCTGGGCCACCATACAATTTATCGTTTCCAGAATCACCTATTAGTTCATCGTCGCCTTCTTTTCCATTTAACATATCATAACCTAAATCACCATACAAAACATCATTACCTTTACCTCCGTTTAGGCAGTCATTAGTTATACTTCCATGTACCATCCCTCTTAAAGAAGTAGCATTTATTACTTGATCACATTCTGAAATATCAAAATCTGTTGGGAAAGAAGATGATTGACCATCTACCGGTAAGGTGTTATAAAAATTAAAAAATGAAATAATACAAATTACAATTGCTATTGTTGTACCTATAAAGTTGGCAGTAACAAAATTTAATATTATTTTTTTACTCAACTATGAATATATATGGTGAACCTATCTTTTTAAGATATTCATTCTTTTTATTTTTTAATGCACAAAGGTATAGTTTAATCCTACCCTACATATTTTGTATATAGTTAGTCTAGAATGAAATTATATCAATTTACAGAAATTAGCATATGCAAACCCGTTTCCCTTCCTTGATGGAAATGCTTACACTTGTATCCATTGTAGAAATTCTATACAAGAATACAATCCCGTAAGTCATATTTATTTGAGAAATAATTTGCATTCGACAATATGTTAGTGTTGTAAAATTTGTAGTAAAGTGAGAAGGCAGGGAATGATTTTCCTCGTTGTTTATTTATCTATACTTTTTCTTGTTGTTATGTCAAATTTTTGGTTATGTTTTTTTCTTGTTTACGTTCATAAGGTAACACGGTAGGATTAACAGCACCGTGTTGCTGTAAAACCGTAAATACAGACGAAATATATAATTAATAGATCCGTATATAAGGTAACATACTGCTTATGATTAAAGATCCTAATAAAATTAAAACTACATGGTTATTACCTAGAGACTTGGTTAAGGAAGCCAAACAATACGCACTAGATAAAGATACAACTGTTACTGCAGTTATTATTCATGCTTTAACTGATTTTCTAACCAAATATAGTAAGAAATGACAACGGAATTAGAATGTAATAGCTGTGGTCACAAGTGTCAAAGCACTGAAGTAGAATTGACAAATTTAGATATTACTGACGAATACTTTAGAATAAATTGGAACTGTCCAAAATGTAATGCTGAAGGATTGACATTGTTTATCAATAATCTACCAGTAAATAGCAGCAGCAGCAGCAGCAAATAAAGGTAAAATAACTAATGAGATGTCAAAATTCTACCGATGTTAATAGAAGATGTAATAGAACAGCAAGTAAAATCGCAATAGTAAAAGACGTCATTGAAAAACAGTCAAAAATTTGGATATGCGATAATTGTTTTGACGAAAAACTATATAATAATAAATCTTTTAAAGATCATCTAATAAAAGTAGTGAAATTAAATAGTAAGAAATGAATTTCCCTACTACTATTAATAACTAAATATTAATCCAAAACCTTGGACTTATGGTTATGGTATTCAAATTTTCTGTAATATTCGTGTAAATGAATGGTGGGAGGATTTTATTAAGAAACCTCTTTGATTATAGAGTGGAAACAAATCACTAGGATCCTATAACAATAACAAGTAACAGAAGGAATAGTTCTACCTTCAGCAGGACCAAACCCGAAATATTACAATCTCTCTATAAGAAAAAGAACACCATATGCATCTCTTGCAGGTCAATCCAAACCAAATATCTAATTCTTTTGGATTAATTCAAGGAGCTATAATATATTCAGAAGAAACAAGAAACTTTTTGATATTGTGACTGAGCTTACTGATAGGCAATTGTTCCAAAAGAAAGGAATCCTAAAACAGGCATGATAGAATTTTGGTTTATTACGAAGTTCCATTGGATGAGAGTACAAGTCATGAAAAAATCTGACAATTTGTTAGAGATCGAATGACGACATAGAAATTAATTTTCAATAAAAAATATTGGTAGTTTGAGATCAAACAATTTTTTTCATTTTAATAGGAAATTATAAAAGCCAAGTTCCGACTCGGACTAACGTGTTAACAGAATTATCACAAATTTGAGAATGTTTCAATTACATGATTGTTCTAATAAAGTAGATCTCACGAATACTGCAGCAACGATCATAGTTATAATCATAGGGTCTATTATAGGTGCTATAATTAGTTGGTGGATACAACAGACAACAGAAAACTGCAGATAAACAAGATAAAATACTACAGAATATAGAAAGATTAGAAATAAAACAAGAACGTATTCTAGAAAAAGTACATGAATTTGAAGAGAATCATGATGAAATATTAAAAAACATTTACATTAGAAGAGAAAATAGATTCATTATTAGAAAGTAAATAATAATTTAAAAGATTTAGATTTTATTGATTATTTGTTTGCTTAATGGAAGTTCTTGCTCTTTTTTTTTGACTTTCTTGGTTTTCTATTGGTGGCCTCTTTTTGTTGACTACCCTCATAATTTCAGAAGTCATTTCTTCTAAATCCTTATCCTCAAACAGATCTTCTGTTCCAAAATGCCATTCTTTTATTATATTATTAATATCTTCTCTAAGTTCTGAACAGGATGATGATGATGATGATGATGATGTCAATACCACTTGACTTAAAGAAAATATCGAATATATCTAATTGTATCAATCGTTGATGAGTATTGTAATTATATGATTAACGAAATAAATGATAATTTAAAGTTAATATTTATATATATCTAATTATTTTATCTGATATCATCGATCAGTATTACTATTTAACCAAAGTATTGTTTGTTAACTTTGAATTTGTTATCGCAATAATAGCATCAGAGTCATCTAGCAAATACCAAGAAAACCATTTAAACTTCCCTGTTAAATATGTGAACTTTTATTTTATACTTTAGATATGAAAGAAGGGCAAAAGAAATTAAAATACGGTAATACAAGCCACCTAGTGGTGGAGTAACTCAATTAATTAAAAAGAATTTAACTCTTAAATTGAAATAGTTGTTACATATCTATTTTATCAATTCATATTTTTCTTCTCATCTAAATAGGTTCAATCTCTATCAATATAGTAATATTATCCTCATACTCATCTTTCATTCATATCATCATCAATATTGCTAACAATCTCTTCCTCTTGTTGCTATTTAGGATTCCTTTGATAGTTCCACTCGTTGGCTATAGGTTGTATGAGGAAAGAAAGATTTTATTGAAAAATCTCAAGATATTAATTAAAATATAATATTTAAGATACTGATAATATATCTCAAGTTGAGTAAATCCAATAACTAAGCTCACTAGTCGACATCGTTAAATCCAATGATCATGTTGTTGTCGATATATTGCTAGTATATTATTTTACTTGGATCATGAAAGGAAAAGATTATTTTATTTTTTTTCTCTCTATTTCTATTTTATAATAAACTATGATATAAATTAAGAATTCTAACTATTTATAATAATAATAACATGAAGAAGAATGAATCTTTTCTTGAGGCACTAGAAAAAAGAGTATTACTGTTTGATGGTGCAATGGGTACTGAAATTCAAAAATTAAATCCTCAGCCTCATGATTTTCCCAATAATAAAGATGGTTTTAATGACGGACTAATATTAACAAGACCAGAATGGATAAAGCAAATACATAGAAGTTATCTAAACGCAGGAGCAGACTGTATTGAAACTAACACTTTTGGAGGAAACAAATTCAAATTAGAAGAATATGGTTTTGGAGATCAAACTATCCAATTTAACAAACAAGCAGCAGAACTAGCTAGAGATGTATGTAATGAGTTTCAGGATAAAACTCATTTTGTAATTGGATCAATTGGGCCTTCTGGTTTTCTACCCAGTTCAAATGATCCAGATTTGGGGCAAATACCTTTAGAGAAAATAATAGATGCCTTTGCTCTGCAGGCGGAAGGGTTGATTCTGGGAAATGTTGATGCACTTTTAATTGAAACAAGTCAGGATATACTAGAAGTAAAACTAGTGATAGAAGCATGTCATAATGCAATGAAAAAAGTTAAAAAAGAAATACCTATTATAGCAAATATAACATTAGATCAATATGGAAAAATGCTTCTTGGAACTAATGTTCAATCTGCATACACAACCGTCTCTGATATGGGAATTAATATTTTTGGTCTAAATTGTTCTACAGGACCAGATGAAATGACATCTAGTGTTATTTGGTTAGATGAACAACAGGATTTACCTATTCTTGTAGTTCCTAATGCTGGTATGCCTCATAACGAAGGAGGGAAAGCAATATATAAAATGACACCAGACAAATTATCCCAAAAACTAGAGGAATTCATTTTAAAGTACAAGAATATCCGGATAATTGGAGGTTGTTGTGGGACCAGTCCAGAGCATATTACAGAATTACGAAAAATGATTGACAATATTAAAAAATAAATATTCGTGAATATTATTGTTATAATAGGAAAAAAATTACTATACATATTTATTTTGTAAATTTCCTCTGATTATGATCACGATAAAAAATAATAGGAATGAATAAATGAATTATGACAAAAATCCCAAGGATTAGCTCAGCGTTAAATGCTGTTGATATTGAACAAAGTCCTCCCCCATTAATTATAGGTGAGCGAGTCAACAGTCAAGGCTCAAGAAAAGCAAAGGAGATGGTTCTAAAAGATGACTTTGAGGGTCTTCTCAATCTTGCCAGAGGTCAAGTGGAAGAGGGAGCACATTGTTTAGATATATGTGTGGCAACCACAGAGCGATCTGATGAACATGATTTCATGTGTCAACTAGTCAAACGACTTTGTTTAGAGATAGAAGCTCCTCTAGTAATAGATTCAACAGATCCTAAAGTCATTGAATCAGCAATTAAACAAATACCAGGAAGACCAATAATCAATTCAATCAACTTGGAAGGCGATGGGAGCCGATTTCATTCTTTAGCTCCCATTATGGTCAAATATGGAGTTCCTGCTATTGCAATGTGCATTGGACCTAATGGGATGGCCAAGACGCCAAAAGAAAAACTTGAAACGGCACAACTCTTATTTGAAACAGGCAAAAAATATGGACTGAAACCTTGGCAATTTATTTTTGACGTTCTAACTTTTACTTTGGCCACAGGTCAAGAAGAATTTCTAGATTCGGCAAAAAATACTTTAGACGGAATTAGACTAGTAAAGAAAAACCTTCCGGGTTGTTTCACTACTTTGGGGTTGAGTAATGTTAGCTTTGGTCTACCCACACGTGCAAGGAAAATAATCAATTCTGTATTTCTATATCATGCAACAAAATCGGGTTTGGATTCCGTAATTATTAATCCAAAGGATATAGTCGCCTATACAGATATAAGCCAAAAGGAAAGAAAACTCGCAGAAAATTTAATTTTTAACCTTCAAAACACAGCCTTATCAGATTTAATTTCTTATTATGAAAATGAAGCAAATACCAACCAAACAAAAAAACGATCTAATGAAAATTCAAAACTTGATATCGATCCAGATTGGGAATTTGATAAAAAATGTTACTATAGAATAGTAAATAGACTTCGGGAAGGAATAGAATATGATGTTGTAGGTGCCATTTTGGATAATGTTAAAGATAAGGATACAAAAGTTGAACTATCCTCAACACGATCATCTTCATCATCATCTTCATCATCGTCGTCGTCGTTGTTATTAAATGACGATGTTATTGATCTTTTATCAAAGGAAGAATTACATGATGCAGCAGTAAAGACTTTGAATGAAACTTTACTTCCTGCAATGAAGGAAGTAGGTGATAAGTTTGGTACCGGTGAAATAATTCTTCCATTTGTCCTCAAATCAGCGGAGTGCATGAAGGCAGCTGTAGCTGAATTAGAAAAATATCTTATTAAAAAGAAAGATGTTTCAAAAGGAAAAATTGTATTATGCACTGTATATGGTGATGTTCATGATATTGGAAAAAATCTGGTAAAAACAATTCTAGTAAATAATGGATATTCAGTTTACGATTTAGGTAAACAAGTACCGTTACAAACAATTGTTAATAAAATTAGTGAGGTAAATGCTGATGTAGTTGGCTTGTCAGCCTTGCTTGTCTCTACATCAAAACAGATGCAAATATTTGTTAATTATGCAAAGGAACATGATATACAAATTCCAATACTTTGTGGAGGTGCTGCTATAAATACTAACTATATAAATAGAATAGCAAAGGATGGAGGACTCTATGAACAAGGTGTTTTCTATTGTAAAACTGCTTTTGATGGTCTGAATGTTATGAACAACTTAATGTCAGATAAAAGGAGTCAATATGTTTCTAGGTGGAAAGAAAAAGTTGAGTTATGGAAAGAGTTTAAACCAACATCAATAAATGTCTCTAATACCTCCTACAAACATAGCGGTATTAAACCAGTTCCCTTGCCACCTATTCCACCACATACAGGTCGTCAAATTCGATTAGGTCTTGAAGATATAAATTTAGAAGACGTATGGAAATTCATAAATAAAAAGTCACTTTTTACTTTATCGTGGAGTTTTAGGGGAAAAGCCGCATCAGACCTGTCAGCAGAAGCAGAAAAATTACTGATTGAATGGAAAAAAAGAGTTCTTGAAGAAAATCTTTTTTCACCAAAGGTAGTATATGGATATTTTCACTGTCATAATCGAAACAATAAACTAGTTGTAGATTCTTCCAAAGGAAAAGAAGTTGTTTTTGATTTTCCTCGTTCTACGAAAGGAAAGAATTTGTGTTTAACTGATTATTTTGGAGAAAATGATATAGTTGCATTTCAATCTGTCACTGTTGGTAAGAAAGCATCTTCTATTATTGAAAAATGGAATGAAGAAAATAAATATACTGATGCGTACTATCTCCATGGACTAGCTGTTGAAACTGCAGAAGCCTTAGCTGATTGGACAAACTCTTTAATTCGTAAGGAATTAAAGATTGACTCAAAAAGAGGACTACGATACAGCTGGGGATATCCAAGTTGTCCTGATATTGCTCAACATAAATTAGTATGGGAACTTTTAGATCCTGCTAAATCTGATATGACATTAACAGATGCTGGACAAATAGTTCCAGATCAGTCTACTGCTGCCATTATTATTCATCATCCAGAAGCAGAATATTTTACACTCTAAATTTATTTACTGCTTGTTGTATAATTTCATAAATAGATGATCATGTTTGGTTTCTAAGCGATAGATGTATAAAATAAACGATTAGAATTATAATGATAATTCAATGTGTGTTTGTGATTTCGTACTAGCATGTTCTATAGATGATTCTCCAAGCTACTTTACTTATGATAATGATGATACCATGATAATTATTCAATCAAAATCAAGTGCTCTTGCAAGTCATTCAGATTTTTATTATATCGAACCATATATAGAATTACTAATATCCCATGAATCAGTTCATTTTGTTATAAAAAAGTTAGAAGGTTCTCTTGACTCGGAAATGCTAGATAACCTTGAAGTAATAATTCATAGAAATGCAAAAAACTATCAGGTCACAATAAACAATATGCTGTTTGCTTCTGATAACACAGGTTTAGTATTAGAATAATGGTCCTAGATAATCTGTTATTATTATAATTAACATCATCATTTACAACTACTTTTCAGTTCACCAATAAAACGATTTAGTGAATTATAAAGTAATTCGTTAGTCTCTATTTCCTTAATTTTTTTTACAATTGCACTTCCTATAATTACAGCATCTGCTCCAGCATCAATCATATATTTTATGTGTTGAGAATTACTTATTCCAAACCCAACTGCCAATGGAATCTTATCTGCAATAACATTCTTTACTCTTTTTATTGATTCGATGGTATATTCATCAAAGCCTTTTCTTTCTCCAGTTGTGCCATAAACTGAAATAGCATACAAAAAACCAGTACAAATTCTGCTAATCCTCTTCAATCTCTTTTCTGAGGTGTTAGGTGATACTAAAAAAATTGTAGACATTCCTATATTCTGCATTGTATTTAGATATTCTTTAGATTCTTCTACTGGGATATCTGGTATTATAAAACCGTCAATACCGCTTTCTTTAGCTTTTTCTGCAAATTGAAAGTATCCTTTTCTGTACAAAATATTTGAATATGTCATAATTATTAAAGGTGTATTTGGAAAAGTTTTTCTTATTCTTGAAGCTAATTCTAGACACATATATGGAGTAGTACCAGATATAAGTGAACTCTGGATTGCATCTTGAATCGTTGGACCATCTGCAATGGGATCGGAAAAAGGTATTCCGATTTCTATAATATCAGCTCCTCCATTGATTAATGAAGCTATGATATTCTCAGATGTCTTTATATCGGGATAGCCAGCAACTACATAACAAATTAGTGCTTTCTGATTCTTACTCTTTAATTCATTAAATTTACTATCTATTCTGTTCTCTTTTGATGAAATACTTTTACTCTTGTGCATATTTTAATCTCTAATTCCGTTAAGATAGTTTTGTACAACCTCAACATCCTTATCACCTCTTCCTGATAGTGTAATTACTATTGTTTCTGATTTTTTCATTTTTTTGGCTAATTTTATTCCATAGCTTATCGCGTGAGCCGATTCTAAGGCAGGGATTATACCTTCTTTTTCTGAAAGAATCATAAAAGCTTTGATTGCATCATCATCTGTACATAATTTATAATGAACTCTTTTAATCTCTTTCAAGAACGAATGTTCTGGACCTACTCCTGGATAATCTAACCCCGCACTTATACTATGAGTAGGAGTTATTTGACCCATTTCATCTTGTAAAAGGTAGGTCTGCATTCCATGTAAAATTCCAGTTGAACCAGCTGACAATGTAGCAGAATGCTTTCCTGTCTTTATTCCACTACCTTCTGCTTCAATACCATAAAGGGAGACTTCTTGATCATCTATAAATGGATAAAATGAACCAATTGCATTACTACCACCACCTACACATGCAACAATAGCATTTGGTAAAGTACCAGTAATTTTTCTTATTTGTTTTTTTATTTCTTTCCCAATTATACTTTGGAAATCCCTTACCATCATTGGATACGGGTGTGGGCCGACTACTGACCCGATTACATAATAGGTATTTTCTACATTTGTTATCCAATCTCTTAAAGCCTCGTTTATTGCATCTTTAAGTGTCTGTGTTCCAGATTTTACCGAATGTACCTTAGATCCTAATAATTTCATTCTAAATACGTTGAGTTTCTGTCTTTCTGTATCTTTTAAGCCCATATAGATTTCACATTCAAGCCCAAGAACTGCTGATGCAAGGGCAGTACCCACTCCATGTTGACCTGCGCCAGTCTCAGCTATGATTCTTTTTTTACCCATCTTCTTTGCTAACAAACACTGTCCCAATGTATTGTTAGTTTTGTGAGCTCCTCCATGGAGCAGATCTTCTCTTTTTAAGTAAATTTTAGCTCCGCCAGCATATTTTGTAAGATTTTTTGCCAAATAAATTGGAGTTGGTCTACCTGCATAATTTTCCAAATAGTCCTTTAATTCTTTTTGAAAATCAAGATCTTTTCTAAATTTTTTATAAGATTCTTCTAATTCTTCTATAGCTGGAACTAATGTTTCAGGAATGTATTTTCCACCAAAATTACCGAATTTACCATTAAAAGGAAATTTATATTTCTTCATTTATATACTAGATGAAACAAAACAAGCATAATAATTGTAACGTTTGTCTAGTGCGTGCGAAGCAACATTTGAATTAATATACATTTTGTATAATTTTTCATAAATCATTAAAATTAAATTTATTTATTTTATAATAGTCATATCCTTAAGTGACGTTAACTAATTCTTTTATCTTGATACCAATTTGTTTATTCTCTTCCATTATACTAGTTCCAATCAAAAATGCATCAGCTCCCGCATTTTTCAGTTGCTTAATTTGATCGCTATTATTTATTCCGCTTTCACTAACAATTATATTTTTTCCCTTATCATATTTCTTTAATAATTTTTCAGTTGTTTGTAAATCAATTTTTAAATTGTCTAAATTACGATTGTTAATTCCGATTAAATCTTTTTTGTCCAAATTAAATTTTAGAATTTCATTAAATTCATCTTCATGATGAACTTCAAATAAAATATTCAAGCCCTTTTTGTGAGCATAATTAACAAATTTATCTAAATCACCTTCCGCAAAATTTTTATCAAAAATCGTCATTATTAGCAGAATATAATCTGCTCCAATTTTTTTAGCGCAATCCAATTGTATTTCGCTTACTATGATATCTTTCATTAACATTGGAATCGATGTATCATTTCTAATTATGACAAAATTGTTTAACGATCCATTAAACAAATACTTCTGTGTTAATACAGAAAGACCTACTGCACCAGATTTTATCATTTCTCTTGATATACTTAACAAGTTTGCATTTTCTCTATTCATAATTACTCCTTTTGAAGGAGAAGAAAATTTTATTTCAGTGATAATTGGTATTTTGTTTTTTCCCTTCAAATCTAAAATATTCTTCTTTAAATTAAGAGCCTCATGAGAATAATCAATATTGGTAATATTGTATAATCCTTCATCTATGCTTTTGTAAGAATTTTCCACTAAACTCTTTACCAAATTTTCACTATTAGAAGAAAAAAATTTACTCATCTGAGCTGCTCACCTAAATAACAAACGGTATTTTACTATTATATCTATTGTGTAAACGAGTAATAACTTGTAAAGAAAAGTAAAATTTATTGCATCGAATACTATTATAAAACTTATGACTAAGGTAATAAATAAAGTAGTAGAAGATCTTACCTCGGAATTTACCGAAGTCAGAAAGCTAACCGATGATCTTTTTAAGACACTGAGTATTGAAGATGCCGTTATTCAATCGGATCCTTTTGGCAGTCCTCCAAATTGGCATATTGCACATGTTACATGGTTTTTTCACAAAATACTATTAAAGTATGGAGAGAAATTAAATCTAGAAAACATTAACCTAGACTATTTAAATTCCTACTACCAGAAGTTTGAAAAAATATTGCCTAAAAATGACAGAGGCAAATTCCCACGACCAACTGTTTCAGAAAGTCTTCAATACAGAAAATACTTGGATAAAAAAGTCTTATTATTTCTTGAAAAAATTGAAGTGTCTGATTCTTTAACAAAAGAAATTCAATATGATTTACGACTTGCAAATCAACATGAAATGCAACATCAAGAACTTATGGTGTATGATTTTCAAAATTATTTTGAAAGATTTTCTGATTCAAATGATACTTATCATCCTTTTAAAATAAATGATGATATTGAAAAAAAGATCCAAAATAAAAGACATTCTAAAGAGATGGTAAAAATACCTGGAGGAATTTTTGAAATGGGATTTTGTGGAGATAGTTTCTCATATGATAATGAACTACCAGATCATAAGGTCTATCTTTATCCTTATGAAATTGATTCGACCCCTGTATCTAACGGTGATTTTCTAAATTTTATAGAAGAAGGCGGTTATGAAAAATATGAGTACTGGCTTTCAGATGGTTGGGATATTGTTCAAGAATTTAATTGGAATTCTCCACTCTATTGGTTTAAAAAAGATGATGTATGGATGAAAAAAGATTTTTTTGGAATATCTGCTATTAATCCAGATCAACCAGTAATTAATGTTAGCTATTATGAAGCTGATGCATATGCTAGATGGGCAAAGAAAAGATTACCTACCGAAGCAGAATGGGAAAAAGCCGCTAGCTGGAATGAGGATTTAAAAAGAAAAACAATATATCCATGGGGGAATGAAACTCTCCCAACTCATGAACATGCTAATTTGTTAGAAAGTTTTCTTTGGAGACCTTCTTTTTGTGGTTCATATGAAGAAGGAAAGAGTTTTTATGGTTGCTATCAGATGATCGGTGACGTTTGGGAATGGACAAGCTCTGAATATACATTATATCCGGGCTTTAAGTCTAGATTCTCTGAATACACTGATAAATGGGCAATAAATCAAAAAGTTTTACGTGGAGGATCGTTTGCTACACCTAGACGACAGATAAGAAATAGTTATAGAAACTACTTCAAGCCTCATGAACGAATACAATTTTCAGGGTTTAGATGTGCAAAGTAGTCTAGAGAATACTTAACAACAAATACTTGGCTGTAATAATTAAATATTCATTTATTAAGATAAAACTTTCAGAAACACTATGTTGTTATACGTTCGTTACATTATCAAAACTAAAATGGTGTTAATAATGCTAGATTAAACCATTCATTTTTATCCAAAAAATTTCTTGCTACTCTTAAATTACTTTTATTAGCTAATTGTTCTATTGATCTTAGTGAGTATTTGTAAGAATTTTCTGTATGTATAGTTTCTCCTTTTTCAAAATCAAAATCTTGATTAAGTTTACCAACTTTAACTCTTTGTTTAATTTTTGAAATTATATGCATTTCAATCCTATTTGTCACATTATTATAATAAGCTGAATGGCTAAAATTCTCTAGATCAAATTCTCCATCCAATTCTTTATTTATTCTCTCTAATATGTTTAAATTAAATTTCGCAGTATAGCCTTCTCCATCGTTATATGCAGACTC
>JANWKP010000048.1 GCA_025451315.1 Nitrososphaerales archaeon | reverse complement strand
GCTTCTTTTTAATTATATATATAATAGAATGGTATAATAAGATTAAAAAACATTGAACTTAATTTAAAATTACCAGATTTTATGGCATCGAACTTTTATAACATTTAGGTTCAGTAATATATTGTATTAACGTAGCTTTTAAATCAGATAATACGACTTTATTCAATAAAGATAAATAAATGTTTACTAGTTAAAAAATCAAAAATAAAAGTGAAAATTTTCTAAAAAATTAGGAACTCTCTACTGAGGTTATTGTTATAGTTTATTAATTGAAGATGTTTCATACTTTTGATCTATCTCCTTCTTCTTTAGTTTGAGAGTGATTGATCCACTAATTATACTTACAATATCAAGTCTTGGAATTTCATATTTAACTTCTCTGTTTTCCATTTCGTTCTTTACAATGAAAGATTTTGCAAATGCAGCTTCCACCTTACCAATTCTTATCCCATCAGATGAATAAACAGTACTATAATTTACTTTATCATCGCCATGAATCTTACCTTCATAAGGGTATTCTGACATTTATTATTATTGTACTTCATTCAAAATAAGGATTAAATATCATTAATAATTTTAACGAGTAGTAAAAATTGGATGGAATCATTATTTATTTATCCAAATTCCTCATAATAACAATAAATTACTGTGTCTGATAAAATTTTTAATGAGTTAAGCTTAAAGTATTAGTAGGAATAAATGCTATTCCACAGTATAATAAGAAAAATTTACTCTTATTTTGTATGTATCTATATGGCTTCCAAAAAGAAATTATATTATTATTATTATCTAGTTATTGATTTAGAAGGTTCTTCATCTCAAAATATTCCATTAGACATTCAAATCGAGAAATTAGAAAAATTGAGGCTTTGTGTTAATAAAATTTTAAACCCCAAATCTGAGAGACCACTACATCACCACCAAAACAAAGGAAGGTATATAAATTCAACAGGGGATGGTTATTTTATTATTTTTGATATAGGAGAAGACGCTTTAAAATTTTCGATTGACCTTCACAAGTATTTAAATTTACACAATAAAAAGATTAGAAATAATAAAATTTATAACTCAAAAGAAATTGACTCAAAAACAATTATAGTAAATACAGGAATTTCGTGTGGAATTAGTAAACCCATTAAACAAATAGACGGACAAATAGCTTATTGGGGTTCTGATGTTATATTAGCTCATAGAATTGTTGAATTTGCCAAAGGAGGTTATATATAGTGTAGTTCGGATGTTTACAAAAATATGAAAAATATTAATTTTGGTGAATTTATCGATCTTAAATATTCTACTAATTTTAAACATAATTTAAAAACGGATATGTATTTATTTTATAATAAAGAAGATAAAGAAAAGTTTGAAAATATAAATATTCATCTTCTAAGATGAAAGTAAGGATATTAGTCGATGCAATACTGACTTTGGTTCAAATACATTGTATCTTTAAAAAGTTAATCTTCTGAAGCTTAATCATGTTAATCATGTTCCTCGAGGCACACCTGTCATACTTGCCCAGGAGTTCCTTATGGACTTACTAGACCAGTTGCTCCAGTAGAGCCAGATTGGTATCATAGTAATCATTTTCATCGTAATGCTAATCTTATGTAGCCAATGCATTTGCAATGAGCCAAATTACCAAGAATTAAGTATTTCATTTCATTTGAAAAATTAAAGTTGAATTTTTTTTAATATCAAAAATAAAAAAGATTATCAGGATATTAACGTCGATCACTATTAGGATATGGATATTCCATTTGGCGAGCAGTAGCCTGTCCTACGCTTGTCCCAAAGAAATGACTTACAATACGAAGAGCTAAATCTATTCCTGCCGAAACTCCTGCAGACGTAAATATTGGTTCGGTCAATGTGAACCTTACATTTGTTAAAATTCGTGATTTTGGTGCGGATTCTTTTAGGAAATCAAAAGCTCTCCAATGAGTAGTTGCATCTCGTCCGTCTAGCAGACCTGCTTTTCCAAGAAGGCTAGAGCCAGTACAGACTGAGGCAATTAATTTATCATCAGTGAATTGACCACTAATCCAATCTAAAAGAATTTTGTTGTTTGATTCTTTACGTGTACCCCATCCACCAGGTATTATTAATATATCAAGATTTTGATATTCACTAATAGTTATATCAGGAGTCAGACGTAGGCCGCCGATCGCTATAATTTGTTTGTTTGTTTCAGCTATTAAGTATACTTTAAATGGTGATGATTCTCTTAGTCGTTGCTCATCATTTAAACGAGTTACAGCAAAAACCTCAAAAGGTCCTGCAACATCTAAGATCTCTACATCGTCAAAAATAAGGATCCCGACAATTAATGGAATCTTTTTATTCAATGTAAAATTTATAACAAAATACCTTTTTAAATTTTAAGATCAATAAAAAAATAAATATTTCAACGAAAATCTAATCATAATTTTATTTATTTATATTTCTCATTTGAGGTTGATATCGAAATTATTTTGTATATTCTCAATTATTTTACTAGCTGCTAAGGAACTACATATATTTAAAAAATTGAATAATGATAAGATTAATGTAACATAACAAGATAAATAAGATTTATTCTAACAAGTTTGATATAATTAATTTTTCGTTATTTAAACCAGTGTTTCCAAAATGATGTAAAACTATCAGGAGCAAAATCAACGAAATAATCTGGTGACTTATCAAGAAATGTATTATTCACTCTAATCATGGATGAAACGAGATAATTAAAATTGGAGGGATTTCCAATAAAAATTGGATCAATAAATACTTGAACCTTGTTTGTTGGCATATCTGATATTTTAGATAAAGGCAAGGTATAGAAATTATTAGTGTTATTAAAAATTGCTAAATACCAACCAGTTTCTTTATTTCCAAAGTTAGAATTTGCTCCAAAATTTGGAATAATTAGTGTATATAATTGAAATTCTTTATCAATAGGAGAAGCATCATTACCATCAGTAGTAGAAATATAAATTAACCATAGATACACTGTCTCATACTTTTCATTTGTGTTAGCATCTCCAGCCAACTCTATGGTAAATAAAATTTTATTATCATTGATTTTATTTACTTCAGCAGCAAGAATATCATGATAACCTTGGATTTCAGGGACTATTGCATTATGAAGAGCAACGAGTTTTGTATCATTCTCGACATCTTTAATTTTACTATTGCTATCTTGTTGCTGAAATACATTCACTAACGCACCAGTGTTATTTGATGGAACTTTAGTTATTAGAAATGAAAATAATACTAATGCTATCAAAGTAGCCAATATAATGATACTAATATGAATTTGTTGCATATAATTCAATTAGATCATATTTTGATACTTAACTTTAGCGTCCAATGAGTTTACAGCATATAACCTTGATGAGTCAAAGTTGTATTTGTAGTATTATGAATTAAGTTTCCATTTGTAGGTCAAAAGTAAAATAAAGTTCCCAAAAATATTTTTCCCATTGTTTTCTTGTCGAGAAATAAATTTTAATATTTACTTATAACGAGATATCTTTGCTGATTCATTTTCAAAGTTAGTACTTTCTTAACTTTTGTTATGTTGACATTGTAGCATTATTTATCAATTTAAAGTTAAAGTTTATTTTCACAAAATAGATCTCAATTATAGTGATACTGTATTCTTGAAAATAAAGATGAGATGATGAAGATTATGACAAAGACAATACAGAAAAATTCACATAAACTATGCGAATAAAATTGTAGAGTGTAATGCCTATGAATGAAGATCGGTCATTATTGGAGTATAGGATTCTACAGACAAAATTATCATTTTGGAACGTACTATCGATGAAAAGAGATAACAAAGATTCTATAGCTCCAGAATAAGATACCATAAATGCTGATATATAATAAAAAAGTTATAAACATTATTTAATATAGTGATTTCTTTTAAAGTAACTATATGAATTAATAAGATGTAAACTGAAGTAGATATAAATATAGTAAAGAACTACATTTGTTTTTCATTTTTTGAATATGGAAAATAATGATTGGTATAAATTAAGCATTATTAAATCATTATTAAAACATCAATGAAAATTTCAGAATTATGTAAAATGATCGAAGATTCGATTCATTCTGGAAAATATCCATTACAAAATCAACAACAGGAACATTTCAAAAATTTAGTAGAAGTCATAAATAGATCAGATTCTGAAGATTTGAAAAGCAGTCACATCAAAATAGAAATCAGAATACAAAATCTATACACCATAAACAACTATGTGCCTAATATTCAACACCTACCAGGCGTAATTGAAATAGATGTATTAGATTCTTTTAAAATGGTATGTAGACGCTTAGAAAAAGTACTATAGATATGTCTAGCAATAGTTACTCCAAGGATTTAGAACCTAAAAGAAGAAGTTATATAAAAAAAGATTAAAATGTCTTAACAATTAAAAATTTCATCCAGTTTAGTTAATGTGCTATGCACTATAATGAGTACATTCTATAAGCGAAATTTTACCTGCCTAACAATAACTCATTTATTGTCAAATAAGAATGTCAATAACTTCTGGTATACGATCGCTGTTTTCTCGATAAATGGGGAATGACCTGCATCATCAATCACCAAAAGTTTAGCATCTTTGAGAATTTGTCCAAACTTGTGAATGTGATCAATGGGTATAAGATTATCTTTTTCACCCCATATTATTAAGCAAGGAATACTTTTAATTTGTTTTAATTTCTCTAAATTAATAGAAGTTGTTGTACTATTTATAAAAGCAGACTCAAATGCATGTTTTGCTCCAGGTTTTTCAATTACTGAAATGAAGATATCCACAATAATTGGTAGTAATCTAGATGGTATTGCCAATAAATTTTCAAAGACCTTTTTCACTTTACTGTATCTTAAATTAGGATCAGTTTCCATTGCTGCATCAAAATATTGTTCTAGTAACGGAGTAGGTCCATTAAGCATGCCTGATGAATCTATCAATACAAGTTTTTCAATATTTTCTTTGTTCTCTATTGCATATTCTATCGCTATATATCCTCCTAAAGAATGTCCTATTATTGTTATTTTATCTTGATAGTTTATTCCAATTTGTCTAAGAAAATTTTTTATAAATTGAGCAAAATAGCTTATTGTATAATTT
>JANWKP010000047.1 GCA_025451315.1 Nitrososphaerales archaeon | reverse complement strand
TATTTAGAGGAGTGAACTTTGCTTCCAGAAGTAAGTTACCTCCCTATCTTCCAATAGTTTCTTTAAATATCTATGATATTAATAATGTAGATTTACAAGAAGAAATCAACCTTGTAGAAAAGACTTTAGATCAGTTAAAGGATCTTGGGTTTAATGTAATTCGGTTATTAATTATATGGAAAGCAATAGAACCTTATCCAAACCCACATTTAGATGAATTGTTACCAGAAGGTAAAAATTATTTAGGTATGATTAAAATCATAATTGATAAACTTCATGAAAGAAGGCTATTTGTCATTTTGGATTTTCATCAAGATATAGCTCATGAAATTTATGGTGGAGATGGATTTCCAGATTGGGCACTGGCTATTGATGAATTTCATTGGAAACCTATTTTTCCACGAACAGAAATTCAAAAAAAGACATGGTATTTATCGTATTATATTGATCATTTCGTTAAACATACGTTAAGATCTTTTTGGAATAATAATTTGAAAAATACGGAATTTGGTCTAGAAAATTATCCAGTTAGAACTCATCTAGAAAAAACAATTGGTCAAACAATAAGATATTTTAATCAACTTTATGAGGACTCTGATGTGCCTGTAATTATCGGTATAGAACCATTTAATGAACCGAATCAAGTGGGATTAGGAAGAAAGGATTTTGAATCCAGATTTTTGAGGGAATTTTATATCAACGTAATTAATGAAATTAGAAAATTTGATAACAAAGTTTTTATTTTTATTGAACCGCGCGCGGACTGGAATATTTATACGTTACCACTTCCTAGCTCGATCATTGATCGTATCGATCCAATATCAGAAAAAATAGAATTAAATATTGATAAAAACGTTATATTTAATCAAAACGAAATTTTTACTTTCTTACCTAAAGATAATAACTTTCTGGATTATTTCAAAGAACGTGGTGTTTTCTCATTTCATTATTACGATCCACTGACACTTTTTAATTCATTAACCAACCGCTCAGATGATATGAATAAAAAAAAATATGAATGGCCACAACTTTTTCAGAAGATGAAAAATGAGGCGACTGCTAGAAATCTGATTCCATTTATAACAGAATTTGGAGGTAGTAATGATTGGAAAAACCTTGAAACCAATTTAGAACCTACAGAGATTTATAAAAAAGAACAAATACGTGCCTACATGGATTTACAATTTAAACAAATAGAGGACTTTCTTTTGAATTCAACTTATTGGAACTTTGATCTTTATAATACAAAAGATGAAAAAGATAATTGGAATTTAGAAGATTTCTCTTTATTGGGCCCTAATAGATCTTCCAGAAACTTTGATATTGTGGCTCGTCCTTATCCGATATGTAGTTCAGCAAAACCGATATTTCTATCATTCGATTTAAAATCTAAATATGCAGCAGTAATTTTAGAGGGGCAAGTACAAGATAAACCTACGATAATTTATGTACCAATCAAAGAACACTATTCAAGTTTTAGAATTTGGTCAACGAGTCCAAATATCCAATGGATAAAATTAGAACAATTGTTATATTGGCATCCAGACAAAAATAAACAATTTAATCAGATTATAATCGGACCTAATCGAAAATTAGATACTAATCTATTGCCTTTTCAAGTAAGAGAACTAATTAAAGATACCACTTACAGTTTTATGTTTAGTTAAACGTTGCTCATTCACTATACTTTAGCGTTATTATATACCATAGTCATATTTATCACCTGTAATAGAGTATTGGTTCCACATTATCGAAGGATTCAATCTCATACATATAGCTAAATAAGAGTACTGAACCAATTTGTAAATTATCTGATTCCATCTATTTTACAAAATAATAAGTTAGTAACATATTAAATAAGCTTGAACCTATTTAGTTAATTAATCCTGTGAGATACTAATCCAATACTTTACCATAATATTTCGGCGCCTAAAAATTGTTAAAAGACTTAATATAATGAAAACAGCTAAATGTATATTTGAGTTTTAGATAAATGTTGGTATTTATTTTTTTTATTATATATAACTCAAGTTATCCTAATAAGAATTTAATTTACTAATGTTATCATATCTCGCATTAAAAAATGTATTATAATACTCCAAATCAAGATAGTCATAAAATAGCAATATGAAATATGCAATAAAATTAGAAATAATTTCAAACAGTAGAAATGATAGATAAAGAGATTAAATATACTACAAATGTTAGCTGGTATATAAAGAAAATGGACTGAACTATTGTTTAATGATAGCTTTTTAAAATATATGATAGAAAACTAAATAAATGTTACCAATAATTGCATAAGAATATGTCAAAAAATAGACCAATTTCTTCTCCTCAAAGAACATTAGTATTTCAAGGAGGTGGTTCGTTGGGAGCATATGAAGCTGGTGTCTTTCATGTTTTATATCATTGGATTAAAAAAGACTTGAAAGATAATGAAAATGTATACGATATAATTGCTGGTACTTCTATAGGTGCCATTAATGCTTCTATAATTATAAACCATTTCTTAGAAAATAAAGAGAAAGATGTCAAATCACCAAAAGAAGCGAAACCAGAAAAAACTTTGAAATACTGGGAGGGATCTCCAGAAAAACTTTTAAATTTTTGGAAGAAGATTTCTTCATATTCTACATTTTATGATTCTATACTATCTTTGTTAAAAAATACTTGGGATTTTAATAAAGATATATCTGCTAAAATGTTTCCCTATTATCAGAATTTTATTGACTTAATCGTATCAGGAGAATCATTAAGAAGATATTATTCTATAAAGAAAAGAATTGTATATGGTGAACCAAATGTCTTCAGTCCATTATTTTATCCTCCCTATCCAACTCCGTTATTTAACAAATTCTTTGATTACTCCCAATCAGCAGGGTGGTATCAATATAGTAATAAACCGTTGGGAGAATCTATTTTAGATTTTGCACGTAAACTAGAATATGACGAATATTATCAAGAAGGGGGTATAAGTACTGATATTGAGCAAAATGAACCAAAATTGCTTTTGGTTGCTGCGGATATTAACACGGCACAGCCTGAAACCTTTGATAGTAATGAAAGTGATATTACTATAAATCATGTACTTGCGAGTGCTGCAATACCAATCAACTACCCATATATGGAAATTAATGGAAAGAAATACTGGGATGGAGGGATATTAAGTAATACTCCCATTAGAGAACTTCTTAGTAACCACTCTAGTTTTTGGACAAAAAAACATGAGAAGAAACTTATTTCTACCTTAGATAAAGACAGTAAATTAACTTATGATAAATGGAAGGATTTTTATAAACTACAAGAAGAAAATATTATTCCAGACTTAAAATTAACTATAGTTAATTTACACCCAGAGTTAGAAGAAGGAAATAATATACCATCATTATATGATTATGATTTGACCAAAGATAGAGAAAGAGATATACGTTTTCATGATAAAACTGAGTATGATATTAAGCTTGCTCAAAACATATCTGATTATCATGATTTCGTAGTAGAAATGACGAATTTAGCAAGTGATGCCATCAGCAAAAATGCTCAATATCTGAAACCGAAATTTGAAGATATATTAAATAAGCATCAAAGGACTTCGAGCCGACACAATCAAACAAGACACTTTTATGATTTAATAGGTAAACGATTTAATATTGAGGATGTCTTAAAAATCCAGAAAAAAGATGATATTCATACAGTTTCTGATAAAATATTCGACTTTTCTTCTGATACTATTTTAAACCTCATAAAAGAAGGTGAAAGAGATACATTAAAGGAGATTGTAGATCATGAAGAACAAAAGCAAATGGAAGAACAAAAAGGAGAACAAAAAAAGAGTGAAGAAGATAAACTAAAAGAGAGTGTAGATCATGACGTTAAAAAAGAGGATAAAAATAGTATTAATAATCAGTTAATAAGATTCATAAAAGATGTAGAAAAAGAAAGTACTGAAGATGATGAGTATATTATTCAATGTGCAAAAGATGAATTAAAGAGGAAAAAATATTTTATAGAAATTTAGTGACTAAAAGTCTATTTCCAAAAAAATTAACATCCTGTAAAAAAATTATGCTGATTGCTACTTGTACTTAACCAAGGTATTTCTCCTCCTCCTACTTTTCATATCTGGAATTTAATGTCCTGAATCTGTTATGCCATGAATTTGTTCTCTCTACAACTCACATTCTTCTTGATGAATATTTTTTTTGAATTTCTTTTCTTCTTCTTTTCTATGTCTTAAATGTAAATGTAATAATTTCTCTTAACATGAAGTGTCAATTGAGACATAATTACTCCATCGAGAATTTGTGGTTATATAAATTATTTTGAAAGTAACTGGTCCCACTTTATAGAAGGGTTCAAATCCCACTGGCCCCATTCTATAAGTGGGTTCATATACTTTGAATTTGATATTAGATTTTGTAAAAGAAGGGGAGAAAATCAGATAATTGCCACTAAAGCTATCTACAACAATAGGAAAAATTCAGAATATTCCTAATTCCAAAAATATAGAGATAATAAATGAATTTCTTGAATATATGAAAGATAACGGTTACTCTGAGCATCATCAAAATAATAACTTAAAAGTTGTGATAGCGTTTGGCAATTTTATAGGTAAAGATAATTCATTTTTGGATATTAAAGTCAGTATTTATTCCAAGGTAGATTTAATCGATAAAAATGATATTCTTTATATTTGACTTTACAGTCATTGCACTTGTAAAGTATCATTTGCTGACCTGTCCTACATTTTACTTTATTGATATATAGTAAATTGTGCTTGCAAAAGGAACATTTCACCAATTTTTAAACCTTCTAATAATTTATTTCAAACTATAGTATTAAAATTTATTTATCAATCTCAATTGAACTGGTTCGATAAAAGTCGATATTCAAGATGGATCAAATACTTGTATTTTTTATTTTAAACCAGTGTACTTTTTCGGCGCCGAAAAAATTTATGTTCACAGGAACAAGAATATTATTAAAAAAAAATCAATATTTCAGTAGGATTAGTTAACCATTATCTAGTTACTTATTCCTAGAAATAAATTGTAGTAAGTATTTAAAGGTTAATATATATAACTTTAAAATAAATACAAATGTTTATTATACATAACCATTTTGATAAGAACATTTTTATACTACTTTTTTTTGATGTGATTAGTGCCTATCTTATCCCTCAAAGAACTAACAAAGCACCAAAAGGTTATAATCATGGGATCTTGGCTTGGCTGGACTCTTGATGGTTATGATCTTGTTTTAATGCTTTTTGTAATTGCATCAATTAATCAACTATTTTTTCCTTCTACGGATCCATCCTTGAGTCTTTTAGCTACCTTTGCGACATATGTAGTAACCTTAATTATGAGACCCCTTGGTGGAGCGTTCTTTGGAAACTTTGGTGATAAACATGGAAGAAAGAATGCCATGATAATAACAATCACAGGTGTTTCTATAGTAACTTTCTGCACAGGTCTATTGCCAACCTGGCAATCTGTAGGACTTTTGGCACCAATTTTGCTGATAATAATGAGATTCGCACTAGGCTTTTTCGCTGGTGGTGAATGGGGTAGTGGAGCTGTAATCAGTATGGAATCTTCACCAAAACCTATGCGAGGACTTATATCAGGATTTGTACAAAGCGGGTTTACACTTGGTTTCCTTCTCGCATCAATTTCTTTTCAACTCACTCAATTTGCCTTTCCTGATGATAAATTTATTGAGATAGGTTGGAGAGTACTATTCTTTACAGGTATAATACCAGGACTGGTGGCATTGTTCGTAAGATTAAAAATGGATGAGTCACAGATATGGATCAAGAAAGTAAAAGAAAAGAAGATCGCTAGAATTCCATTCAAAAATGTTCTAGCTAACAAAAATAATAGAAGACACTTTTTTTTATCTCTGATAGTCATGACTGGCCTTTTATTTTGCTATTATAGCTCTACAGGTTTTATGCCTACCTTGTTGGAAAAGTATGTAAATTTAGAAAGACAGGAAGTGGCAACTATCATGATTGTTACTATAATATTTTCCTTAATAGGTCATTTATTTGCAGGTTTTATTAGTCAATACATTGGTAGATTAAAAATATTAACAATATTTGGAATCGCATCAATAATAGTTGCTATACCTTCCTTGAATGGGATCTTTACTGCATCGAATAGTTTTGAGATTGCTATGTACACTTCTTTGTTGATTTTCTTTGTAGCTAGTGGATTTGGAGCAATGCCTGCATTTTTAGCTGAGAGATTTCCTACTGAGATTAGAAATAGTGCAGCAGGTTTCGTTTATAACGGTGGACTATTAGTCGGTTCATGGGCTCCGTTAATAGCTATTACTTTGTTATCTTATTTTGATAAACATAGTATTCCTCTATATTATGCTGTTGCTATAAATATTATAATAGGTGCTATTATTGTTATAATAGGTTCTAAGGTTAATCCGGATACTAGGAATGTAGATCTTGGATAATTAATAAAAAAATGAGTTTGTTCTTTAACTTTTTATCTAGATAAAATTTTTTTTGATACCAGATAAAAGAGGAGTTCTAAAATTTGTTCAAACTATTTGTTACGTATAAACATTTTCAATGATGGTTCAAATTGCTTTGTTGCATAACTCGTTTAAACAATCTATCTTTATTCTCTTTTACTTATCTGATAGTTATGCTTTGAAACAAGTTGTATAAAGATGCTTTTAACATTATTTCTTTTATTATATTCTCAAATCTGATAGCAGTAACATATTCTCCAAACATTCTCTTAATGCAAGAGAAGACAGTTTCTATAATCCATCTTTGTCCATAGTCTACACTGACCTTCCATTGTTGTAAATTATTTTTCTGCATCTTCACCGTCT
>JANWKP010000046.1 GCA_025451315.1 Nitrososphaerales archaeon | reverse complement strand
GTATGCTAGATGAATGCAATCTATTTCATGCATATAACTGGATACAATTCTTTGTTTCTATGTATAATGATACAACATTTGAGAATTATTTTATTAATGAATTGAATGAAGGAGGTGAATATATCTTATTAACAGAGCCTAAATTTAACTAATAATTTACCCTCAAGTTAACAGGACCGTGAAAAGTCATGACTTTTATTACTTGTTTAAGAACATTAGCAAAGTATTTTAGAAGCTCACAACTAATTCGTGTACTGAATTAAATTGTCAAGATTCTATATACAAAAATATGTGGTTTCAAACCTATTTTACTCATTATCAAACAGATTTAGACAAGGTTAGATGTTTCATCTTTTCAAATCTAATATTCATAACATGAATGGAATATTCCTAGCTATAGCTTTTACTGCTTAACTTAACAGAGCTGTAATATTGAATCATATTGAATATATCTACATGTATAGAGATAATTGGCAATGTAAAATCCTAATCATCTGTAAGAGATTTTATGATTCTATTACCATGCTTATCAATATAAATTTCATATTTTCTAATTCCAATTGAGTAAAATATCATGCTAAAACAAGAGGTCTTAATTCTATTCGATGGTAAATTATTATTTTAATGGCAAAGGTAATATATCTTTAGTAGTAGGATAGTACATATGACTCAGACATGCTCAAAATGTAATAATACTTTCGATGAAAAACTAGTTGATGATCCTGGTGCTCAAAAATACTCTTCTTGTCCTTCATGCTGGAATGAATGGACTACTCATGCAGTTATGGTTATTAATGAACTCCGTCTAGATATGTCTCTTCCTGAGCATAGAAAGGCTTTGAAAAAGCAAGAGAAGATCTTTTTTGGGCTAGAACAGGGAGAACAAATTCAAAAAAATCCTGATAACCCTTAATTTTTACTATGTAATTGTCTTCGACGTTTAACATTTAAATAGAAATTTTAGTGTTTCTTCACTTAAATTAGAAGGGATTATATTCTTGTAGTTTGGTATCATAAATAAAGTTTCCAAAAAACAATATCTCAATGTGTCTTTTTGATCGGTGGACATCTTATTAATGCAATAGAACAATACTGGTTGGAGAGGATTTATCAATTCTTTTCTTTTTAGCAATCCGCTTAAGAAGAGTTTTATTATTTGATTTATTTTTGTATTTTCAAAATATACTAAAACTTGTAACCATGAGGATATTAAATCTTGATATTTTTGAATATCCATATTTTCAAGAGAATCTAAAATTAATTCTATTGTTTCTAATTGAAAGCTAGATTCGCTTTTAAAAAAATCTATTAACTTATTTTTGATTATTGGTTTTCTTAAAAATGGTTGTAGATTACCTAATATTTCTATAATATCCTCGATATTACCACTAGTAACAGACACATAACAAACTAGTTAAGAGACATATATCTAATTTTCTATTTTACAATATTTTTTTATAATAATAAATTAAATATAGATTACTATAATTAACATCATGCCATGTAATATAGTAGTAGGTGGCTTCTTTGGCGATGAAGGAAAAGGAAAGATAGTTGCTTATCTTGTCAAAAAGGATAATGTTAGATTAGCGGCTAGGGGAGGAGTAGGTCCTAATGCAGGACATACTTTTAATTTAAATGGGCAAACCTTCAAAGTTCGTATGCTTCCCAGCGCAGCCTTTAATGTCACCACTAATTTAGCTATAGGTGCAGGTGTCCTGGTAGATCCGATGATACTTTTAAAAGAAATTTCCACATTTCATGCTCATGGCCGAACTTTTGTCGATCCTCATTGTGGTATAATAAAAGAAGAACATATTAGACAGGATAGTAATGAGAGTTTTCTGAAAGAAAGAATAGGTACTACTGGAACAGGAACAGGTCCTGCAAATTCTGACAGAGCATTACGAAAACTCACTCTTGCTATGGACTGTTCGGAGATTAAAAATTACTTGAATGATGTAAGTTGTATGATTCATTCTGACTTGGATAAAAAGAACAACGTTCTACTTGAAGGGACACAGGGTACTTATCTTTCGCTTTATCATGGAGGATATCCTTTCGTAACATCAAAGGACGTTACTGCTTCTTCTGTTTGCGCGGATGTTGGAATAGGACCTAAATACATTGATGATGTCATTGTTGTTTTTAAATCTTATATTACTAGAGTAGGAGGTGGACCATTAGAAAATGAATTAGGCAAAGAAGAAACTCAAAAGAGAGGATGGCAGGAATATGGAAGTGTAACTGGAAGAGAAAGAAGATCCTCTCCGTTCAATATTGGGTTAGCAAAAAAGTCAATTAGACTTAACGGTGGGACATCATTTGCCCTCACCAAATTAGATGTTCTCTTTCCAGAATGTGCTGGTGTTACAGATTATTCTAAACTTTCCTCACCTTCAAAAAAGTTTGTTGAAGAAATTGAAGCAGAACTTGGGCTTAAAGCTGAACTAATTGGAACTGGAGCTGAAGTAGATGCAGTAATAGATCAAAGACATTAAAATTTTTATTAATATCTTACTTGTTTGTTTTTAAATAAATTTTTAAAAGATCTCTGGATTCTCTAAGAGAATTCAAAAGATGTTCACTATCAGTATAATCTAAACTCGTTAATAATTCCCTTGCCTTTTTTAAATTTACTTCATTTTCAACTTTTACTTTTTTTTTATCAGGTTTTAATACATTTTGTTGTATTTTATCTAATAGATTGTAATGTTTCAGACGGATCAGTAAAATACAGTATTCTAGCCAACTGTAGGCTTTCCAAATTTCGAACACATCGCTATCTTTTTTATTTATAACATTAGTTAACAAATTAATGCTAGATTGAATTTTTATATCTATGCCTAATTCTTTTATATTCAATATCATTTTCTTTGATATCTTTATAGATAAACAGTAATGGACAATATATTACTAATCTAAGCAGAGTAACAATCAATGGATCGTCAAAATAAAAGTATAATAATCTTTTGATATCGAATCTTAATGAAAAAACTGATTATATTTAATAAATATACTTTTTATATAGCCTTCAAAGAGAATTGTCTATATATAATGGAGTTACGTAATATTCGAAGTTTAATAGAATATCTTCTTTCACTAGATTTTTCAACAATGAGTTAAACATTTTGAACAAAAATTTCGCACCAATAATAGATATAGTAATTAATTTCATGAAAGTTCTAACTCAGGTAGAAACAATTATACCAATTATATTATTTATTTAATAAATTTTGAAATTTCTATCTACTAGAAAATAAAAACTAAAAGTTTCTTTGACTTTTAACCTAATTGCTAAATAAATACCATATACCTCATATTACTGATTTTAAGACATCTCTACTAAAAGTGTAAAATATTAATACCCTTTTTTTTGAAGTTAATTGCTTGGAATCTAAATCACCCTTTTACATTGAGGTATTCGATCTGAATGATTTTGCAAGACTAGTTTGTGCATTAGAACGTGCTCCATTACCTACATTTTCTATGTATTTAAACAATGAACATATCTTTGCTTTGCAAACTGAATTTATTTATGGTACGCCAGTAATTTATTATGTTAAATTTGAACCCCGCAATCCTTCTAATCAATATATTGCATATAGATGTCAAGGTCTTTCTGAAACAGTAACATTGGTCGATATTGCTTCTAATCCTCTTTTTGTCTATTCTCCAATTATAAATGTTGAAAAGTTACCAGCAATAATGGAAAAAAGTTCTAGAAGAAGTAAAAGATGTAGTTATACAAAGATTATGTTAAGAGACCTTGCAAGCCTTGCAAAAGTCGCAGCTTATAAAACTATTTATGATGAACCTCCTTTACCAATTTTTTCTTTTGGAAATCAACAAAAAGATAGATTTACTATAGGAACTTCTTTAAATTTTATGGACACCGATTCTTTAACATATTTTTACTATATCAATATAGATAAGGAACCTGAGAAATTTTTAAAATATTCCAGCCAAAAATCAGAAAAACCTTTTTTCACAAATTATATTGAAGAACATGGTTATATTTATATAAAAATCATAAAATTGTTAAAAGAGCATCCCCTAGTGATAAATGATGACTGAAATTATATCTTCTTATCAATCAAGGATAACTAAGTGTGCCAATAAAAAAAAAAGTCCTATTATATTAGCATTGGATTACGATTTAGATAATGACAATAATAGTTACTTACTTGATAAATGTAAAGAGATAGTGACTATAACTGAATCTCAAATTTGTGCAATAAAAATAAATTTCCATCTTTTTTTATCATTATCTTATATACAGCTATTAAATCTTAACATGCTAGCTCATAAATTTGATCTGCAAAGTATAGCAGATATAAAGCTGAATGATATTGGAAATACAAATAAAGTGACTGTTACGAAGTTACAAAAATTAGGATTTGATGCAGTAATAGTAAACCCATTTATTGGAGTAACAGAAATGAAGTCAATTGTAAATTACGCCCATTCCATAAAATTCGGTATTATCTCACTTGTTTATATGAGTCATCCTACTTCTTTTGAAGGCTACGGATTACAAATTTCTTCAACTAATGCGTATAGGAAAAATTTAGATTCAATTCCAATGTATAGATTACTTTATAGCTATGCTCGTTCTAGTGGTGTAGATGGAATTGTCATAGGTGCTACTAAAATTGATATAATCAAGGAAATTTCTGAATTGCATGAAATAAAGATTTACTCTCCTGGATTTCTAACTCAAGGTGGTTCCATACTTGAGGCAATAAATGCTGGTACTGATTATTTTATAGTTGGGAGACACATATTGAATTCTTCATCTCCAATTACTGATTTAAAACATATGCTATATCAAATCGAAAAAGCTAAAAAAATTTAGCACTACATGATTTTTTAATAATCCTATAATTATATAACAAAATTGTAGTCATGTTTAGAACCTCAATAATTCTTTATAGAATTGTAGTCTTTTTTCTATATCAGAAGAGGATATATCAATTATTTTATTCACTCCAAAGTCTTCTATTGCGAAAGACCCCATAATATTTCCGTATATTGCAGCTTCTCTAAAAGTTCTTTCATTTATTTTTCCTTTTTTTGATAAATATCCAAGAAAGCCACCGGCATAACAATCACCTGCTCCAGTTGGATCAACTACATTTTCTATAGGGATGGATGGATATACACATATAATATCTTTGTAAAAAAGCATACACCCATTCTCACCTTTTTTTATAATTACTAATTCAGGACCTAATTCTTTAATTTCTTTAGCACATTTGATGAGGTTATATTCATGTGTTAAAAGCCTAGCTTCTTGACTATCTATTATGATTCCATTTACATTTCTTATCATCTCTATCACTTGATCATATTTATTATTAATCCAGTATTCGATGGTGTCACAAACCACAAATTCAGGATCACTAAATAAACTTTGCATTTTTTTGTTTTGAACTGGATCGTTGTTTGCTAAAAAGATATATTTAGAATCGATAAATTCTTCAGGAACAGATGGTTCAAAATTTTCAATAACGTTTAATTCAGTTTTATTGGCTGTTCGAACAGTTAAAGTTGGATCAAATGAAGAATCATAATGAAAAGTTTTTTCATTGTCTTTTACAATGATTCCTTTAGTATTCACGTGTCTATCCAAAATGTCTTTATACATATGAGGAAAATCATATCCAATTATTCCGATAATATTGGTTGATGTATATTTTGATGATGATAATGATGCATATGTTGCCGCACCACCCATTATTCTATATTTTATATTTTTAGACGTTCTAGTTGTATCTAATGCTATTGTACCAAAAATAGTAAGCATGTTTTATTTCATTAATAAAGGAATATAAAAATTAATTTTTCGATAGATACTTATCATCAAGTCAAGTAAATGAAAATGTGGGGATTATTATTGCAATTACCGGAGGATCAGGAGTTATCTATGGTATCAAATTAATAGAATCTTTAAATTCGCTTAAATTAGAAACACATTTAGTTATCAGTGAATGGGGAGAAAAGACGATAAAAATTGAAACAAATTTAGATATTGTTTATGTACAAAAGCTATCAACCAAGTGGTACGATAATAAAAATATGGCTGCACCCATCTCAAGTGGTTCTTTTAAAACTGATGGTATGGTTATCATTCCCTGTAGCATGAAAACACTTGCTAGTATAGCAAATGGATTAGATGATAGTTTGATTTCACGAGCTGCTAGTGTTTGTATTAAAGAAAATAGAAAATTGGTTGTTGTTCCTAGAGAAACTCCTTTGTCTAAAATTCATCTAGAAAACATGGTTAAATTGTCGGAATTGGGTGTCTCGATATTACCAGCGATGCCAGGATTTTACTTCCATCCACGTACTATTGATGATTTGTTATTTCATATTGTTGGAAAAGTATTGGATCAATTTGGTATTGAAAACAATATGTTCAAGAGATGGGGAGTGAAAAGGTAAATGCTTATCCTAATTTAACAAGGTGGTGAGAAATCTTAAAGGAGAGTCCTATACATATAAAAAATACAACCGAACTAACAATTACTTGAAAGACTATATCAACGTCATAGTGTCTTAGTGCAAAGAGAACTATAATTCCTGGAATAGTTATAATTATTGCTAAAAGAGTACTTAATTTGTAGAAAGATACCTTCGAGACTTTTTTATCTTTATCTTGTGGATTAGTCAATACTCACTACCTTTTCTTTATATATTTATATTTATAATAAAAAATTTTGCTGATAACATTTTATTCCCACAATTTTAACTTTTCAATTTTTGCCTTTCTTCTTATTTCTTGAAGGAAATTATATACGTTTTTATGTGACCTTCCGGAACATATTCTTGTTATTGCTTCAATCGTTAAAGTTACTTGTTCAGAAGTTCCGATTATTCCGACAGAATGTCCATATATTGAAATATAAGATCCTGTTAATTCCTCTATAGTTCTCCTGGATTTTCCCTTTTCTCCTATCAATCGGCTTTTTACTCTTGATAAAGAATTTGCAGATTTTCCTACATAGTCTCGCAAGTCAACAATCTCTAAACTATTTTCCTCTGTAAATAGGTTAAATGCTTTCTCGGGAGAAAAGCCTTTAGAGATAGCAAGAATTACTTCCAATCCTTTATTAATGTTCAATATATCCAGAGGGTCGGTAGTTTTAGATTTTAATACTACATCTCCATATTCACTGTCAACCTGAATGTCTATCTTGCATTTTTTTTCGATCTCGTCTTTAATTAATCCCTTTTTTCCAATAATGGCCCCAATTCGTTCTTTTTGTATTCTTAAAGTACGTTGATAACTCATTCTGACTCAGCCTCAAATAGTACTATAAACTATTGGATATAAAATATCTATTTATTAAATTAACAGAAAAATTGACGAATTAATAATTATTATTAAATTTAAATATCATCAGAAATGGAATATCTGAAACTATTTTTATGCTGTCTCTTTTAGCAAGACCTAAACTCAATGTTTTCTCTACAACCCTTCTTCCAATTAGATTAGCAATAGAACACCTTTTTAATAAATTAGATATATCTTTCTCATTTGCCAGCTCGTTAAAAAAATCACTAGTTATGTTAATATTTAACGAATCACTTTCTATATTTATACCCAATAATTCTTCATCACATATGTTTATCATTAGGGAACCCTGATATTTCATTTTTCTAACATAAAAGTGAAGATTAGTATCAATATTACTTGCATCAACTGAGAGATTTTTTTCTCTATTATTATCAATCATCTATTATATCTCATATCCAAACAGAATAAAAAGATGACGCACTAAGCAATAGTGATTAATCTCAGCCAGGACAATCAATTTTGTACTATAGGAGTCTATATGCTACCTAATTTTTTCATGTATTTTTTATAGGCGTCTAAATATGATCTTTTATCTCCTATATCGATGAATCCAGATTCTATTGTAAACGCGTTAACCTTTTTTTTTTGTGTAATTACATCTTTTACTATTTTGTCCATTCCAATAGTGCTCGATTTAGGTATCATTTTTAGGAATTCTCTTTCCATTATATAACATCCAATATTTATTAAACCCTCAACTTCTGGTTTTTCTCGCCAAGCTGTAACAATATTTCCTTTATCATTTGTATCTATGAAACCATATTTCATTCTTGTTTTGTATTTCATTAATGCCATCGAAAGAAAAGCCTTTGATTTTTCATGGCCATTCACCATTTTTTCTAAATTAAAATCATATATTGAATCACCATAAAGACAAATAAATCTATCATTCAACATTTTTTCGGCAGTTTTTAATTGTCCTCCAGTGGCCAATGGTCTTTCAGAATGGGCATACGTTATTTTTATTCCAAATCTTCCTCCATCTTCAAAATAATCCTCGATAGTTCGGTGCAAATAACTTACACAAATAATTACTTCATCAATATTTTTTAATTTTTTTATCCATTCTATTAGATATTCAAGCAAGGGTTTGTTCCCTAATGGTAACATAGGTTTAGGAATAAAGAACGTATAAGGTTGTAGTCTGGTTCCCAGGCCTCCTGCCAGAATAACTGCTTGCATCTAAAATGTTTAATTAAATAATGTAATATACCTTTACATTAGTAGTACTTAATTATTTTTCTCAAATATTCAAGGATTTCTGCTGGTTTGTGTCCAAAAATTATTATCATAGGTTCTTTTCCTAAATCTCCTTGATGATAAATTCCATTTACAATCTTGTCCTTTAAAATCGCATTTTTAATTCCCCATTTAATAGTTTCACCTTCTTTTTCCTTAAATTTTCTAGGTTCTAAACGTCTATCGTATTCGGATATTTTCATAAAAGTTCGTAGCAAATCTAATATTTTTGTATCATATTTAATATTAAATCCAGCCCTCATAGGAGGATAAATAGTCATATATGAAATAACTGCTGATGCGACGTGTTGAGATGCACCGAATTCAATATTAGAACTCGCTTTCACTTTATCATCTATTCTTACTATTCTTCCTTTTATTCCAGCAACTTCGTTTATACAAGTGGCATTTGGTATTGCATAGGCAAAATTAGATTGTGTTTCTGGTATCAACTTTCCCAAGCCTGATAAATTTTCTAATTCGTTAATGGCTTTTGACAGTTCTTCGATTACTTGAAATTTAAAGGATAATGTGGAAGTTATGATAGCACTATCTACTACAGGATATCCTTTTCCTATATACAAAATATTCTTCAAGGCATTATTTATAAATTGATTGGCATATTTACATGCCATAGATATATCATAACCTTTTGCAAGGAATGCAGACAGAGCGGCAGAGAAATTGCACCCAGAACCATGATTTTCTGGGATGTCTATTCGTGGATTGGAGAATTCTACTATATTCATTTTATCATCAATTAAAGTGTCAGTAGACTGTTCTGATACAATATGTCCTCCCTTTAGGATCACATTTTTAGGACCTAATCTCATTATTTTAGATAAAGCCTTATGTAAATTTTCTTTTGTATTTATTTCAATCCCAGTAAGTTGTTTTGCCTCATTAGCATTTGGAGTAATTATTGTTGCAATAGATAGTATTTTTTTTGTAAAGTATTTTATTGCATCAGGTTCAATTAAATTTTTTCTGCTTGTGGAAATAAGAATCGGATCTACTATGATCGGAATATTAAGAGTTTTTAAAATTTTAAATAATTTATCAATTAGTTTTTTATCATAAACCATTCCTACCTTAATTGAATCAATTCTTATATCTTCCAGGATGAACTTTATTTGTTTTATTACCAGATCATTTGGAAGAGGAAAAATATCGAAAATATCTCTTGTATTTTGAACAGTTATTGCAGTAATAGCAGTACATCCATAAGTTCCTAATGATGAAAAAGTTTTCAGATCTGCTTGTATACCAGCACCAGAAGATGGGTCGCTCCCAGCAATACTAAGTACTGTTTTCAAATTCATATTACATTAAGGTAGTATAAGAGTCTCTAAACAATAATCAAACGAAATACCACAAGAGAGAATATTAATTAAACACCTAGGATTTGCTTTAACAATGCTCTATAATCTACCTTTTCTTTTTTACTACCTGGTGAAGGTAGTTCAAATATTAAAGGAATGGGTTTTACAGAACGTATCCTAGCCAAATCTAATCTAATCTCTTTACCAATGTCATCACTTAATAAAATCAAACCTGCTTCACTACGAGAGTGTATTTGTTTTATTCGGGAGAGGGCTTCTTTTGAATTTTGAACGTCAATTCCTTCGATTCCAGCCATTTGAAAACTTGTTACAAAGATCCGATTTCCAATTGCTAAAACTTTCAACTTAACTATTAAGAGTAATTTCCGATCTATTTTAAATACTTTTTTTTAATAAAGGTTAGAAAGAATATATGATAATGAATTTGTCTATTCATTAGTAAATTTTTAGTATAATAAAGACAGATATCAGTCCTAAGGATCCTAACAAAATAAAGGTCGCTTTCCATAACCCTGCATTGGCTTTTTCACTAATTTCCCACATACCACCGCTTACTTTATTTTCGTTGTATTCTCTTTTTAGATTTTCATAACTATAAAAATTGGCAAAATCTGCAGAAGGAGTCCAATTAAATTTCTGAAAACTTTTCTCATTGACAGTATTAAAATCGTATCTTTCTCTAGCTTTCTCGTCGGAAAGAACTTCATATGCTTGAACAAGTTCCATGAATTTCACTTTTGATTCTTCAGAATTTTTATTCTTATCAGGATGGTGTAGCAGTGCTAGCTGACGAAAGGCTTTTCTTATCTGAATTTGATCAGAATCCTTTGCTATTCCTAATATTTTATAGTAATCTGACACTTAATATTATATCTGTCAAGCTAAAATAATAATTTTTTCTTGATTTATAATATTTTTAAAGTCGATCACATGTACTGGTCACTATAACAAATAAATCATAATCTATTTATCTTCGTGAATGGATCTGTTATATATGGAAAAGTTTTTTCGACGGAAGGTAACTGATAAATTTAATTACCATGAGAAAGAAAAAAAACCTTCTGAATTAAATAATACTGATAATATTAATAATATTCAAAAATTTGATCTTTATAATAATGGAATTAATCATATGGCTAACGAAAAACTTACTGATGCTATTAGATGTTTTGAATTATCTGTAAGAATTGATCCCCAATTCGTTAATGCATGGATAAAAAAGGGATATGCTCATTTTCACCTTGGGGAATATACTGTAGCCATTTCTTGCTATAATAATGCTCTGGATTTAGATATAAATAATTTCGAGGCTTGGAACCTAAAAGGACTTGCATATTATAGAATGAACAACTTAGATAAAGCAGTAGAATGTTGTGAAAAATCAATAGATATCAATCATAATGATGGAATGTCATGGTATAACCTGTCTTGTTATCTAGTTCTTGGTGGGAGGGTAGATGATGGTATGGAGGCGTTAAAGCGAGCCATTGAAATTGATATTTCTTATGCTAAACGAGCTGTCAGAGATAAAGATTTTGATAATGCTAAGGCAGAAGAAGGTTTTAGAAGAATAATTGAGGTTGTTGTATTAGAGGCAATACGACATGGTTACGATTATGCAGGTAAAATAATTTGGATCACTGGTATGGATCAAGTTGATGTTAATGATGCTTTATTAAGACTTTCAATGAAGGGTTTAGTACTAAGAAAGGAAAAGAAAAGCTTTTTGAATAAAGAAGAATATTTTGAACTTACTAGAGATATAGCCTCAAAGGTAGGAACAATTAAACGCTCAGGTTTCATGGGAAAATCTAGGGAAGTTTCACCTCCTGTTCAACAATTAAAAGATATAAGTGAAATATTAGCTAAAATGAGAGAATCTGTGGAACAAGGAGATGTTCAATTAACTATAGGATATTTTGATAAATTGATAAATCCTTCGTTTCATGGAAGTACAATGATCGAAAAATTCTTTAACGAGCATAGAGATCTAAGACTTTATCAAAATCGTCTTCAAGACAAAGGACAAGAATATCTGAATTCTCACAAATCAGACTTTATCAAGTTAATGATAGAAATTGACAGTAAAGTTAGAGGAACACATTTCTCAAATAATGTAATAGATAATTAAAATTAATTTTTGTGATACGACATTATAGATCAAATTCATTAGTAATATATAATGTAAATCTTCTGATAATAGTATGCCAAAGATTTTTGCTGATGTCAGCGAGAAAGAAATTAGTCGTTCGATTGCTGCAATGTTTATGGAGACAATGAATGAATATACAGATTCCGATGTTATTATTATTGGTGCGGGTCCTGCTGGATTATCTGCAGGAAGAGAATTGGGTAAATTAGGAGTTCGAACCTTAATTATAGAACAAAATAACTACATTGGTGGGGGATATTGGGTAGGAGGGTATATGATGAACCCTGTAACTGTAAGAGCACCCGCCCAAAAGATTTGGGATGAGTTAGGAGTTCCATATAGAGTTGTAAGAGAAGGACTTTATGCTACATGGGGCCCTCATGCTTGTTCCAAATTAATTGCAGCAACATGCGATGCAGGCGTTCGGTTTTTGCAATTAACTAAATTTGATGATTTAGTCTTAAAAAATGAGCGGGTAGGAGGAGTAGTAGTTAACTGGATGCCCGTCTCTGCATTACCAAGAAATATTACATGTGTAGATCCGATTGCCTTCGAAAGCAAGATCGTTATTGATGCATCTGGTCATGATTCGGTTGCCGTAAAGAGATTAATGGAAAGAGGTTATGTCAAGTGGAAAGGTATGGATCCTATGTGGGTAGAAGGAGGTGAAGATGCAGTAGTTAATTATACTGGTGAAGTATTTCCTGGTCTAATAGCTACAGGAATGTCAGTAACTGAAACTCATGGTCTTCCAAGAATGGGTCCTACATTTGGTTCTATGCTTTTATCGGGTAAAAAAGCTGCTGAAATAGCTGCAAACAAATTAAAAGAACTAATAGAAATTCCAAATTAGGATTTTTTTCCCCTATAATTTGTAAATATGTATGTTATAATGAATCTTCATTAATAGATAATGTTTATTATTATCATTGATATTTTGAAAAAATTATATCTGTTTCAGACTATAACAAACAAGTTTTTTATTTTTGTATCCATAAAATAAGCATTGTATAATCCAAGTGGTATTTTCTATTAAAAATCCATCGTTCAAATAGTAAATCTTTGGTATAGACAAACCTGTAATTATAAAAAAAATTGTATGATTTTTAATAGGTTTTTGTTTTCTACTACAATATTCCTTTCAGATTAACATCGAAAATAATGAACTAATATCTTTAACTCAACCTTCTTATATAAATGATTAATAATTATGCACATTTGATGATTCATATTGGAATCATGATGCTAGTTTACTAGTTAGTAGTAACGCTATTTGTAAGTTCTACTTATAAATTGTAGAAGTTATATTAAATCTATAGAAGGTTATTACAGATTTTAGTCATTTAATAAAATCCTTATTTGATTATGGAGTTAAAAGCATTTTATGACAAAAAAATTTATAGATTATTAAGAGATTCAAATTAAAGATATTATTGTTGTAGTGATTCAATCGTTTTCATTAATTTTATATCTTTTTTTCTTCAAGATAGATATTATATTATGAATAATCAACTTAATAATGATGGTAAACCGAATATAAATTAAAGACTTCTATGTAATACGGATCAACTACAAATAATACAATTATCTTGATATGATATTTTGTTGCGGAATAGATTGAGAAATTCAGTCAACAAATAATTAATTAGTCTCTATTTTATCTATTACTTACATCATGCAAGTTGATGAAGATAAAATTAATACATTTAATCAAAGTAAAGATATTTTTGATGTTATTATAATTGGTTCTGGACCTGCCGGATATACCGCTGGTATCTATACTTCACGAGGGAAACTTAAGACTTTGATAATTTCAGGAAGTTTGCCAGGAGGACAATTAATGACCACAAGTGAAGTTGAAAACTACCCTGGATTTCCAAATGGTATATTTGGACCAGAATTAATGATGAATATGAGACAACAAGCTGAAAGATTTGGTTCTATAATAGTCGATGATGAAGTAATAAAAGTTAATTTTAAGGAAACTCCTTTTTTTGTAAAAACATATTCAAAAGAATACCTATCTAAGTCAATCATTGTTTGTACTGGAGCATCTCCTAGAAAACTGGGAATTTTGGGAGAAGAGGTATATGGAGGAAGAGGAGTATCTTATTGTGCTACATGTGACGGGCCTTTTTTTAAAGGGGAGGATATTGTTGTGGTGGGAGGAGGTGATACAGCTCTCGAAGAGGCCACTTTTTTAACAAAATTTGGAAAATCAGTCAAGATCATCCATAGACGTGACTCTCTAAAAGGTAGTAAAATCTTGCAAGAAAAATCATTCGCTAATCCTAAAATTAAATTTCTATGGAACAGTATCATTACCAAAATAAGTGGAGATAAAAAAATTTCAAAAATTTTTATCAAAAATGTAAATAATCAAGAAGAAAAAGAATTAGATGTAGGTGGATTATTCATTGCGATTGGACATGAACCCACTACTATACTCTTTAAAGATCAATTAGAACTAGATGAGCATGGTTATATTCTTCTTAGAGAGAATACAAAAACCAGTGTTGACGGGGTTTTTGCAGCTGGAGATGTCCATGATTTTCATTATAGACAAGCTGTTACTGCTGCAGGATATGGATGTATGGCTGCACTTGACGTTGAAAAATGGCTAAACGAAAATAAAGATTGATTTTACAAACAAATGTATTTTATCTATCGCTTTTCAAACCGTAGCTAGTACTGTTAGCCAATGTAGTTATTTACCCGAAATCTGACTGAGATCTAAAACGATATCCTCTAATACTAAATTATGTCCAAAAATGGTATAATACTCTACCTACATTCTATTTTTTCAATAATAATTACTTTAGTAAAATAACTTTGATAAAGATTTGGCATTTTGAAGAGCCTTTACATATTCGTCTTCATTCAAAACATTCTGTTCTTTGTATAAGCTTTTAAATTTTCTGCCGTCATCAGCAAAGATGCCGACTATTATTCCATTTTCTATCTTGTCTCGAGTTTCGAGCATAGCCGACATAACAGAACCGGATGAGGGACCAGCCAATATATTCTCTTTTTTTGCTAATTCCTTTACCATTGCAAAAGAGTCTTTATTAGTTGCAGTGTACCATTCATCAACCACAATTTCCCGTCTTTTGAAAAGATCGGGCATAGAAGATTCTTCAAAATTTCTCAACCCCTGAAGCAAGTGATTTTTTTGTGCTTGAACTGCAACTACTTTGATATTAGGATTCTGTTCTTTTAAATAGACTCCTGTACCAGTTATTGTACCTCCAGTGCCACAACCTGTTAAGAAATGTGTAATCTTTCCATTGGTTTGTTTCCATAGTTCTGGACCAGTTCCTTCGTAATGAGCTAAATAGTTAGCATCATTTTCATATTGATTGGGCATATAGTAAATATCTGGTCTCGGAGTCGATATTGCCTTAGCTAGCGCAATGCTCTGATCCGTTCCTGCACCCACTCTTGGACATAGATCATCAGAAGTTTCATGTATTGTCGCTCCTAAATTTTTAAGAATTGATTTTGTTTCGGCACTTACTTTTTCGGGTATAACTATTTCGACTTTGTATCCCATCGAGGATGATATCCCTGTTAATGCAATCCCGGTATTTCCTGATGTCGGTTCAATGATAATACTCTTATCTTTTTTTATCACATGTTTTCTCTCAGCATCTTTTATCATCCAATATGCAGCTCTATCTTTAACAGACCCAAATGGATTATGCCATTCCAATTTAGCAAATAATTTTACATTTTCTGTTGAAAATGAAGATAATTCAATTAAAGGAGTATTCCCTATTTTTTTTGTTACTTGACTTTCAGCTATTGTTGAAGTCATTTTACTTCGCCTTTTTTATAATAAATTCTAAATCTGATTCCTTTTTATCAACTGATAATAATTCATGCCCATTCCTGTTTACCCACATTGAAATATCTTCTTCTGATTGAGGGTCATCAGCGACAACTTTTATTTTTTCACCTATCGTCATTTTTTCCATTTCAATCTTAGTTCTAAAGACAGGTTCAGGACAATAAAGACCTCTTACATCTATAATTTTTCTAAAATCTATATCATCATGCATTACGAAATACAATATAAAAAATGCTGTTGCAATATAAAATGTTTATGACCTTATTTTATAGTTAATCTTATCTAAAGATATCTCGCGTTTCCTTTCGAACAATTTTTTTAATTGAACTATGATGCTTAGAATAAATAGCATTTCTAACTATTGCCACAGGAATTCCTTCGCTTTTTCCCATAACAAGTTCTGCTGCACCAGCTATTTCATCAACAATTGCTATTTCAGTAACCATCATAATTTTACCAAACATATCTCTTTTTCCCTTATAATTTTTTAAAGGATTAATTCCTGCAATACCTATTGCAACATTCGTCTGACCATTCCTAAAGGGGCGACCGAAGGTATCTGTTATCAAAACGGCAATTTTTTTTCTTGTTTTTTCATATACTTCTTTTTTTATTGAATCTGCCGATTTATCTGGGTCCTTTGGCAATAACAGTACTCGATTTTTACTTTTACTTACATTACTTTGATCGATTCCAGCATTTGCACAAATAAAACCATGAAATGTTTCACTAATTATAGTTCTATCAAATACTCTTATAATTTTTCGGGATTCTTGAAGTATCAATTCGACAATTCGAGGATCTTTATTTATTTTTTTGCCTAGTTCTATAGATTTAGAGGAAGGAATAACTCGGTTTAAATAAATTGATCGTCCTTCATTTTTTGAAATAATTTTTTGAGCTATGACTATTATATCCCCATTTTTAATAGTTTGATGATTATTTTTTATTGATTCTAAAAGAATATTTAATAATTTTGATTTTGAATTAATATTGACATTTATGTATATAGGTATTATCTCAATTTTAAGCATTAGAGTTTATTTTTTAGATTAGGTTTTAAAATCCATTTACCGAATCTTTTTTCCAATAAATTTTTTAGTAATGATAAGTTCCTTAATTCAATTACATCATCTGCTTTATTTTTGACTAATTCGACAGGACAAAAACCTACTGTGTATCCTGCTATGTCAAATAGTTTTATATCATTAGCTCCATCAACAACCACAACGATTTCTTCTTTTTTAATTCCCAATTGTTTAATTAATGGTCGAACCAGTAGCGATTTATCTGAAGTAACTTTTAAGTCAAGACCGTCCAATATTCCATTTTTGAAGATTAAATTATTAGAAAAAATTATATCTAGTCCCAATTCTTTCTTTAATCTGTCTGTAATAATTGTAAAACCACCTGAGATAGCAATCATTTTCCACCCTGCATCTTTTAGTGCTGAACAAAGATCCTTTGCTCCTGGCATAATTTCTAAATTTTCCCCTATTTGTTTGGCATCATCAAATTTTATCCCTTTTAATGCTTTTACTCTCTTTCTAAGGCCTTCTTCCCAATCTATGTCTCCTCTGATACCTTGTTTTGTAATATCCCAGATTTCCTTTTCCTTCGAAGGTCCAAAAACTTGGGCCAAAATAGGTAAATATTCTGCATTAAGTAATACTCCTTCAACGTCAAATATTATTAACATAGATATTTGCTTATGCGACTATCTTACCGTATATTAAGCTTGTCTGATTAAAAAGAAGTTTTCTTGAAATTACCAAATCAACATTTGACTAGACCTAATTATTAAACCGTTACAAGTAAAAAATAAATAATATGGACCTTTACCTTTAACAAATCCTTACTATGGACATTAATCAAATAATTTTTTATTTTTTAATTATTTCACTTATGGCTGGAATTTTTTTTACATGGGTTTACTTCTTATTATCTATGATTAAGTCTATTAAACAATCACCAAGATTGGAGAGAATTAAGAATATAATAAACACGTTTCCAAGAGTAAGTATAATACTCCCTGCGAGAAATGAGGAACGCTATATTCGTAGATGCATAGATAGTTTAATAAAACAGGATTACCCTGACTTTGAAATAGTTTTGGTTAATGATGAATCTTCGGATAAAACTTTAGAAATAATGAATGAATACCAAAATTCATATCCTGATATTAAAGTTCTGAGTGTGAATCGGCCTGATGACGATTGGATTGGGAAAAACTGGGCATGTTATCAAGGATACCTAAAATCAAATGGTAATTTATTGTTGTTTACCGATGCAGATTCTTACCATTCTGAAAATACTATGTCTTTAGCGGTACAAAATATTAATCATTATGGTTTAGATGCAATAACAATTATGCCTAGGTTATTATCTTATGATTTTTTTACTAAAGTTACTCTGCCTCTTTTAACTACTTTCATGCATACTAGATTTTCTCCATTAAAGGTAAATAATCCAAAATCAAAGCTTGGTTATTTTTTTGGAAGTTATTTTATTATTAAGAGGGATACATATGAACAAGTAGGTTCTCATGAATCAGTTAAACACGAAATAATTGAAGATGGTGCATTAGGTAAAAAGGTCAAAGAGGGAAATTTTAAATTGAGAATGGTTAGGGGTGAAAGCTATGTTCAAGCAATCTGGGCTCGAAACTCCTCCGATTTATGTAAAGCTATGGATCGACTTCTTATACCTATGTTTAAGGAGAACAGGTTAAAATCAACTCTTTTAAGCATAGCACTTTTCTTTTTAACGATATTTCCTTTTATGGTGTTTTTCTTATCATTAACTTTAAGTGTACTTCATCCCAATCAATTGAACTTTGTGATCTTACTTTTTGCGAATATTACACTGTTTATTTTAATGCTAACGAATTTAATTCAGATCAGTTATACTTTATTTTTTAATAAGGTTTATTCGTTAGGTTTTTTAATTGGAGCGACAATTATTGTTTCTAGATTTTTAGCAAGAATAGTAACATCAAATAGAAATAGTGTTGTAAATTGGAGAGACAGAATATATAATATAACATCTAATCAATCGCCTCAACTATAATAACTTACAAATTTGATAGTGAATATTTTCCTTTTTGTTGGATACAAATTTATTTAATTGAATTACATTTTCTTCTTTAGATGCTAATATGTATCTCCAATACTCATGCATTGATTTTTTTATACCAATTCTTTTAGTAGCTAATACTAAATTAGGATTAAACCCTTTCTCAATATACAAGTCGTTACTTATATCCGTTAAATCATAATCATTATGTTGTTTATTTATGCAAAATGCTTGAGTTATTCTTCCAGGTCCATTTGTTAATAGTTTTAGATCATTTATATTCCTATAATCTTTCATGTACTGAATTCCTTCTTCTGGTTGTAATGCTCGTATTAATACGGCACCTGCAATTTGATTTTTGGATTTTGCAGTTACATTGAAACAATAATGATTTCCATAAGTGAAATACACATATGACCTTCCCACAGGACCAAACATTACCCGATTTCTTTTGGTCATTCCTCTATATGCGTGACTTGCTTCATCACTTTTGTAACCATACGCCTCTGTTTCTACAATCATACCTACTAGCCTTATTTTTTTATTCTCATTTCGAATAATCTTTACCAGTCTTTTTCCTATTAGATTTTTGGCCACCACATTGGTATTCCTCGAAAAAAAATTTTCATTTAAAAGAATATGATCCAATAAAATTAGTTTTGCAAATAAAATTATTAATAGATTTAGTATTACTGTAAGTAATGATTGATTTAAATAGTCTCTGGTACTACTAATTTTGTTTGCAAAAAAATCTAGGGATTAATTATGAACTAAAATTGCCTTTGATATTAATACATACTCCGTTTGGCTTACGGTTTTTTGACAGGGTGGCAAATTCACGTTTAGGTAAGATTTACGCTTCTTTCAATATTTACTTAATGCCTTTGATAACTGCATTAGCTGTTTTTTTAATCATGGGTTCTCTTTTGGTATTATTTTCTAATGATTCTGCTAGGGAGGGTATTCGTGAAATTGGACCACAAGGTAATTTGTTGATTCCAGGATTGAATCCGATTCTACCTTGGACTTATGGCTGGATTGGATTAGTTGTTACAATTATAATTCATGAAGCGGGTCATGGTATTGTTGCCAGAGTCTATAATACTAAAGTAGAATCAACAGGCATTGTATTATTTCTAGGAATACCAATAGGTGCATTTGTAAATATTCAACAAGATGAATTAAATAGAACAACGTTTAAACAAAAAAGTGCCATTCTTACTGCAGGTCCCTTGAACAATATGGTTCTTGCAGGGATCTCTTTTGGATTACTTTTTCTTTTGGTATCCTCTCTCACTCCCGTTTCTAATATTCAAGGTGATGAGACTGGCATTACAGTTTTGAGTATTGGAGAAAATTCTTTGGCCAAATCTATAGGTCTTTCGAAGAATTCTATTATTACTTACATCAATGCTGAACCAATAGAGGATGTTCAAGAACTTAGGAAAATCTTGAGAGATAATTTAGGCACTACAATACAAATGCAATGGATATCAGAAGACAAGAAAGAACAAACGAAGTCTGTTGAACTTCCTGCATCTATTCCAGAAAGTAAAGGTATCTTAGGAGTTACACTTACAGATGCTTTTTTTGATCCTGGATTGGTACTAGATAATTACAAAAATCTTTTTTTGACTAATCCATTGGCGATTCTTATGCCTCCTACATTGCAGCAAAGTCTCGTTCCTTATTCTGATACTATGGCATCTTTCTACTCTTCAAGCATTTTTGGTCCTACATTTCCAATTATTGCAAATTTACTTTTTTGGATTTGGTTTATTAATTTTAATGTAGGGATATTCAATGCACTTCCTATTACTATGTTGGATGGTGGTCAGTGGTATGGTACGTTGCTCGAAAACAAAATAAAAACTAAAAGCAAAATAAAGCCTTTTACAATCTTAAGTATCGTTTTTGTAATAATTGTGATATTATCATTTTCTTTGCCATGGGTTTTAAGATGAAAGATAATAATAAAATATTTGATCTTACTATAACTGAAATAATATATGACTAAACCTTTATAACGGAAATACAAATAATATATAGGATTCAACGTATGTTTGTTCTACTTTATTTTAAAATAGATATATAGTTGGTCTTCGAATAAAAGAAAAAATTTGATCAATATGAAAAAAAATAATGGAAATGACAGTGTTAAAAACAATTGTAATAAATCATTAAATAATCAAACTAAAAATGATTCTCTTAATAAAGGTTTTAAGAATCCTAGATATGTTAAAGATGAGGAAGCCATAATAAAAACTATTTTTGAGTCCATCCCAAAAGAGTCACAAATTACTACCGCTAGATTTGAAGGACCAAATATTGCTTTGTATACAAAAAATCCTAGGTTTTCTCTAACAGAATTAACATATTATTTATCCTCTCTATCCAAAACCTTAAAAAAAAGATTTATAGTAAGAACAGATCAATCAATCAGGCTTCAAGAAGACGAGACCAGATCTATTGTTTCCAAAATCTTACCCAGAGATGTGATCGTTTCAGCTGTATTTTGTGATGATGCGACAGGCGAAGTAATATTAGAGGTTAATAAGCCGGAATCAGTTATTTCTGAAACTATAATAAATATTGCTCAATCGACAGGCTGGATAACACACCTTCGACGTTCTCCACATATACCATCTATGAGTATAAACAATATACACACAGTTTTAAAAAGTTCATCCAAAGAACGTACTAACTTTTTTCGTGAATTAGGCAAAAGAGTTTTTCGAGAGCCATTAATCAAGAAGGGAGATGAGAATGTAGAAAGTGAAAATCTCTTGGAACGAGCTTCAGTTATTGATAAACAAAGTAAAACTTGGAATAACAAGGAAGTTTATATTTTCTGTCTCGGTGGAGTAAAACAAGTGGGAAGATCTTGTTTTATTGTTGTAACTTCTGAGAGTAAAATTATGTTAGATTGTGGAATTAATCCAGGTGAGAATAATGCCATTGATGCGTATCCAAGGATCGATTGGTTTGATTTTAAATTGGAGGATTTAGATGCAATAATAATTAGTCATGCTCATATAGACCATCAAGGGTTTTTACCAACATTATTTAAATATGGATATGACGGTCCAGTTTATTGTACTGAGCCCACGTTACCTTTAATGAATCTGCTTCAATCAGATTCTGTAAAAATAGCACAAAATAATGGTGTTTATTGTCCCTATGAGGTACGAGATATAAATGAAATAATCAAACATTGTATCACATTACCTTACGGAAAACCTACCGATATTTCACCAGATATTACAATTACGCTCAATAACGCAGGTCACATTATGGGAAGTGCAACTGTACATATAAATATTTCAGGTGCTCATAATATTCTTTATTCTGGTGACTATAAATATGCTAAAACTCAGTTATTAGATAGTGCTGTTTCAAATTATCCAAGGGTAGAAACTTTGATCACTGAAAGTACGTATGGAGCTTCTAGTGATATCATGCCGGACCAAGGTATAGTATACAATAGTTTCACGGAGACTATAAACAAAACATTGACAAGTGGTGGCAAAGTTCTTATTCCAGTTCCAGCGGTTGGGCGTGCACAAGAGATAATGTTAGTTCTAGATAAAGAAATGAAGGATGGGCGATTGATAGAATCTCCTATATATATTGAGGGAATGATTTCTGAGGCCAGTGCTATACATATGTCTTATGCTCATTACCTTGGCCAAGATGTAAGGAGATCTGTTTCTCACGGAATTAACCCATTCCAATCAGAATATTTTACCGTAGTTAACGGATGGGGAAAAAGAGATGAAGTATTAAAGGACCAGAATCCAGCTATAATAATGGCTACATCAGGTATGTTAGAAGGTGGTCCTTCTGTTGAATATTTTAAAGAAATAGCAACAAAAGAGAATAATAAAATGATATTTGTTTCATACCAAATCAATGGCACTTTAGGGAGAAGAATGCTTGATGGAAATACAAATGAGGTTAGTATGATGGATAAAAATGGTAAAGTCAAAGTTATCCCATTAAAGTGTAAAACTCAAAAGATTGATGGATTTAGCGGACATAGTGATTTTAACCAAATATTGAGTTTCGTTTCTCGAATCAAACCCAAGCGAGTACTAGTTAATCATGGGGAACGAAGTAAGTCTGAAAATACCGCAAGTACAATTTATAATAAACTAGGTATAAGATCCTCAGTACCAGATAATCGAGAAATTCTAAAATTAAGATAATTAAATATTAATTTTCTTAATTTTTTTACTAATTTAGTATAAACAGTAGACTTTTTAGGTAAGTGTGCACACTTAATTCTGGGCTGGATTATGGCTATAAAATACAAATGTTTAGAATGTAATATCGTCCTTTCTGGTGAAGGAGCTTCTCGTCATTATCTTGCGAATCCTACACATAAATTAGAAAAGTTGCCACCTCCTCTTAAGCCAACTAAGAATAATAAAGAAGAGAATTGATCCCATTCATAGCCTCCTTTAGTTTTTAATATTGAACTTAATTACCAGATACGAGTAAAAATATGTGACTTTATATACATATTTGATTAATATTGCATATATTTTTAAAGCAACAGTGACTAACATTCCTACTTTTTTATCTGAAATTTATGAAATATTTGGCAATACTTTTATCGTTTTAAAATAAGATCATAGCTGGTTATTTATAATTTCCATCAAGATGGTTATTGTTGGTGTATGAAATTATTATCAAAAAGAAGGAAAAAGTTTATTTTATATAGTCATTAAATTTATAAATTTAGTATTAGAATGATAATGAATAAAAAGTAACTACATTAAAATTTGTTCTGTTTAACTTGTCTTTTATATAGTTCTATTAATTCACTCGAAGTAGTAGAATCTTCTGGTTTTTTGTCAAATCGTATTTTTCTGGAATATTTTGGAAATCGCAATGCCAATCCAAAATTTTTACGTATTATTCCATAAGCAGCTGTATGTGAAGGACTAATGGTAATCTCAGACGCTCTGATTTCGAGAACCAGTTTAGGATTAAACCATATATCCATTTTCATAGAACTATTCACATTATAATACTTCTCCTCAACAACGTAATTTTTTAGTTCATTATAAATAAGTTCTAAATCTCGATCAGAAAAACCTGTACCAACTTTACAAACACTTTGAAAAGTATCAGAATTTTTGTCATAAACCGCTAATAATAGAGCTCCATAGTAGCCTGTACGCTTTCCTTTACCTAATAATGCTCCAATTACTGTAAGGTCCAAACTATCACCTATTCTATTATCATATTCTTTTTTTAGTTTCATCCATAGGAATTCCCTTGCACCTGCTCGATATTTACTATCTAATTGCTTTAACATCAATCCTTCACAACCAGCCTCTTTAGCCTTACGAAAAAAATTCTCTATTTGGTTTAATTTTGATGAGACGATTTGGTTTACTAATGCTATAGTGTTGTGCTTATTTTCACTAACTATAGATTCTAAAATCTTTCTTCTTTTGGTATATTCATATTTAGTCAGATTGTCTCCTTCTAAATATAGGATGTCAAATAAAAATACCTTAACTGGATACTTTAAGAGAACGTCATTTATGTTATGCTTTCTTTTTCTATGCATTAATTCCTGAAATGGTTGAATTTTTTTAGACTCTAAATCAAATGATACAATTTCCGCTTCTAAAATACATTTGTGGATCTGGTATTTTTTTATTACCTCCACAATGTCAGGATAATGATTAGTTATTTTCTCTAGGCTTCTGGAAAATAATTGTATTTCAGATCCATCTTTATGAATTTGGACTCTTTCGCCATCAAGTTTAAACTCACAAGCTATTGCGCCATTCGTTTTTTTTAATGCTTCTGTAGGATCAGTTATTCGTTCGGCTAGCATCGGTCGAATAGGTTTGAGTGGTGTTATTTGTAGTTCATTTAAACCTTCTAAATTTTTCTTAAATAATATTTCGGCAATCGTTCCTAGATCAGTGTAAACATTATAAGTTTCTTCTATCTTTTTTCGGTTGATTTTATTTCCTGTAGAAGCTATTGACAAAGCATCTATTATAGAATACTCCGCGATTCCTAATCTCAAAGTGCCTAGCAGAAATTTTATAATATATTTACTCTCTAGTGGAGTTGCATCATTTAATAAACTACTTACTAAACGCAATTTTATAATTTGAGATAGTGAACCTGTTGATTTTGCTATCTTTTCAAAGGTTAGGAATACTCTTTCTACAGTAATTTGTTCACTCAATAGTGTCTTTTGATATTTAAATTTTGCAATTTCTTTTGCAGTTTCCCCCAAATCTCCAACGATTCCATATTTATCCTCAACTTCTTTAACACTCCTACCAGATGATTCTGCTATTGCCTTAATAGTTAATTTTTCTCCTAAACCTAATTCGACCCCTTCGTAAGCTAAAGAAAGTTTTCCTTGTAGAAGATAAATTACTTGTTTAATGATATTTACCGGGGTAGTCTTAAAAAGAATTACTAAATGATCTATTAAGATTAACCTGCTCCTGGTCTTTTGCATATCTTCAAAAATTTCGGCTATAGTTAAAAAATCCAATAATCATAATTTATAATTTGATTATTTATAAAATATGATTTAGATATTCATGACAAAATATAAAAATATATATCATAAAGGAGGATCAATAGATTTGAAATGGGTGGAGTAAAGAAAAAAACATTAAGTTCAACTAAAAATACAGGACAACAACCAGGCGATGGAGCTAACAAACCGAAAAAAGATGAAGCTAAGCCTTTTGTAAAGAGTCAACGACATAAATCTTCTGTAATTATAGATGATATCAATAATGTAAACATAATAAAAGGAATGAAGGCAATTACTGCTCAATCTATTTCTAAATTATTAGGAGTAAAAATATCAATCGCAAATAACTACATTAGAAATTTGGAATCTAAAGGTTCGGTTAAACTCATTGGAGGCTATAGTGGACATAGAGTATACTCTCTCAATACTACTTGACAAAACTTTTTAGTTCCACAATCTAGTCAATGTCTGAAGCTATAGTTAGCTCATCATTGGATCGCAGACTTAGTAATTTTTCAATTTTTGAGGATACTTTACCAATATAATTCATAGAATATTCCACAGAAGCATCTTTTAGAAAAAAACAAATTGCTCCATTTGAGGTCATTAACGTGATATCTCCCTTTGAAAATTTTTTTCTAGATTTTTCTTGACCTATATTTAATTGTGTTTGGATATAACAGAATGTATCCATACTATAATGGACTGCTCCCTGAAAAGGCATCGATCTTAACATTTCAGATATAGTAAGAGGAGATAAATGCCGTATTAACTGCCCATGTAAAGTTTCTTTCCTATTTATTATTACCTTAATATCTATTCTAGATACTGATGTAAATTTGTTTTCACTTGACATAATAACTACTTAATAAAGGTTGGCAATCCATTACCTTAAATTCGTAACGTTTAATTATATTTAAATTAGCTTTTGCAGTATTCTTGGTTGAGGAATTAAATAATAAAGATATTGATAAAACCCTAGAGGATTCTAAATTAGAAAATAATAAAATGGAAACCACAGTTATAAAACCTTCCAAAAATAAGAAAAAAGAAGCACGTTCAAAATCTGAAATAAAAACAACAAAAAGCCGTACAAAAAATAAAAAGATATTAGAAGAACCCGAAGAACTACCATCTCCAGAACCAAAATCTTTACGTAAAGAAGAGTTTGTAGAATATGAAGAATCAGAATATACTTTAAAAGAAATTACTGGTCAAGACCAAGAAATTTTAATTGGCCCCAAAAGATTAACAAGATTTGAAAAAGCTAGAATAACTGGTGCTCGTTCTCTACAGATATCATATGGCGCTCCTCTTATGATTAAAGGGGATGTGAACTCAAGAAGTTCTATTTCTCTAGCTATCGAAGAATTAGAAAAAAAAGCGTTGCCTATATCTATTAGAAGAACCTTACCTAATGGAATCTACCAAGATATTCCAATAGATTGGTTGAAAACTTAATACTTTCAATATGTTTTTATAGTTTCGATCTTGTATTCAAGCCTTACAAATGATTGACGACGGTAATAACATAACATCAATAGCTACTCCTCCATTAAATTTACTTTTTAACACCTCTTTATTAGGAAAACAAAATGTATGGGAAATAAATATTTCAAAATTATTAGAATTACTTTTGAAAATTATTAATTCTAGCGGAAAAAAGGATCTTCGAATTTGTGGGATTGCTGCATGGTCATCGTCTTTAATATATCGCTTAAAGGTTGAAAGCATTTTCCAGTTAGAAAAACTTTCATTAGAAAAAAAAAGTTATGATAGATCAACTGAAAAAGAAATCCCTCTTCTAAAGTTAATAGATTTTCCTTTCAGATTATCTTCAACCTATCCAGTTTCTTTGGAAGACTTACTTAAGGTATTAGAAAATATTATTTACTCTTTAGACCATCCTAGCATGCAAACTAGAAATGTTGTACAATTAGAACCAATAGAGGATTTTGATTTTGATCAATATTTAGTTAAATTTGAAAAAATTTTGGAAGAAAATGAAAACTTCATAATTTATTCACTAAATTTAACAGGCACTCTTTTGTTTAGTAAGATTATTGAGAATTTAGAGAGAATAGATGTAGCAAGAATTTTTATAGCTTTACTTCATCTGGCAATGCAAGGAAAGATAGATTTAGTACAACTAGAGGAATCAAATGATATAGAAATAAGAAAATTGCACTTAGAGACTGAATATTAATAAATCACCTTTGGAAAACCATATTGATTTTGAAAGATAATCTTCCGGAAAAAGAAATTGTAGCAAGAATTGAGGCAGCGCTATATTCTTCCGGCCGGCCGATGTCTATTGAAGAATTAATTAAAGCAACAGGCCTAAATTCAAAAGAAAAAATGAAAAAATTACTTTTAGATTTAACCAAAAAAATTAATGATGTGTTCTATGCATTAGAATTAAAAAAGCTAGAAGATGGAAATTATGTGTTTCAACTTAAACCAGACTACGGTCCACTCATAAGAAAATTTGCTAAACAACCATTACTTCAATCTTCCTCTTTGAAAACTCTCTCCTATATAGTATATGAACAACCAATTACGTCGAAGAGATTGGTACAGATAAGAGGAAGTCAAGCTTATTCTCATGTCAAATATTTGGAGCAATTAGGGTTCATCGAACACGAATCGGTGGGGAGGTTAAAAGTTTATAAAACAACTAAAAAATTCCAAGATTACTTTGGAATATCTGATTTGAATATAATAAAGAATAGCATAACAATAAAGCCTTAGAAACGTCTTAATTAGAGATTTTATCATTTTGAGAAATGCGTAAATCAATTGAAAACTTCGGTGGGAAAAAATTTACCGGAGGTAGACTTAAGCCATCAAGAATGCTTCGAAAATCTGAAATCGATCGATATCCTAATGAACCGACTTTAGGAAAGGAGAACATCGCTCAAAGGCGAGTTAGAGGAGGCAATATTAAATTAGCAATAAAACATACTGAATTTCTTAATGTAAATGATAAGGAAAATAAGAAAACAATCAAAACTAAAATTATTAGAGTAACTAAGAACCCTGCCAATAAAGATTATGAGAGACGCGGAGTGTTGAGTAAAGGCGCATTTGTTGAAACTGAATTGGGAATTGCAAGAATAATTTCACGACCAGGTCAAAATGGAACTATCAATGCTATACTGACCAAGGAAACTGCTTGAACTCCATAACGCTCTATTATATTTGTTGTAAGTTTTTGAATACTCGTTTTATAACTGAAAATTAAAATAATGTTAGTCCACCTTTAAATATATTGAAAGATTATGATCATATTATTATCTGGCTAGATTATTTTAATAAAAATCTATCGAGAAAAAAGGGAAGGAGAATTAAAAGAGAAAATGCAGTATTCGATCCTACCTTTTCAGAATTATTTGACGCAGCAGTAGAGGAAGGATTAAACGTACCTTTAGATCATTCAAATGATCATGCCCGATTTCCTTCCCGTTCATATGTACGTTCTGGATATATTATGATCTCTAAAACTTTAAATAAAAAAAAATCTGAGTTAATTTCTTCATTATCTTCTAGAATATTATCTAAAAGAATTAAAAATAAACGGGCAAAATAATCATAAGTATTTGTAAACTACTTTTTAATTTCTTTTATCAATTTTATTAATATATGTTGACCGAAGGATATGAAAACAAGGAAATTGCAATATAAATTCTTGACAGAGCTTGGTGAAATTATTCATAAGGCGAAGAGTGGACGCCTTATCTTAAAGCTTTTAGAGGAAACAAAATTAAATCCTGGAGATACAATATCAGATGCTCATGGAAAAAAAATTGGAAATGTAAATGAACTAATTGGTTCAGTTAATGCACCGTATGCTTCGGTAATATTATTCAGTGAGGATTTTAAACCCATACCAGGTGAGAAAGTATTTAGGTTTATTTCCAAAAATAAAAGTAGACATTTTTTTAAAGGAGTTAAAAAATCTCGTGGTCAGAATCTGAGGCGGGAAAGATAATGGTTGCTCTAGAGTACTGCAGTAATTGCCCAGAATGTAATTCTGGTTTAATTCATGATTTTAGCAAAGGTGAATTTCTATGTCAAAAATGTGGCTATGTAGTACTAGATGAAGTGAATGATTACGGTCCGGAATCGGTATCTAAAGATTTTGAGGAAAAGAATCGTATTGCTAGAGCGAGTGGGGCAATGAGTTTTTCTCAACACGATTATGGTTTGAGAACAGAAATTGGGAGTGGTTTAAAAGATTATGGAGGAAAAGTAATTAATTCCCAAATGGCAGAACATTTAACTAGTTTACGAAAATGGCATTCTAGAATTAGGGTTTCCTCATCAAAAGAGAGGCGATTATCGAACGTTCTCTCAAAAATTTCAGAAACTTGTTCAAATCTTAGTTTACCAAAAATATTAATTGAAACAGCAGCAATGATTTATCGAAACTACGAAAAAAATAAAGAAGCGAAAGGAAAATCAGTTTCTTGTATATCAGCTGCTACAATTTATTTAGCATGCAAAAGGTGTTCGATTGTCAGATCTTTAGACGAAATTGTAGAAGCGACAGGTATCCCTTCTAATGACAGGTCGAGTATGAAACTGGCTTCAAAATACTATAGGATGATGTCTATGGAATTAGGAATATACCATAGTAAATTTAGTGACAATGACAAATATAAGACTCAGTTACAAAATAATGACAACTCTAAAACCTCTTTTTTCCTATCAAACTATCAGACAATTAAATCAAATGACAATACTTCGATATGTAAATCAAATAATATGTTGAATGGGATTTCTCATTCTCTTTCTATAGATCATTATATCGCCAAATTAATCAATCTGGCTAAATTGGATACAAGAATAGAAAGACTAGCCATTGATTTAGCACATAAAACATCAAAAAATTTACTTGTGGATGGAAAATCTCCCAATGGTATTGCTGCAGCTTATATATATTTATCATCGGTTCTCTTGGGAATGAATATTCTTCAAATTGATGTTTCATGTCTTGCTGGGGTAACAGAAGTAACTATTAGAAATCGGTGCAAAGAAATTCTTTGCAGTTCTAAAATTATTATCACAATTAGACCAACTATAAAATAATATTCATTTATTTGAGCTAGTTGAATCACAACTAATTACATGTCTGATTTCTTTGAAATAGAAAGATTGGTTGAAGATTTAGCTAAAATATACTCAACCGCATGTGCGACTTCATGGTACAAAGTAACTAATATTTCTAATCCAACTATTGATGAATTTCGAAACAAAGTTATTGAATTTATGAAACATTTCGAGTATACACTTTCTACATTTCCACATAATAACGAAAGTGAAAATTTTAAAAAATATGCAATGAACTTATTAGTTAAAGAAATTGAAAGAGTACTAAATGGTGAAAATAAAGAAGTAGAAAAACGTTATAAATATTTTGTTGATTATATCTAATTCATGAATCTATTTTTGAAAACATTTTAATTTAGAATTTAAATGTAGTCTTTTAACCGAACAATTATTTTTTGCCAGTTTTATACCATTATATCTCATATTTTGAGGAATGCTTAAAAACAATACTCATCGGTGCTGGATTAGTTAAGGTATTACCTTTTAACATTCAACTTTTATAAGCATTTATAAGATTTACTCAAGTTAAATTCAAAACTTTTTCTTATTTTTAGAGTGTCGTTCATTTAGAGATTTCTTGAATATTATATAAGAATTATCTTTTCATTCAGAAAAAATCCGATTGTTTAAATTTTTAATTTTAATTTACTATTCAATATTCACTCAAATTTGACTTAACTATAAATATTGTACTTTTGCAAAACACTTAATTTATGTCGCAAAATGTACCAGATTATGACATTATTGTAGCAGGAGGTGGGTTAGCAGGCATGATTGTTGCTACTTCAGCTGCTTATTATTCTAAACAATCTTTAAAAATCCTTGTAGTTGATAGAAATTCTTTTTCGGATCTTGGCAAAAAGACCATGAACGGTTGGATCTGTGGAGACGCGGTGGGCAAGAACAGTGTTGATTACATGAAAAGCAGAATAGGGATATCTTGGGGCTCCCCTGAAATTGAACATCCGGTTAAAGGAGTAATTGCTTATTCTCCTGATCATAAAACTGGGATCTCTTTTGATGGTGATGGCTATATACTCAATAGAAGGCTCCTACCTCAGAAACAATTACAAGATGCTAGAAAACTCGGAGTTCAAATGTTGGAAAATATTGCTCTGAGATCCTTATTAAAAGATGGTAATTTTATCACTGGTATAGAAGGTGAAGAACTTAAGACTAAACAAGTAATAAAAAAAACTGCAAAATTAACGATTGATTGTACCGGTGTTACCTCTGTCCTTAGAACAAATTTACCAATTAAATCATATATTCAAAAAAAGATCGATAGGGATGATTTAGAATCTACTGGTCGTTACATTTACAATTTCAAAGTAAATGGTGAAGATAAAACGTACTTTGACCCAGACTATTGTATAATACATTTAGATCAAAAATTAGCTCCTGGAGGTTATGCTTGGGTTTTTCCAAAAGGAGCTGATAAGGTGAATATAGGATTAGGAGTACAACAATTAGCTTTTAATTCATATAATAAAAGTAATGGTACTAATAAGAATATAAAAAATCTAATTGATGAATATGTAAATATTAATCCAGTAATTTCCGAACCAGAGCTTCCTAATTCCGAAGAGGATCAAAATAATACTTGGGGAACATGGCAAGTATCAGTAAGAAGACAAAACGATTGTATGGTAGGCAACGGGTATATGTTAGTAGGGGACTCAGCATGGATGCCAAAACCTTTGGATGCAGGAGGAATAGGTCCAGCCATAATAGCAGCAACTATTGCTGGAAAAAATGCTGTAGAAGCTATTCAAGCATTTGACTTATCAGAGAATGGGCTTTGGAAATATAATACTGATTATATTACTGAATATGGGTATAAAACAGCTGGCCTAGAAATTTTCAGAAGAATGTTACAAAGTTTATCAAACGAAGAAATAGATTATGGAATGAAAAATTTTCTTTCAAAATTTGACATCGAAAAAATCTCTCAAGGAGAACATCCCGAATTTAGTACAATAGACAAACTAGGAATGTTGATAAAAAGTGCGTTAAATAAAAATTTGGCTGGAGATTTAAAATATACATCACAAATGAATAAAAAATTAGTAAATCATTATCATGACTACCCAAAAAATCCAGAAGGCTTCACTAATTGGAAATATAAATTAGATGAATACCTGAAAGAAGCTTACTCATATTTCAAAGAAATAAAAAGGTAACATAAATTCGAGTTGATGTATTAATGGGAGTTTTTGAACCATCTATATTTCTATCCATTTTTCCTTATCTTTTTATATCTTTGTTTCCAGTATTAGGTATTTTAATTGTAACTAGGTCACTATTAAAAAACAAGTAATTTTACTATTAAATTTACATTTGTTATATTAAAATTATAATTCAATCTTTTAAAAAAATTTTGTATCAAATTTATTTTGTAGATGATACAATAATAGATCCGCCCATTAACTTGCTTCTTAATTCTACATGTGAGAATTGATTTTTTAATAATGAATATAAGATATTATTTTTTGGCCATTTTAAAAAAGTTCCGTATAATGTTTGAAATTTAAGTCCAGCTTCTCTAGCTACTACATAACCAAAAATTTTAATAACATATTTTAAATATATTGCAACCCCAAATCTTATTATTATATTATTGGGTTTACCCAAATCTACTATTAGAAATCTTCCATTTTTTTTTAAAATACGATGAATTTCAGAAATTGCTATTTCTAAATTAATCGCATCTCTTAAAGAATACCCACACATTACCACATCAAAGGTATTATCTTTAAAAGGAATATGCTCAAAAATTCCAGACGATAAGAGTTCTACAATTAGACGATGCCTAGAACTTTGTAACATTTCAAAGATCGGATCGTACATAACTATCCTCACATCGTCTGAAGTAATTTTAAATGTTGCCAAAGACATATTTCCAAAACCAGAACCTGCATCTAAAATAAAATCGCCTGGTTTTACATTTTCCCTGATACCTTCATTGCGATACAAGTCATCTTTTCCAAGTGATATTACTCTATTAACCTTATCATATACTGGGATAACATCACGTAAAATTGTTATTACTTGTTTCCAATATGAATATCCTAATCCTATCACATGTAGGTTTAATTTATCTTCATATATAAGATAAGAATATTATATCTGCTAACTTTTTTAGCATCATCTTCAACCAAATATTGATAAATGGCATGCTCTAAAATAGATTATGGCGAGTGAATATATTTGTAAAGATTGTGGTTCTCTTTTAACTCATTCTAATGAATTAACTTTGCAAAGTATGAAAGAAATACATGCTCAGCTTTGTATTATTAAAAGACAGAAATTAATAGCTGCTCAATCTATTCAAGAAATTTCTTCCATGCCTTCTACAATACAATCTACTGTTCAAGTTCCTCGTGGTTCGAGCAGTATTCCCTCACCAGAGCCTTCTAACAATAAGCTAGTTACTGGTGAAACAACTATCTCTCTTACAGGAAGTGGAACAGATCATTCCAAAGTTGATGGCCCTATCGATACCTCTTTTAAATCTAAAAGACAAAAAACTGGCAAATTTAAAGGTATTAGTGTCTGGGGACCAGTTGATCCTCCCGGGCAGTTGGGAATATGGGGAGATAGTGTCGCTGTAGATTTTG
>JANWKP010000045.1 GCA_025451315.1 Nitrososphaerales archaeon | reverse complement strand
TTCTTTCTTTTTCATGTATTAGGTTAAACTTTTTCTCGATTTCTATATGGATTCACTTCCTGGCATAGAAGTGTAACCCATGTCTGTAAGCTATAATGTCACCTATGTCTGCAAGTACAACAACTAGTGAAACCTAATAAGGATGCATTATACTCCATTAATTACTGTTTGAGAAATATAGAGGTATTCTAAATTTAGTCGCTTTGGGTCCAAAACGCATCATAGTTTCAATATAATACCAACTGTCGAATTTCCCGGTATCTTACATACGTTAATTCTACAAATACTTCTAAATTTTTGTAAATTATTAAGCCAAGTAAATGATGCTACCAATAACAAAAAATTCGATCCTGTTGTATGGATCGAAAAAGATGCAGTTATGGCATGTGATTGTAGTTTTTTTAGTTTTGTTTTATTGACGACCTACGTCTAACTTATCATAGAATTCTGTTTCTGCCGCAATCAGTTTTTTGCGTTCGCTTTTCAACCTGTTTCTAATCTCCAATACGGCATTTCTTGCCTTTTGATAATCGGTCGGAGACTTGGAGACGTTATTTGCCATCATTGTTAAATTACCCAAGGAATTAGATATAAGATTTGCAAATCCACTCTCTCCGGCCAAAAGACGATTAATGAGTCCAATCAATCCTTGCCTATCTGATTCAGATAGACTGTCCTTCTCAATTGTCATCGATCCTTGCAGTTTATTTCCTGCATTTCGAAGCGGCTGACACAAACTTACCGCCCGTTCAATGTCTTCCCATTCTTTAAAATCATTTAGACGATATAGTTCGTCAATGAACCCCTGTTGATTCGAAGGAGGAATAGAAAGTATCGTCCCAAGGCGGGAAAGCATTAAATTGATAGCAGAATCCAAGAGAGTAAAAGTCTCCCCGACCGCGTCACGATAAAGTTCGCGCTCATTCACAGGGAGATCCGTAATTTGTTTGCCCAGGCGTTTAACGTTGTCAACCGTGTTTGCCAGTTCTTCAAGAAAACTCATAATTACGACTCTAGTCTGCCTCTTATTTAAGCAATCTTTCAACAGATACCCGACTTTCATATTTGTAATTTTTAATTTAAAATCTTGCTGATGTTACCGTCAATGCGACTTTTTTTGGGTATAGGCCAGCCAATATCCAAACAATTAGATTGCACCAAAGTCAGTTATATTCCAAAAGGTGTAGGTATACCACAATAGAGAAATTACTAAGATTTGTACTTTATGATTTCGTTATCTTTCCTAGTGAGTATCCTGTTCGCCTGTTCTATAGAATCATTTCTTGGGTAAAGAAGTATTGGCGTGTTCATAGAGGTCCCTTGTTATCTGCAAGATTATCGAATCGTAGTCAATAACTCCCTCATATCGGGGACCAGACGAAACAACTGGTAAAACCCATAATTGATGTTGTTTCATTAGGTCCAAAACCTGTTTTCGTGATGTTCCTTTTACGACTTTGATATCTTTTCCCTTCGGATTTATTACCGAAGGTTCAAGGTTCCATTGATTTATTTTATTTACAAAATCAAAAGCAGCATCGCCAAATTGTAATTGTGATAGTGGAGTATAGGACTCTACTGGTTTTGTTGGTTTAATTATATCCAAAAGATAAATGGCTTCAACAAATCCTGTTAACAAGTTATTTTTATCGATAAATACTACGTGAGTAAAATATTTCAAATAAGCATAGGCTGTACGAACCTCATATTGTGGATCCTCTTTCTGAGTGATACGAAGTACACGTGTCTTCTTCGCCTCGCGTACTAATTTAGGTATAACATCCATTTCCAGGTTCTCGAGGCCTCCCTTATCGAAATATCTGGAGTCGAGTTCGACTTGCGTACTTTCTTCTTCTTTTAGCTCCAGTTGTTGGCTTTCAACTTCGGCGATTAATCCTCCAAGAAAGCTAGTCATAATAGCATCTTGAGGCTGTCTCTTATATAAGCAATAATTTAACTAGTACGAGACTTTCTAAGTAATATTAATGAAGCTTGCAGGGATAGTAGTCATAGCAACCCAACCTATTAAAGGGGGGACGCAGCAAAAAAAATAAAAATGAGATTTTAATCAGTAGAATATTGACCCGTCTATCGCAAAAAGTTAGAACAATTTCAATTTCAGTTATTGCTGTTCTATGCATAGTTTCAACATTTAGTTTCGCAAATTCTCAGAATACCTCCCCGATTCGCAATACACCTGAATCTGAGAGTTCGAATGCGGACAATTTTACTGGAATTAGTACTACAAACCACAATGGCCTGCAAATTATCCTGAGAAATGACACCGCTGGAATTTCGAAGGGGGATGAAAGAATCTATAACCTTATTGTTCCGATTATAACTGCGGTAGGGGCTATTAGTGGCGCCATTGCAGGAACGTACTTTACCGGCAGGGCAACCTTGAACCTTGAAAAAAAGAGAATAGAAGAACAACGTAGAAAAGAAGATGAAATTCTTCAAGGGGTGCAACGATTAGTGTACACTGATCTTAAGTGGATCTCTGCGATTTTGGGACAATTCCTTAAAGATGAGAATCCAAGCGAACAAACTAAATCTGATTTTAAGACAGTGATGAATGTTGAAAGACAATATTTTTCACTGTCGATCGAGATGAAGGTTTCATCTTTTAGTCCACATGTCTTAGAGAACTTAGAAAAAACATACGGCCTGATCAGGCTTCAAGCGGAAGTATTCAAGGCCGTTTGGCCTAAGTATGAGTTTGGAGAAATAACCTTTCGAGAATTAAGCCAGAGACTGAGCCTAAACCACATCAAGAATGCATGCGTTGCATCTTCGGATTTATTAAAACCTAGATCCTGATATAAACAGCGCGATCAATTTAGTTGGGATTTGAATATTGCGTTTAGACGTATTCGGCGCTGTTAAGCCGATAGAAGTCTATCTTTTAAGTACTGGTACATTTGATGTGTTGTTAAATTCTTGGTTCGGCTAGGCTTTGTAGAAAACATCATCAATATATAAGATTAGTCAATCTGTGCATATTGTAGGTTATGCATTTAAATGATAATTCCCTGTTTTGTGTTCTAGTTAATCTAGACATAAGATGCTGTCCAAACAGTCTTTTTATGACAGACATTATGGTCTCATCCTTATTTCGTTGATTGAACGGCAATTTGGAATATGAGTTCAGTTACAGTGTCTTACTCTCATACAAAGTATGTAAACCTTGAACTTAGACGACAGCCATTATACAATACTGTAGGATACTACAAGATTTTTATGTCGTCACTAGAGTCAAAAGAAACAAGTAATATATTTTTATGAATTTTTATCTATAAGATTGATAATTAATAAGGTGAACTTAGGATTTTTAGTATTTGTTGGAATATTCTTGCTAGCATCGCAAATAGCTGATTCATCTGCTACATCAAATCTCTTGAACAAATCTCCTATTCTAAATCAAGTTAATAATACTGATTCTAATCAAAATGATTTCTTGGTTAACACAGGTATTGGTTATACATGTGATAGTGAGAGTGGAAAATGTTCATGCACTACATTAAGCGATTGTAAAGTTCTGAAGGGTTCAGGCGAATGTGGCGTTGACTTAATTGACTCTGAAACTAATACTTGTGATTGGGTTAGGATTCCCACAAATTTCAAAGTTAATAATTCTTTAATAGTGAATGAGACTACATCTCAAAATCTCACAAATCCACTACTGTGATGGTGAATTGATTACCTTAACCTCCTCCACCATCTTTCCCTCCACCTTAGTTTCCGACTTTTAGTTCCTTTAATTCGTCTTCTACTTCAGAATCAGATTTTGTTACTGGTTTTAACATGTCTCTCTTTAACTTGTCATTCTCCGTTGAACCACTTTCAGGTTTATTTTCATTATTCAGGTCTTGCGATTAAACAAAAAATAGATAAACCCAATCATTTTCAATTTAAACATAATTATTAAAACTATGGATAAATAACTTAAGATATACCTAGTCATATTTTTAACGTTACTTTTGGTTAGTCCTGTAGAACAGTTGATGCTTAACAGGCCTATGTTATGGGTAACTCAATTGATGATACTGTGAAAAATATATAAGTTTATTGATATGGTTCTAGTTCCGGGTTGGGCTCGGGTTCAGGAGTAGGTTGAGGATCAGATAATTGTTTATACAAACTAGATCTAACTAACTCATATGAAGTGATATTTTCTATGTTTTTATCAACAGACAGTAATATTTCTCCTTTTAAATCTAAAATAAAAACAATGAGTTAGTTATTAAACAGGTAGGTGTAGATTTCGATCGTGGATGTTGTTAGTAAACAGACACAGTTTAAGTAATCCGATGTGATTGATTATTATTATTAGGCTACCAAAAGTATTTGATTAACTTTTATAGTTATTGTTTATATTTCCAATTCTTCTAAGATTGTCAACCATTTTGATTCTTCTGATATGTTTACACCCTTTTGACACCCTTCTTTATTATACAAAAATGATTTGCAACTACATACCCATATGTTATTTAATCGGAATACTTGATACTTTCCTCCAGTTTTAAAAGATGTAACAAGATACTCATCTTCTTCTGCATTATACTCTATAGATTTAGTAATTCGAACTAGTCTGATGTTACTGGTATGTGATAAGGGCATTACTATTATTAATTATCAATAAACAGTTCGATCTTATAAAGAGTATTCTAAACGTAGTTATGAGATACAATATTCATTAAATCATGCCCCAATTATTATATCCACAGTTTTATGAATTATATAGTATTTAGTTTACTAATACATGATTAATTCTTTGATTAGTAGTAGTGAAGCTAGTGAAGAGTGTGAAGGCTACATAGAGCGCGCGGCCATGATTTAACAAGATAAATCACAAATTGAATCTATGGTTATAGATATTCTCTCCAAATAAAAAAAAATAGTAAGATAAATATTGTTGAATAATATGGTCTTTGGTCTGTAATGATTACCAGATCTTGTATCAGAAACTAAGAAAATACAAATAGGATTTGGAAACACTTTTTTTAGAATCATGTTAGGATTTAAGAGAATTTCAAGATATCATTATTCTAACTGCGAGAAAGAAATTAGGGATCTATCATTGACTTACCACAATCCGAATTAGGTTGAGGTATTATATCCCATTTATGGGGGATCCAGGTTTATTTCGACATCTTTATAAACAAATTCGTAAATTTGGGAGATAAAGAAGAAAATTAGGGATATCAGGAAGAAATTACTCAATTTTTCATTCTATTAGTAGAATTCAAATAAATGTCGATACTAGTTGGACTATTCCCTTTGCAGGTTGTATATTGAATTTGTAGATCGATAGGCCGGGTCGGGTGTTCCTCAACTGTGGGTGTAATCCACATAAATATGATTAAAATGATAAAAAGAAATTAGGGACCTCTCATTGATTTTAGAATTGCTATAATGCATTTTTGATTTCCTATTTTGCTATAAACCAGACTTAATAAATTAATACATCAGTGGATTTAGCTTATTCCCACTTTCCCTGCTTAAGACCCCATTATTCTTTCGGAATTACTCGTGAGGAATAAACCTTAACAGGGGTTTGTTTTGATATGTATACTTTAGTAATGTACTCAAACAAAACATTTATTCGATGGTAATCAAGGGGTTAAAAAATCATGCAGGGTGGGCCCAATAATTTTAAATATCAGCTTATATATGTACTGGATTATGGTAACATTAGTCTAATAAAATATATACAGGATATCAAACCAGCATTAAGCCATTCACACAGGTTAATGATTAATTTTCTACATGGCCCAAAGATCTTGTTAAAATCATAGTATCACTCGTTAAGGAGTGGGTTACTAAAGCTATATTCATTGAGAAATGGGTTTAAATTAATAGATTTGATTTAGCGCTGTTGTAGCAATCGACTTATTTAGAATTCATCGATTTCTTTCTAACTTACCTAACATTCACTATTTGTATTGTTTCAGTTGCGGTGCGAAAACCAAATGTATAGGATAAGATAAAACAGATAAATAAAAAATAATTTTATTAAAATAACAAAATAGCAATGTGAGATAGTTTTCTATCCAAAGACTTTGATCCAGAATTTAGCCTTCAGAGTGTTTTGCAGTTTCTTCATCTTTAGGCTATTCTGCTTGTTCTTGATTGGTGGTTGGTTCAGCCTCCTCTATTCCTTGCTCATCTTCTTTTTCGCTCAAGTAGTTTCTACCCTACTGTTATCCATTTCGTTATCTATTTCAGTTAATAGTAATCAAGATAGTATTATTAATCGATAAATATATTATACTAGTAACATATCATTCATGGTTGTAGTTATGAGTTGTCGTCGTTTTCCCCTTCATTGCTATCATCGCTGTTGCTGCTACTGTTACTATCGTTTAGAAACTTAATAGAATTTATTATGGGGTTCATGACACCTTGGCTTTCCGGGGTATCGGAAGAGGATTTAGTGTCTTGATAGTCAAAATTAACCAGTGAACCATCATCATTTACAATGAATGCCTGGCTTGGAATGTCAATTCCTAACTCTGTCTGTGCACGGTAAAGAAATGTGGCGGTTTCCTTTCCATCGATCGAATATTTATCAAAATCCATTCCTTCAATAATATCATTTTGATTTGATACCAAATCTTCCATTGATTCGGCAACTCCTTCAAAACCCAAGGAGTCTATAAATTCTTTCGTTGAATCCTCTCTAAACAAGACTTTAAACATATTTAAACCATCATAAACTGGCGGCTCAGTAGAAACCATCCGTTTGACATGACAAAAGCTATCTAGTGTTGTGAATCCATATGTCAAATGAAAGAATCTCGCTATGTCAAAATGTCTCGTACAATGTTGCAAATTCTCAAGCACTCCAGAATCTCATTATTCCTTCATAGAAAAAGTAACCACATTTACACTGTCTGGCAACACGTCATCCTATTATCAATTCGTCAATACGAAAGTAAGAGTTACAGGATGTTTATAGACTGGCTGATTGAAACACAACACCTAAGAATATTTATCCAGCTATCAAAGATACCGCATTTCACAACGCTACAGAAACTCGCGGGCAGAATAGCAGGTACTGTACTGGAAAGGATAATTTCTTCCTTTCTTTTGCTTACACCAGTAAAGCACATCTTCTTTGGCATAGATTCCTCTGGGTTTAAGCCCACCAATGCTTCTCATTACTATTCAGAAGGAGCTAAACTACGAAAGAAGAAATGGATTAAATTGTCGATTGGATGTGACGTGTTACAGCAGCTCATTTGTAATATCAAGGTAAGACGAGCTCCTGCTAGGCATGATAATGTTGATTTTCAGCCTATCATAACCAAAACATCTGATATCAAACCACTATCAGTTGCTGTGGCAGACAAAGGCTATGACAGTGAAGAGAATCACGTTTTGGTGAGAGAACATCTAAAGGCATACAGCATCATTCCACCAAGATACCAAAATGTGCCCATTTGGAAAACATATGGGAGATACCGAAAACAGATGAAACGCGGCTATCAAAAAATACTATACAATCAACGTAACAAAGATGAGACAATATTCTCTGTCATGAAAAGGTTGTTTGGTGAACATATTGGTTCAAGGTTGATTAGAACGCAGAATCGAGAAATAACCTTCAGATGCATAGCCTACAACATGCATCGGATGACAAACATTCTTTTATTATTAATCATGATTTCTACAAAGCCTAAACTGGCTTCAGCGCCCGTATCGAATCGATTTTGTTTTTCTTCCAAAGTCCAAGTTGAAGGATATTCAAAAGAAATTCCCAATTCGGAATTAGAATAAGGTACATAATTCGTCGTATCTGTCGAACTCCCTATCTCCAATGATGCATTTGCAAAATCAAATCCGTATGGGAGGATGTAGCTAACGCCTATCGCTATAATGCCATACACGAACAATGTCCTTAAATTATGCAATTTATTTGAAAGATAAACCATTATGCTTTTAAATTTTAATAAAAGATTTTTTTATACGTTTTATCCTTACCAGATTGGAGAATAAAAGTTTTAATTTAAGTATTCCTTTAAAGATGGTTTGTTGCACGATTGCCTTATTTCCTAAAATATTTAGCTAACTTCTTTGTCTACGACCCTAGCTATGAGTTTTAGTTTAGTTAAGAAGCTTGTCATACTCTCTCTCAAATCGCTCTTGCAAAGCTGCGACTTTCTCCTTATCGTCATCAGCTTATGATACATTTTAGTGCTAATTTCTTTAGCTGACCGTGCAATATGAACAAAATGCAGACTTTTTACAGATGAAATATTGAGACCTTCCAAGTAAATACGGCAGATGGAGGTTTTCGCTTTCATAACGCTTTGACATGATGACTAGATATGCTTGACGTCTTCTATAGGTACCCCGTGGATAGCCCTAGCACGTAGGTTCGATTTAAACCAAACAGGCTGTAGTTTATGGTCTGACATTACTATCAGAAATTTTTCTATTCATGATTTGGGAAAATCTTATTAATCATTTAATTCATATTGAACTATCCTATGCTAGATTCTGTCAATATCTTTACCTTATAGCAGTCATATGCATTCAAGTACTTGGTGCGTTGTCACTTCTATGCTAATGTACGCTAATATGACATAGTGACGAAGGAGTTTGTCAACCCCTTTGTATGTGACGCAACTGAACGTGATATTTTAGATAGCGGCCTCTGTATTTTTCATGACGAATATTATCTCGGAGACACTAGAAATAAAGAGGCCAACGAACAGAATGTCAGGGATAAATTAATAGAGAAAATAAATGAGTATTTCTGATGAGATACAATTGGCATGCGTGGGCTACAATCTTCCAGATATTACACTCAGAAAGCGTTTTGACATACCAGTTACATTTAAAGCTACTAAATTTCTAGGGAATGCTGATTTCAGTAGTGTTCAATTCATGCAGGTAGCAGACTTTGCTATGACCCAATTTAGTGGATATTCAAACTTCAGTTATGCTCAATTTAGCGAAAATACAAGTTTCCTTCGTGCCCAATTTATAGAAGTCGAGTTCTCTAGAGCGCGATTTATGAAGGCTGCTTATTTTCCCACAACTCGATTCACGAAAAGAGCTTCTCTTTCCAGTGTTCAATTTATCCAAATAGCTAATTGCTTAAACGGTCAATTTAAAGAACAATGGAACTTCAATAAAGCTAAATTTGTTTCGCTCTTATTTCTGAATGTTTCAGCTACTGACAACAAAGAATTTCCATGAATCGTTCCTCTCTTGTCTTGGTTCTTTTATTGTTATGAATGAACTGAAATGTTTTGGAATACGTCTGTAAATTGTA
>JANWKP010000044.1 GCA_025451315.1 Nitrososphaerales archaeon | reverse complement strand
TCAACTGTTTGCACTGAATTATCAACATCCGATTAAAATATAATCTTATTTAATAGAAAAAATGTACTTGGAAAAATGATATTTAATGATGAATTTTAGTCAATAATTTTGTTTTTATATCTTTATCCGTATTGATAATTTTATTTAGATTTTTATGGATCAAAGTTCCATATTGGAGAGCTTTTTTTGGTTTCATTGCAGATTCTACAGGTACATTTAAAGATATGGCAATTTCTCTTAAGATATGTTTTCTAAGCTTATCCTCCGGCCCTAGTATTTTTTTCTCTACGGGGATTTTCATTGCAAAATCAATAAACTTTTTAGTCAAAAATGGTTGTTTGATCTGAACATTGAATTCTGCTGAAAACTTATTTATTTCATTTACAAGAGTGAGTTCGTTAGCAATTCTTTGTTCCATAAAACTTTGAATCTCTTTCTGACCATGTGATATTATTTGTCTATATCTGTCATACCCACAAAATAATTCATCAAAACCATTGGCTGTTAAAACAAGTTTGCAATTATTCAGAATTGAAAGAAAAGATATAAAATAAAATGCTATACAATTTTCTATGTGAGAAATATTATTACATTCTAGATTGTCAATAACCTTTCTTGCAATATCACTGAACTCCTCATTTTGGATTTCGTATGTAATGTGTTTCATATTTAATTCACGAGCTATTCTTCTAGAAAATTCGAGATCATGTGAACAAGGAAAACCAATAGATAATAAAATAACATTCTTTTTATAAATATCGTTAGAAATTTTTGCAAGTAATGAGCTATCAATTCCTCCTGAGAAAGCAATGCCAAAATTTTCATTCGTTAAAATGCAATTTTTAATAGAATCAATAATTTTCCAAGTAAGGTCTATAGACATTTAAAGTGATTTCAGAGGTCTTATAATTTATTTTTTTAAATATATGTAATTTTTTAGAATATAAAAGTTCGTAACTGATTTAAAGTACAATATTATTTTGTTAAGAATAATTCATATTTTAGGTATAACAGTGCCTCTAGGGAAGGCTTAGATTTTTATATATAGATTTGCACATTTCTAATATTGTCAAATAACCGGAATGTTATTGAAAATGATATTAAATATCTCAATGAGAGAGGTGATTATCTGTTAAGTAGGACTCAATTATCTTTATCCAACTTACTGAATTTTCTTGGTAACAAGTATGAAGTAAATTCTCAAATCAAATTACCAGGAGGCGAAGTTATCGCAGTAGATTTTAAAACTAATGATGGAAAATATATAGAAGTTATAGATTCAAATGATGATTTAATAAAGTTTAACAGAATAAAGAGTACATATCCAGAATTAAAAATAGTTGCGATAGGCTCATCAAAATATAAAGGCAAATTGACAGAGTTCGAATCAATCTTTTTTTTTGATACCAAATACGAAAAAATCGGATCTATTTTTATTGAAGATCCTTCACTTTCATTTGATTACGCTCATATATTGCCTTTGGTAAAAAAATGTTCTATTCTTCATGGACATACATCAACCGTAATGGTAGAAATTATTGGTAAAATGGAAAATGGTTTAGTCATAGATTTTAGTGAAGCTAAAAAGTTGATAAAAGAAGCAATAAATCACTTAGATCACAAGTTTTTTGTAAATGAGAGATATCTATCAAAGGATGATGATCTATACTATCACGTTAAGTTTGATGGGCCTCAAGGATATTTTAATTTACAAATGCCAAAATCCACAGTTTATCTTTTATCAGATGAAGCAACAGTAGAAAATCTATCCAAAGAAATACTTAAAATTTTAGCTCCAAAAATGCCTAAAAATATTGATGCATTAGGTGTTTATATTTACGAAGGTGTGAATAAAGGAGCTCATCTTTTAGCCGATGTTAGATGAATATATTTTTACAATTTTTCTCCATTGATCATTGTTTTGATATTAACGTTAATAACCATATAAAATATTAGAACTAAAATATAAATGGAACCTATAATTTCTTCAAAATCTTGGAATCATGAAATTGAATCACAACTCCTAAAGTCATGGGATTCAGAAAATCTATATTCGTTCACATTAAAAAATAATGATAATGTTGATAGTGTATTTGTTATTGATACGCCTCCTCCTTACCCGTCAGGGAAACCATGGCATATTGGTGCTGCTGCACACTATGCACAGATAGATATGATAGCTAGAACTGCGAGGATGAATGGTCATAATGTTATGTTTCCTATTGGTATAGATAGAAATGGCCTCCCAGTAGAAATCTATACAGAAAAAAAATATAAAGTTCGAATGCGTCAGGTGCCTAGAGAAAAATTTCTAGAGTTATGTAAAACTGCTCTTGACGATCTGGAAAACGACATGATTGAAATAATGAGAAATCTAGGTTTAAGTTGCAATTTTAAAGAGTATTATAGAACAGATTCAATAAGATTTAGAACCTTAACGCAAAAAACTTTTATTGATTTATGGAACGAAGGACTAATCTACATTTCTAATAGACCAAATAATTACTGTATTGATTGTGGTACAACCATCTCCGATGCAGAAATAATCTATGATGATCTCCCAACAAATCTAATTTACATGTTTTTTAATATAGCCAACACCAATGATGATAAAATAGTTGTCGCATCGACCCGCCCTGAATTACTTTATGCTTGTCAGGCAATAATTATAAATCCAAAAGATCAAAGATACTCTCATTTAATTGGAAAAGAAGTAGTCTTACCTTTATTTAATCGAAATGTCCCAATTTTAGCCCATCATTCTGCAAAACCAGGTTTTGGTTCAGGAGTTGTTATGGTATGTAGTTATGGTGATCATAACGATGTTCAAGTTTTTAGAGAACTAAACCTAAAAGAAATAGTATCAATTGATGAAAATGGGTATACTACCTCTTCAGCAGGGAATTACCGCAATTTGAAATTAAAACATGCAAGACAAAAAATTATCGATGATTTAAGAAGTGAAGGTATTATTGAAAGAGAAGAAAAAATCATGCATAGAACTCCCATCTGTGAAAGAAGCAAGACTGAAATAGAAATTATTCCTTTACAGGATTATTATCTTAAACAATTAGAGTATCTTCCAATTCTCAAAGAATTTTCAAATAAATTAAATTTCTATCCACCTATTCATAAACAGACATTAAAAAATTGGTTAAATTCAGTTACAATAGATTGGCCTATATCAAGAAGGCGGTTCTATGGGACAGAGATACCTATTTGGTTTTGTCAAAATTGTAAATCACCTAATTTACCTAAATCAGGTAAATATTATCAGCCATGGAAAGAAAAACCACCTTTTGATATCTGTGCTAGTTGCGGATTCAACGAGTTTGTTGGTGAAGAAAAAACATTTGATACATGGATGGACTCTAGTATTACGCCTTTATTCATATCCAAATTTTCTCAAGGCCCCGAATTTTATAGGAGGACATACCCTGCAACAATCAGACCTCAAGCAAAAGATATCATAAGGACATGGTTATATTATACAATGCTCCGGTGTTATCAATTAACAGGAAAATTAGCATGGCCTAATGTTTGGATAATGGGTTTTGGTGTAGATGAAAAAGGAAAAAAGATGAGTAAAAGTAAAGGAAATGTTGTTGATCCTTTTCCATTAATTCAAAAATATGGAGCAGATACATTTAGATTTTGGTCTGCTAGTGAAACTAATTTAGGACAGGATTTTCGTTGTTCTGAACAAAGCATTTCTAATTCACAGAAATTTCTCTCAAAGCTATGGAATTTAGGTAGATTTCTTTCTTCTTTTGAAATACCTAAAGAATTTTCAACTGAATCTTTAAAAAATAATAATCTGTTACACACAGACAAGTGGATTTTGGCTGAATTGGACAAACTTATAAATACTTGTATAAAAGGGTATAATAGTTATAATTTTTTTATTCCTGCAACAAGCATAAGAGATTTTACATGGAATGTTTTTGCCTCTCATTATGTGGAAATGATTAAAGGGCGAGCATATGATAATGAAAATAAAAATTCCCAAATCTCCTCCATTTATACTTTGCACAGATGCTTCTCAATAATATTATTACTAGCCGCACCTATTTGTCCATTTATTACTGAAAAATTATGGAAAACTCTTTATTCTTCAGATAGTATTCACAACCAGAAATTCCCGAAAACGAATGATTTTTTTAAAGATTTTGAAAAATATACAGAAAAAATAGTTGAGTTTAATTCTTTTGTTTGGAATAAGAAAAAAAATTCAATCAATCCAAATACAGGTAAAGCATTATCACTCAAAGATGCTACCTCAATAAATGTACCATCAGAATTAAATGAGTTTGAACAGGATTTAAAAACCATGCATAATATAATTGGATAAGTATTTATCTATCTATTTCTAGACCTGTAAGAAATAGTTAGACTATCATCTAGAATTCGATTCTTACAACCATTTCATTATTGTTAAATATCAATTTTTCCATCTAGCATATCTAAAGAATCTTCAGCTATATCTATTGCTGTATGAGAATCAATATTTGGCTCCATGGTTATTAAAACAACCTTATCATCCAAATATAATGTGATCACAGAGAGTTTCTCTCGTTCAATATATGAAAATCTTGCTTTACCCATCGTGGGATCGAACCTTTCCCTCATGGATCTTCTAATGGCTGTTTGCGCCAAATACAGTTCTTCTCCAGCCTCATCCACTATAGAATCAATACCTTTCTTCATTCCTCCTGCAAGTAGAGCACCTGTTTCATCTACGACTCCAGCGTATCTTATGTCATCATGCAAAGCAAATATAGATTTACATAACTTGTTATAATCCATCGCTATACTAACCAATAACTCCATTATTGAATGTTATTTTAAATTATCATAAACCTAGTTGTTGTTATCTAAAGCCATCCTAACTTTAACTTTAATTTTACATATAAGAAAAATAAATAGCGAAATATAAGATAAATACGATTCCTGGTAAATTTTCTTAATCTACTTATCCGATATTTTAGAAATGACAATAGGAATACAAAATAATTTACATTAGTCCTTCTCTTAAAGTTTACCAAAAATGAATTTAGCAAAATTTGAATATTTTTATTAATAAATCTTGTATAAAGAATCACTATTTTAAAGAAAGACTGTTAGTAAGGATCATACAAAGCATATAAAAAACAGATATTCTAGAGTCAGTTTAGAAAAAAGAAATATCTTATTTAGATGAAGGTACTAAATGGAAAGTACAATAATTATATTTATAAAGATTTAATGACAGAAATAACTGGATTTATAAATATAAATATTAATCATGTATACCAGTATGAATATATTTTGTGTAAAGAAAATGGTGCATTAAAATTTTTAAGATTGTTTAAAAATATATTTTTAACATCAATCCTAATTGTGGGTCAATTAAAATATTTAATAAGAAAGATAGAATATTCTACTACAACATGGGTAAAAAAATAATAATTCTCGGGGCAGGATTTGGAGGACTTTGTATCTCAAATATCTTAAGAAAAAATCTTGACTACACTCATGAGGTAATAATTATTGATAAAAAAGATTATTTTATGATGGGATTGACAAATTTATGGATACTAGATGGAAGAAAAAAAATGGATAATTCAAAAATTCCATTAAAAAATTTAGAATCAAAGGGGATTACTTTCATTCATGATGAAATAACCAAAATCGATACAAAATCAAAGCAAATAAAAATGCTTCATCAAGTTGATCATCTTTATTATGATTTTCTAGTTATTGCTCTAGGAGCAGAAATGTCTACAAATATGATTAATGGATTTACTAAAACAAATAGTTTTAACCTTTATGATGGAGAAAGTATACCAGCTTTAAGAAAAAAAATTCTCTCGTTAGAGAAAGGAAAAATTGCTATTGTAATAATGGGTTTTCCTTATAAATGCCCACCAGCACCTTATGAATCTGCATTTATTATAGATCAAATGATATGTAACATTAATAGAAGAAACAAAATAGATGTAGATATTTATTTTCCATCTCAATTACCTCTACCTGTTGCTGGGAAGCAACCCAATTCAAAACTAGTTTTTATGTTAAAGAAACAAAATATAAATTTGTTTCCAAACCATAAACTGAAAAAAATTTATAAGAATAACTTAGAGTTTCACAATGGTGCAAAAAAGGAATATAATATATTAGTTGGAATACCCTTTCATTTTCCACCTCCTGTGCTTAAAAAGTCTGGATTGGTAGAGGAAAGTGGTAATTGGATATCAGTAAACAAATCTACATTAGAAACAAGATTTAAAGATATATTTGCTATAGGTGATGTCACCGAGATTAAAATAAATGATACTATATCTATACCAAAAGCAGGTATTTTCGCAGAAGGTCAAGCAAGATCTGTTGCTTCTCAAATTATCAACAAAATAGGCATTGCTTCAGAAGAATATAATCATATATTGCAATTCGATGGTAAAGGATTCTGTTTTATGGATACCGGAAATGGGAAAGCAGGATTAATTGATACCGATTTTTACAACAGGAATGGACCAGTCACAATTTTAAAAGAACCATCAATTGTATACGATAAGAAAAAAATTAATTTTGAGAAACAAAGAATAAAAGAATGGTTGTAGCTCGATAAATATATAGATTCTATTTTAGAACTAAATGAGTAGTAGAACGCATTATTTTCCGTATTTAAGTAACAAATACTTTTAACCTCATATTATTTATAATGGATAGCCATCATCTTAATCATTTTTATCTGTAGGTTTAACTTCACCATCTTGGTCATCGTTATCATTATCTTTATCATCTAAGTCTTGAACTAGGACATTTTCCACGTCAATTTTAACAATGTCATCAGTTGCTAGTCTAAAGTCTATGATTTCAGGTCTTTCTGCTTCTGAATTTTCTCCTATTTTGCAAATTATTCCGTCATGATCGACTAATAATGCACATACTCTAAATTTTTCTCCCATACTCACTTGACTAGTCGTAAGATTAAATTGAAGTTCTGTAGTGTTCCCCATTTTCGTACTTTTGAGAGGGGTGAAGATTTTAGCTTTAGTTAAACCATCAGAATTTATAAACGTTATAACATCGCCAGTATCATCATTAATATCAAAAAAAGTTACTATGATATTCAAATTCTCCTCTTGCGCTGCAGCAAAAGAAATTGTTGTGAACGAAAAATAAGATGATAATCCAATAAGTGCAAGTATAAAAATTCGATTTATTCTTGTATTTAAATCATTTTGGGCTTCATATAATAGTATCTATTAAGGAGTTGTTTAATATTTGAAGTTTATTCAATTATATTATATAATCTAAATCAAAATAAAATTACAATTTATTTTTTTATTGTAAAACTATTATTTTTTTAAGTATATTATTATGGTACATTTTTTCTATATTAATATTTTTATCATTTCTAACAAGAACATATAATAATATTTGAAAGTTATTCCAAACTTGTTAGCAGATTGTTTCTGTCAATCAATGCAATTCATAAGGTACAGAAATTACAATTAAATATTGTCTATATATCCTATTTCATAAAAAAATAATAATAGTCGTTGCATGTATTTGTTTTCTCTATTAATTGAATAAAGACTATTACTAATTTTTTGTTCTATCACCCAGTCGATTCTTATTAGTTCGGATAAATTTCTCTTAATATCCTCTCTTTTAAGGTGTGTTTTTTTATGTAATTTATATACAGTTAGCAATTTTTTTTCTTCTGCTAATGCTCTTAGTATTTTTATTTTACCTATACTTCCTAGCCCTTCTTCTACAATATCCTTGACGTTAGAAGGATCATTCATTTGGAATCAAAATTTGAATCTATCTTTTTAATTAATGTCTTTTCTAGGTTTTCTATTGATGATGAGATCAAACTAATTTTTTTCAGAGAAATTATTTTAATAATTTTTCTGGTGGCAAGATCATCTAAAATATCTTCTACATCTAATTTTTTTACGTTGTATTTTTGAGAGATTTCCAAACTTTGCATCCTAATCTCTTTTAAATCTATATAATCTCTATTTTTAATCTTTAATCCCTTAATTATTCCCAACAAAACAAATATCTGAGCATTTGAGAACTCATTAATATCATCATCTGTTATTCCATTATATATTTGACTATTAATTTTTTTCACATGATCTAACAGCACTCTTTCTGTTCCTTCAGATTCGGCCATATTTCCTGCATATGATAGTAAATCCAATGCATATCTTATATCTCCATTGACAACAGGAGAAACTATTATTTTTGCTATCCAATCTATAATATCTGTACCAATTACCTTTTCTTGAAATGCATCTTTTGATCGTCTAATAAGAATTTCACTTGTTTGTTGAATTGTATAATTAGGAAATTCTATGTATGCACGTCCCATAGAACTTAATTCAGCTTCATCTAATTTCTCATAAAATTCAGTACTTCTAGCAATAAAAATTACTCCCTTAACATTGCATTTTTTAGATGGATCAAATTCATTCAATCTCGTTAGGTCATAAATTATTCCAATTTCTTTCGAAATTTTGATTAAGTAGTCAATTTCATCAAGTATAACTATAGAATACATATTATTAATAATCAAATAATCAAGCATTTGTCTCAGCATCTCTTCAGCACTAAGACCTTGTGCAGGCAATTCTGGAGCAATACAGCTTAACAAGTACTTGTAAATTGCATATTTATTTCCACCTTGTAATTTTAAATTTATGTACACTATTTTGATATTTATTTTGTTTTTTCTTAATTCATTTTCCAGGATATCCGAGAATTTTATAACAGTTGATGTTTTACCTATTCCCGCTGGACCTATTATTTGCAGTATAGTTAAAGGAAAATTATCTGGATCATCTTTTATATCTAGAAATGTTCTAACTAAAAGGTCTATTTGTTTCTCTCTGTGAGAGATCTCTTTAGGTATATATCTAGGAGATAACTTTTTTCTATCTTTGAAAATAATACTCTCATACATATCTCATGTCCTACTACATTCTATTTGTTCTTAATATTATCTCAAGTTTAGTATTTATTTAAATTAACTTTATGTTTTGAGAGTTTTTTAGCTTTGATAAAGTCTACAAAGTAGAATAGATAAATTCTTTCATTTATTTTTAATATCCAAGGAATAAAGGCTTCTTTTTTTAAACATGATTCGTTTATTTCAAATCCATTTTCTTCAATTAAGCTTCTAAAGGATTTAGAATCATATATTTTGTCAAGAATTCTTTCTCTATTAAAATCATAAGGGTCAGTTAGTATAATATCACTTTGAGGTTTTAATAACCAATGACAACTTGATAATAGCTTTTTAGTATTCACCAATTCAATCAGATTAATTGCTATTATAAGGTCAAATTTCATTGGATGGAAAGGTGGAGATTCAGCATCAGCTACACAAAATTCAATATTTCCTTGTTTATATTCTTTCATAGATTTACGAGCTTCCTTTATGAATGAAAAGGAAAGATCTATACCTATTACAAACGAATATTTTTGAGCAAGTTGCAATGTAGTTTTACCCATTGCACAACCAATATCCAAAGCTATTCCATCTATCTTTGGGTTTATACTATTTATAACACGATCGTAAAGCTCATTAGCGCTTTGACTTCCTTTCAAGGATTTAATCAGTCTATCTTCTTTGTGGTGTTCTTGTTGGAACCACTTATAGGGTAAATACCAAATTCCACCGTCTTCATACGTGTTAGATTTATTAAATACAATTATTGTTTTTCCTATTTTCGTTAGATATTCCTTCATTTCTTTTGACTGGCAATGTAATAACCATTTTCCGTACATTTCTGTCCTATTTTGAATGTAGGCTAACATATCTTGTACGACTATAGCTATACCTTCAATAATAGGATATTTTGTATCACATTTAATGCAATATAAAAATCCTTCAATACATTCATTTTGGTTATCGCTAATTAAATTATTTAATTTTAAACGAATCTGTTTATCTGAATGATTTAAACACACAAGATGATTGACAAATTGAGTCTTCATAAATCTTTTAGATAAGTCATAAACTATAATAACCTACCATTTTTACTCGAGGAAAAAAGGCATAATTAGGAAAATGTTTTTTGTAATGTTTTTATCACGAGACCACGACAGTTCCTCTTGCTATTCCATTTCTGGTTTCATCAGGAGTAGTTGAATCAGGATAGGTTATACCTTTTATATTTAATTCCATTTGATAAATCCCCTTGGATGGAAATTTGATTACCTGGGAGTCTGTTGCATTCTGTGCTATTAAATCTAGTTTTGTAACAATTTTATTTCCTGATTTATCGTAAACTATGATATCATATTTAATATCACCATTTATCTCTTTAGTTGAAAGAGCATCGGAAAAACGCAATTGTAAATTTGTGTCCTGGTTTGATATAATTTTATCCATCCAAGTGAACTGCACTAGAATGCCACCTCTATCAGAAACTACTTCTGATGTTGTTTCTACTAGTTTTTGTTCTGCAGGTGAAAGATTAAAAGTCATTATTTTATCGTTCGTATTGTTCAGTTTCTGAGCAATTTTTATAATATCTGCTTTATTAAGTAGTAGATGGACGATGAAATTTTTTTCTTCAGTAAAAGGATCTAATGCTATCGATCTTCCAACCAAAGGATTTCCATTAACTAACGCCTTAAAAGAATTGGCCTCGCTAAACTTTGTGAAAGTTTTTGGTAACTTTATTTCTTCGTGGACAAATATATTATTTTTTTGTATTCGTTCCAAATCCCAATTGAAAGGCATTATCCATGACATGTTACTTTCATTAGGATTATATTTAAAATCCTGAATCCGATCATAATAGGATATCACAGTAACGTTGTATTTTTTTCCTTTATCGATCAAATCATCTCTGTAAAGATCACCTACGCTAAGCCAGGAATCAAATCTTGGAGCATTTTCTGGTTTAAATATATTTCTGTCATAATCTATTCCAAATATTTCAATTGAAAAGTGATACAAACCTCCTTCTAACAGTAAAGGACCATTAATGGTAATATCTCCAGTTTCACTAGTCCAACCTCCAAGAAATGGTTCAGTAGAACCAAAGACATTGACAGTTTTGCTATTTGAAGGAGTAATCTTTAACTTTAAATTACCTTGATGAGAATGGAAAAGGTCCCTCATCAACAGCTTACCATCTTTTTCAACAGTTATAAAATAGGAAACATGTTGGATAGTTTCATCAGTTTTTGCATCAAATAATCTCAATTCAAAAAATGCATTTTTTTTGCTATCAGAGGTGAGAATTTGGGGGCTAATTTTGGTATAAAGACTAGCCTCCCTATCACCTACAGAAGCAGGAGGTAAATTTTCTTCAAATAAACCATCAGCGAGAGCATCCTGAATCGGATTCAACAATAAAATATTTAGTGTAATTAAAAAAGCAATTAATTGTATAACGAATAAAAACCTCATTTTTTGATTCATTTAACGAATTTAATGTATTAATCTTTATAAAAAATCTTTCCTTTGAGAATTAACTGAGACCAGGAAAGTTAAACAAATGGTTTTCACACTCATAAACTAATCTAGATAGAACAACGTGGGCTTCCAATCGCTCTTTTGAGATAGAATATGTCATATGAAACCTCTCTCGTGTGCTTTGAGAAAAATGACCACTTTGAAATCCACCTACCACAAATACTATTTTTTTATCATTTGTTTCTATATTTTCGTATACAATATTTTTAAGATCTTTGAGTATACCAGTACTTGAAAATCCTATTACTTTATCTGGTTTGATAATCTTATCTAACAAGTTATCTAAAGTCATATTTTTTTCAATTTTTAATAAATACTTGTTGTAATCTTTTTTATCATGTTTTATCTCCTTTTCTTGGTATAGTTTTGTTAATAATCCCTCAAATCTTCTATAGGATTTTGGTATATGTACCTGTTCTCCGATAAAAATAACTTTATTATCTATAGTATGAATATATACATCAACCAAGTTCTTTAAGAAGAGAGGAGTTGATAATATCGATAACAAAGATATATGTATTAGATCTGGTCGGCCTCTTTTCCAAATAAAGTCTATATTTTTTCCTTTCATTGCACTATAGTGGTAGCTCTTGTCAAGAAAAACATCGTCAATCTTCTTACCTACTTTTTTAGAATAATTAATTATTAACGGGTTATTCCTTAATTCACTTGGTATAATTTCAAGTGCAGATTCTGCTAATACTATAGAAATGCGATATATCAAGATGGATCTCTTAGCCTTGATGTCTTTAATATTTGATGATATAAGTTTAATTTGATTGATTTCCAATTTTCGATCATAATATTTTTATTTTCAAAATACAAGTACACGAATAGAATTTTGGGAAAACATCAAGCGAAACTATTGGCACACGAAAGAATTTTGATATTACTTAGGAGCGCATTTCAAGAATTAGATCAAGATTTCGAATTAGCCAATGAGCAAGCTCAACTCGCTAAAAAAATTGCAAAAAGATTAAGACTAAAACTTCCTTATGATATACGTCAGTCATATTGTAAAAAATGTAAATTATTCATCTGTCCCGGTTTTAATTGCAGGATAAGAATAGGGAGATCAAACATCAAAGCAATAAGAATTACATGCCTCTCCTGTAATACTGTATATCGAAAATTGATTTGATATAATTACATTTGCTTAATGAGAATAAGGATTTATAGGGGTTGAAGACTTATTGTGATACTATAATGGCTAAAGTTTACGATGTTCCGTCTGATAGATTTATTGAAAAATTAGCTTCCTATTTAAAAAATGATAAAAAGATAGAACCTCCTGCATGGTCTTATTTTTCAAAAACTGGTCCTCATACTGAAAAAATTCCACAAAATCGAGATTGGTGGTATATTAGATGTGCTTCAATATTAAGAAAAGTATACATTCATGGACCAATAGGTGTTGATGATTTACGAAGCAAGTATGGAGGGAATAAACAAAGAGGATATAATCTTGCTCATCACGTTGATGCTAGCGGGGGAATTATACGCACAGGTCTAAAACAATTGGAAAGTTCTGGGTACGTTATTAAGAAAAATAAAGGAAGAATAATATCAGATGACGGAATGAAAAGAGTAGATAGGATAGCAACAGAAATTCACAAAGAGTTACAAAAAACAAATCCTGAATTGAGTAGGTATTCTTGATAATTTAGAAAAATGTCTCTACCTAATCATAATTCTAACGATGAAGAAGCACGAAGAAGAGAAGCAGAAGCTGATGCTATGAGGCAGAAGGTATTACTGGTGCTTTTAGAACCAACTGCAAGACAGCGTCTTGCAAATGTTAGAATAGTTAAACCTGAATTAGCTGGTGCTGTGGAAAATTATCTTATAAATGCCGCTTCAACAGGGAGACTCAATCGTGCACTAACTGATGACGAATTGAAACAGATTTTATCAAATCTTCAAGCACCAAAAAAAGACTTTAAAATCAATCGAATATAATATCTTATACTGCTTTTAAATTAAATTTCTCATTAGGTCTAGTACCATAAATTGGTTCATTATATTAATCCTAATATTATTTTAAAATCTATTCAAGGGATGTCTGATGAAGTAAATTTAAATGATTTTAGATTAAAAACAGGGATAGAAAGTGTTGCAATATTTAAACAATTAATAAATTTTTTAGCTAAAAACAGAATTGGAATACGCTTAGATAAAAATGGAAAACAGATGCTCATATTTTCGAAGATGGATCGAATTAGAGCATCGTTACTCTCACTACAATTGGGTTGTGACATTCAAGAATGTTCTAAATTATTGTCGTGGAAAGACTTTGAATACTTTACTTCTGAACTTTTGAGTTTATTTGAGTACCAAACGAAAGTCAATATTATATTGTCCAAACCTCGAGCTCAACTAGATGTTATTGGTATAAAAAACGATTTTGCAATTACAATAGATTGTAAACATTGGAAATATAGCAATAAAACAACTCTTACAATATATGCTGAAAAACAAATAAGAAGGACAATGCTGTGGTTAGAAAGAGAAAAGAAAATAACACAAGCTCTCCCTATGATAATAACACTGGATAATGCAACATTTAAATTTATTAATGGAGTCCCAGTTGTTCCGATATTGACTCTAAAATCATTTTTGAAAGAATTTGACAAACATGACGAATCTATTCTCTTAATAAAGAAAACCTGACTTGAGCCCATAATCACAAAATATACTTTTTCGAAGAGACATAAGAAAAAAAGTATCGAAAAAATTTTTACTTATTTATTTTGGACGTCTTAAACCAGATGCTATCACGTATGCTAAACCTACTGCTAAACCAAATGTCAATGGTATCCATACGCCAAAGGTATCTAGATTAACAGGTACACTTCCAATACTGAGCTGTTGTATTAAATTACCAAATATGTCCATTTTCCTGTAGTGAATAATAAAACGGTTGCTTATAAGCGTTTAAAATTATATTATTACTAAATCATGTTTTTAGCTAATTGTTCAACCTAATAATAAAATCGTGCACGATTGGTTAGAATATTATTATAAAAAAGCATTAGATATATCTATGAGCTTTAATTAACGTAGTAGTTTTCCTTAAATAACCCTAAATCTCTAAAGGTTTAATATGAAGATGCAGAAGGAAATGCGCAAATTCTGTCCAAAATGCAAAAGCCATACAGCACAAGCTGTCTCTATCTATAAAAAAGGAAAAGATAGGAAAACAGCTTTGGGTTCACGAAGGCACGCAGAAGATAAAAAAGGCTACGGAGGCCAGAAATTTCCTGAATTAAAACGAACCGCTAAAACAACTAAAAAGATTACTTTAAGATATACTTGTAAAACCTGTCAACGCAAATCAATGAGAGAAGGCATGCGTATGCGAAAATTAGAAATTGGTGCATAAATAGGTAGTGTCTAGATATGAAAGAAAATATATTAATACCAAAACCAAATAGTGCATTTCTAAATATTGAATGTTCAAAATGTCAAGAAAAAAATATAATTTATTCCCACACTACTTCTAATATCTATTGCAAGTCATGTAATGAATTATTAGCAGAGAGATCAGGTGGTAAAGCAAAAATCAATGGGAATTTATTAAATTCTTTGGATTAAGTTTGTAGTTATTGTAAAATGCTATTCATAGCTAAAAGTTAACTTTTAACTAAACTTCTAGCAACAAGTAAATCTTTTTTTTCATTTACATTTACAGCTATTCCAATACGATTCATGATCATGTGTCTATCATTGATTAAAGTTTGATCTTTAATCCTTTCTTTGAGGTTGAATATAGTTATAGCTGAATAACAATAATCTCTTTTTCTATATTCAAACACTAGACTAGGTTTTATGCAAATTGCATCAACAATTTTTTTATCAAATATAATGGAATAACAGGTAGCATTAAAATCACATCTGTTCAATATCTTTATTATATCTATTTCTGAAAGTAAAGGTAGATCTGCGGATACCATAAATATTATATATTCAAAAAAATTTTCAATAATAAAGGATACGTCACTAGAATATCCTTTACCATTACCTTCAATGATCTCTACAGGATGATGGCAGTTATAGCTATAATCTTGTAAAAATTTCATTGTTTTCCTAGTATTTTTACTTACACAGGCTACGATTTTATAGAAACAAGTTGATTTAATCAGTGCTTCAATAACATATTCTATTAACCTTTTTCCTTTAATTTTTATCAGTGGTTTTTCTGTTTTGTAATCTCTCTTCATTCTTGTTCCTTCTCCACCAGCCATAACAACTGCAATAATTTTTTTATTGAAATTGTGTAAAACTTTATCTGGCAATTCTTTAAAAATTTATGTGTATTAGATAAATTAAAAATCTTGAAATCTCATTAGTCGCACCTATTGTATCTCCAGATATACCACCAAATGATCTATTCGCTATTAATAATAAGATTATACTAGATGATAACATCGTTATCAGACATGCTATCATATAATAAAAATTAAATCCAAAAGTAATTAAGCTTACCAGTAAAATTAAATTTGAAATTAAAAATTTTTTTTTATTTTTCATTTCTTTTATAAATATTGAATTCATTCCTTTCCATGCAGATTTTCCTAGATAACACTGTAAAACCATACTGTATCTAGATAGAACTTCAGCTATGATTATAACAGAGATCAATTTCGATTTGTCGTCTATAGATGTAACTAGAATTATCATTCCAATAATATAGAAAATTAGAACAACTGTTCCTGCTGTACCATTTCTTGGGTCGGACATTACTTTATGTTTAAACTCAAAAGATCCTTTAACCATCAATCCATCAGCGAGATCTGCTAATGCATCACTATGATGAAGACCAGTTATTCCTATAATAACCGCAGTAATAATAAATCCTAGCAAAAATCCTTCGAAAAAAGAAAATAAGAAAAAAGATAAAATTCCTATTGCTAACCCAATTATTAGTCCTATTAATGGGAACAAATACATATTTTGAGCTATAAATGTTATATCGTAACTCTTAGTTGGTATTATTGTTAAGAATGAAAGGACAGAAGATATTCCATTAAAGACCAAATATAAAATTCCACCAATTTAATAAACCTAGAATAATTATAAGTGGACTGGCTATAATCAGACAAAAAATAAGAATAGTTGTTTTCATTATCTTTACAGCCATTTTACATTTTTCAATTGATATATTTTCAACAGGTTTCCCTATACTATAATGATCTAATTTTTCCAATTGTACGCGTAGCGCTCCTGCCAATACAGAAATAGTTTGACCAGAATTGATACTAAGTGTACTATTTCGTTCTTTCCTGAATAAAATTATGGAATTTTTCCAGTCCATTTTATTAATAAATGCAGCAAATATCATTAATATTGCCGTTATCCTTGATGGAATATAATTGGCAAATGTATCCACCTTTGCTGCTATCCATCCTATGTTTACAAAATAACTTTCCTTATACCCAACCATTGAATCAAATGTATTGATTATTCGAAAAATAAAAGCACCTGTAGGCCCAAAAAGAGAAAAATAAAATATTGGCGATAGAATTCCATCTACTGTACTATCAGCAATAGATTCTATTGTTCCTGATAAAATATGTTGTTCATCCAAGCTTTTAGTATTTCTACTGACAATCATAGACAAATTTGTCCTAGCATTTTCAATATCATTATTTTGTAAAGCTGTAGTAATTGCATTGATATGTTTTTCCATACCTTTTATTGCTATTACAGAAAACAAGATGAAAATTGATAAAATAAACATTAAGATCAAAGAAATATGATATAGATACACTAGCGAAATTTGAAGGATGATCCCAAAAAAAGCAATAGTCAAACTAGTAAAAATTACTCCATTTATTTTTTCATATTTTTTATTCTTATCTTTTTTAATCTTTGGAATGAAATAATTGATATATTTTCCTAGCCATGCAACAGGATGAATTCGATTATTTGGATCTCCAAATATCAAATCTAAAATTATCGATATCAATAGAATGATAATAAAGTGAATGGAGGATAGCATTATTGTTCTATTTTTAAAATTTTCTTCAAGATAAATTCAACATTTATTCTAGATTCAATAGTTGCAGCTACCAAGTCTATTTGTTCATTCAATCTTTTTTTTGAACTAAATTTTTTTAGTTTATTCGGATTATCATTGTCATTATTATTACCATCAAGAGAATCCTCAGGAGGCAAAAAAAATTCAAATTTTGGAATTATCCCTAAGTTGGTAGATTTAGTTCTGTGTTCGATAAATTGTATCGCATCTTCAAGTATATTCTCATCACCACGAAATTTATTAATAATAAATCCCTTGATTAGACGTTGATGCTTTATTTTTAACAATTTTATTGTTCCAAATATACTAGCAAAACAACCACCCCGCTCAATATCAGATACTAATATTACAGGGCAATTTACTTTTTCAGCTAGTAACATATTGGCGATATCGAACTCTGCAATGTTTATTTCGGCTGGAGAACCAGCCCCTTCAATTATTATTACATCACTTTCATTTCTCAATTTATTCAAGGCATCCAATACAATAGGAAAACCTTTAGCCAAAACAAATTCATTATAATACTTTAATGCAGTCATTTCTTCAAAAAATTTTCCTGATACAAAGACATTGCTGAGATTATTTCCTAAAGGCACAAGTAGAATCGGATTTAATTGCCATACAGGTTCTTTTCTTGCTGCAAATGCTTGTAATGCTTGTATTCTGGAGATACTATGGGATTTTGATATTTTATGAACGTTAGAAGACATGTTTTGAGCTTTAAAGGGAGAGACTTTGTATCCTAAATTAGAAAAAATTCTACATAATGCTATTACAATAGTGCTTTTGCCTGCTCCTGACGAAGTACCTTGAACCATCAATACTTTAGCATTCATAAAAATTCTACATCTTTCTTCTCATGTGGAATTATTTAATTCTTAAGCAACTTGTATTTATACAAATTATTGTTGATATCATAAATTGCTTTTAACAAGGTCACATTGTCCCTATGCGTCCTTACAGCTACTCTAATAAAGTCAGTGGACATCCCAGTAAAACTAGAACAATCTCTAACTAAAATGCCATGAATATTTAACAATATTTTTTGGTATGCAATAGAATCGATATTTTTTAATTTGATTAAAAAGAAATTAACATCTGATCTTAAAGCATGAGTGTTGCTCTCTTCTTTATTAAGTGTTTTATACATATAATTCCTTTCCTTTTGAATAATTTTTTTTGCCCTTGATATGTGCACTTGATCTTTCAAAGCTGCAATTCCTGCAATTTGAGCAATTCCATTAACACTCCAAGGAATTTGAAATGATTTTAATTTCTGTATTAAATGTGGGTGAGCAATCAAATAACCTAAACGTAAACCAGCTAATCCATAAGACTTTGTCATGGACCTTAGGATTGCTAGGTTTTTATATTCTTTTATTTTAGATATGAGGGATTTTCTTTCTATATCATTTAGGAATTCTATAAAGCTCTCGTCAAGCAGTAAAATTGTCTTAGAACTATCAATACAACTTATAATTTTCTCTATTATGTCAGTGTTCACTTGCCCTGTGGGATTATTAGGATTGCAAATGAAAATTAGACTATTAGGATTAATTTTTGATTTTTCTAGAACTAAATTGGCTTGTATTTCCAATTTTTTTGACAATGGTATATAATCTATTTTCATTCCACACCTTTTAGATGCCAATTCGTATTCACAAAATGTAGGATATATTATGATGGAATTTTTTAACGAAACAGCCTTTGCAAAATTATGAATGAGCTCTGTTGCACCATTGCCTACACTTATCCAATCTTTATCAATACCATGCTCTGTATAGTCTGCAATATTTTTTTTGAGTAAATTACAGTTTGAATCGGGATAAATATGGGATATTTGTTTTATATTTTTTCTAATCTCTTTTAGAACTTGTCTAGAAATACCTAATGGGTTTACATTGGAACTGAAATCGATTTTCACTTTTAAATAATTTTTAGTAGAATATATACCTCCATGAGAACACGAATCAAGACTTGTCAATTTTTTGCTTGCATGCAGATTATTTACCCGATTTCCATTGTTACTATCACCAAGATTTAGCAAAACTTCACTATCGATAATATCAATATCAATTATCATGTAAATGTTTTTTTAAACTTGAACAAAGATTATTAAAAAGTATATCAAATAGTCATTATTATGTTAAAAGTTGCACTAATTGGTTCTACAGGTGCAGTAGGCCAAGAGTTTGTTATTGCACTCAAGAACCATCCATGGTTTGAACTGACAGCAATAGCTTCCTCAAAAAGATCTGCTGGCAAGCGATATATTGATGCACTTCGTGATGATAGCACAGGTATTTTAAAATGGCATAATAAGGAACAAGTTCCTGATTATATAAAAGATCAAATCGTAAGTAGTGTAGATGAAATAGACCCTAAAGCATACGATCTAATATTTACAGCAGTTGAATCATCTGACGCACAAATAATTGAACCAAAATTTGCAAAAACTACACCCGTTATCAGTACCGCCGCTGCATTTAGATACCAAGATGATGTACCTATCCTAATTCCGGGAATAAATGATGACCATATAGAATTATTGAATATACAGAAGAAAAATAGAAATTGGAAAGGATTTATTTGTCCGCTTCCTAATTGTACCACTACAGGATTAGCAATTACATTAAAGCCCATTCTCGATAATTTTGGAATTAATTCTATTTTTATGACATCCATGCAAGCCCTCTCAGGTGCAGGACGATCTCCAGGTGTCGCAGCACTTGATATTATAGATAATGTCATTCCTTTTATTCCTAAAGAAGAAGAAAAAGTTCAAGTCGAAACTAAAAAAATTTTAGGAACTCTTAAAAATGAGTCAATCTCCTCATCAATGATTAAAGTAAGTTGTACCTGTACTAGAGTACCTGTAATGGATGGACATACTGAAACTGTCTTTGTTGAAACACAAAAACCTTCAGAACCTGAACAAGTTAAAGAATCTATGCTAAAGTTTTCGAAATCAATAAAAATTAATGATCTACCTTCCTCTCCAAGTGAATATATCATAGTCCATGATGATCCTACTCGCCCTCAACCTCGAATAGATAGAGAAATAAATGATGGAATGACTACGTTTGTAGGTAGATTGAGAAAAGATACAGTATTTGACAATGGCATCAAATATGTTTTGCTTTCACATAATGAAAAAATGGGCTCTGCTAAGGGAGCTGTACTTTTAGCTGAGTTACTCAAAACTAAAAATATGATTTAATTTTATATTAATTTAAAATTCGATTTGAAGAATTAATATTTAAGACTATGATAAGTTAGATTGGTTGGTAAAGAGTTGAGATTAAGTCAGTGATCCACGAAATCACAATCTTGAACAGGGTTAAGAATTATTATGAATTAACAAAACCAAAGATTTGGTATTTGCTAGTATTTACTGCGTTTGGATCTGCTCTGACTGCATCTTTATTATTTAATATACCGATAACTCCTTTAACTTGGATGCTACTTCTAGGAGGAGTTGCAGCAGGTTCAGCAGCTGCTGATACTATTACGGGTTATAATGATCGTGACATCGATGCTATAATGGATAGAACCAAAGATAGGCCTATTCCATCAGGAAGAATTTCTCCAAGAAATGCATTAATCTTTGGTCTTATTTTAACTGCTATTGCATTAATATTTTCCTGGCTCATCAATTTGTGGGTATTTTTATTAATGTTATTTGGTTTATTTGACAATATTATAGTTTACAGTAAATGGCTAAAGCGGCGGAACCAAGCAAATATTATCCTTGGAGGATTTTCAGGTGGCGTTCCCGCATTAATAGGATATGTTACTGTAACTACTCAAAACTTGGAAATTGGTTTAGTTATGGCTGGTCTTGTATTCTTTTGGATACCCACACATATCTGGAGCTTGGCTTTGCATGTAAGAAAAGATTATCAAAAAGCCAAAATACCTATGTTGCCAGTAGTTTGTGAAGAGAAAAGAGCAGTAAGAATAATCGCTGTTACCACTTTGATAATGGTTTTATTTAGTATACTTCCTTTCTTCTTTAATCAATTTGGACAAATATATTTAATTACTGCAACTTTATTTGGTGCTATAATGATGGGTCTTTCTTTATGGCTATTACTAAAACCTACAGAAAAGGCATCATGGACAGTTTTTAAATTTTCAAGTCCTTATCTTACAGCAGTTTTCATCGCATTTATGGTAGATGCATTTTTTCATTAAATATCATGGACAGATTCAATTTCTTAAATTAACATTAGTTATAATTAACACAAGTAAATTATTAAATAATATCTAAATATTAGTATAATTAATGTCTTCAAATCATGAATCTAATTCCTCAGTCGAAAATATAAAATCATGGGAGATAGAATCGCCATCATCGATTGAAGAATTCGATGACTATTCAAAAGCTCTGGATCTGTTTAATATTAAATCAGATCAAGACGAAGATATCATATTGTATGAGGTTCAAAAGTCTAAAATAAATGGTTCTGTAATTAAGAGAATTCCAATTCTAAATACTAAACAATCCAAGAAAAGAAAAGAAGAATTAGAAAAAAAGAGGCTAGCACAGAATAGTAATGTGCAACAACAACAACAACAAAAGCAAGCACCAACACAACATAAAAATAAACCTCAAGATATAAAATATAGAATTGTTATCTTGGTAATTATAATAGTTGCTTTTTTAATATTATTGTATGTTCTAAGTCAATTAGTTATATCCTCTGATACATTAAATGCTCATTTTTCACTTGATCATCAATTAAAGAAGAGTAGTGACTTTTCTTCAATTGCATGATCTCTTTAATTCAATCGCTTCATTTAGTATTGAACAAGGATATCCAATATTCTTTCATCACTATTGTTGTTTCTAGGATCAAGATAGTGATGATAAAATGAATATTGCTACCTAAATAAGAGAATGTAATTAATGAATCACTTGTTATCTCTAACCGAAATTACTTATACTAACGTAGGTATATAGTTAAGTTAGATCTAGGATGCTATAACTTTAACTCACTTAATAGTAATGAAAATTATTTGGTTTTTAGATTAAAAATCTCATCTAATGTAATAGAATATGGCTTTTTACCACTAACCTTGAATCGAATGGAATTACCTTTGAATTCAGATTGTTGAATGTATCCTAGTTTCTTGAAAATAGATAATGCAATTTTTCCTCTTTGTCTATTATTACCGCATGCCATTCTATCTTTATCTTGTATGTGTTGAAGAATAAATGTTCCCTCATTATTTTCTTCTGAAACGGATACTACTGCTCGCCATAATCGAGATATATATGAATTTGGATCATTGATAGAACCCATATATATTATTTTTGAGGTACCTATTGGTTTCGTTATTAATTGTGCAGCAAAATTGGTCTTGTCTGTTTCTTTAAAGTATATTCTATAGACACTTTGTTTTTTAAATTTCCTATTTTCTTCATTATCAAACCAGTAAACATATCCACTAGGTTCTGAAAGATAAGGTTGAACAAATTTTTTCTCATTTGTAGAATTCATATAATTCACGGTGTTATGGTCATGAATTTTACTAGTCTTATGAGCATTGGTATTTTTATCTAGACTCATTATCATTTGTGCCTCTGAAAGGCTTTCAAAATTTACAATATACTTCTTATTCTTCTTTGATTCTATTAACATTATTATTCCATCATCAATTAAATCTCTCAATGCCCTGTCCAAGTTAATATCGTAATGTTTTCCAAGTTCTCTTAAGATATGGTCGTGGTATATTGCATTATGTACTCCTCCACCTATAAGTTGATATAAGAACCATCTTTTCCATTCTTGTACGCTAAGCATTAGATATTAAGAGCTATTTTCTACGAATATATAAGCATAAAGATCAGATTTCTATTTAATTTACTTATAACGAATTTTGATCTTGTTAATATTTTTAAAGAAGTTTTGAATCTTTGAAATAACAATAGAAACAATTGTTTAATTGAAAAATTCAGTATTTTATAGATGGATTCTAGAATTAGAATAATTTAATAAAACTTTGGCTCTGTTAGGTTAAGGAAAATAGATGAATAGAATTGAAAAAATCTTGTAAAAGTGATCATAGAACATAATATATTTGTATAATAAGACTATTACTTTATCCTTATGTTAACATGAACCATACTTTCAAGCTAAAACAATAATTTTAACAAAAGTTTGAATCATGCTGATCTAGGAATTAAAATAATAGTGAAATAAATTTTTCATATATTTGTCTATTTAGAATAAAATTTGTAAATATTTGTCTATCTTTTTTTCTGTATTACCATTTAATAATAGACTGTACATTTTCGAGATTATCTCATAGTTGATATCTTTTCCTAGTTGTTATTATTATTTAAATGAGAATATACTTAGGGGAAATAACAATCCTATTTCAAAATTTATGGTATATTAATTATCTTAATATTTTAGATTATCCGTAATAATATAAATTCAAATTCATTATACAATTTAGAGTTAAAAAATAAAATTATTAACATTACTAATTAATTTTATAGTAAATTAGTTTATTTAATAGTTTTATGCAAAATAATAATGCCTCTGATTACAGTATCTCTGTATCCGGGTAGATCGGATGAACAAAAAAAATTATTTGTACAAAAAATAACAGAATCCGCAGTAGAAATTCTACAAACAAAACCTGAACATGTAATAGTTGTATTTGATGAAAATCCAAAGGATAATTGGTTTTTGGGAGGAAAAAAACTGTAAATAAATTCAATTACCTTTGATAACTTTTATTTCCTTTTTTTCTTTATAAAAGAGGAGACATCCTAGCCTGAAAATATTAAATATTAACGATATTTTCCATTTCAGTTAAAGCCTTAATTTCCTTGCATCTTTTTCGTAAAGATACAGTTGAAATGTCAGCTACTTGGCAAATTTCTACCTGTCTAATAAATTCATCGCATACCTGAGACGCTAAATATATAACAGCTCCTGCTATTGCTCTGGGATTTTTACCAATCGAAATACCTTTCTGCTCTACCTTTGAAAATATATGTAATGCCTCTCTTTTGGTCTTCTCGCTTAACTTTAGTCTGTTACAAATAATGGTAACATAATCAGGCCCCTTGGTAGCAGGAATATTAAGTTCTAATTCATTTAAGATGAGTTTATAATGAGCCATTAATTCTTTACTTGAAATGTTACAAATTTCAGAAATATCTAAAATAGTTTTGGGAGTTGATGCTTCGCGACAGGCAGCATATAATGATGCTCCTACTAATCCTATCGTAGACCTCCCTTTGGCTAATTTTTTAATTGCAGCTTTTCTATAAATATATGCAGCACTTTCAATGACAGCGTGATTTACAGCGAGCTTGTCTCCAAAATTATTTAAATATTTTAAAGCTTTTTCAAGATTTCTTGAAACAGAATCATTAAGTTGCGATCGACTATTCCAAGTTCTGAGACGTTGAATTTCCATTTTTTGTTTTGGTGGCAAAGCTTTACCACGTGCATCAATATCACCCATTCCTATTAATGTAGATAACCCTTTATGATGAACGGCTAGAGATTCGGGCATGCCTGTTCTAGCTCTATCGTTATAATCTGATTGAATAATATAACCTTGCATATTTTCAGTATTTAGTAATTCATTATTAATTACACATCCACAATAAGAACAAACAAATTCATTTGCAGAATTATCAAAAATGATGGAATCCTTCTCGCATTGGTCGCAATATGAAGGGCTCTTTGGGTTTATTTTTTCAGGGTTTTGATGTTCTCCGCTCTTTTCCATTGAAATTTGATAGTAAACAATTATTTTATTTATATGTTTTCTAGAAAATAGATATTTCTAATAAAAGTCTAAAAAACCTAGATATTCTAATTCATTATAAGTAATATCTTGATTCTCTAATTACTATATCTTATATTCTAAAGAAATCTAACTTTATTAAAGAATAATGTAGTTATTCCCTTTTCTATATAATTAGATTGGATATTTCTTATACTAATTTTTTATAGTACATTTTTTTATTTAACCTAGTTATAGATTTTAGCCTTCAATGATATTCTTTGATTAATAATTCTCTTTTAAATCTAGTATTGAAGTTAATTGAATTTTTCATGATTATTAAACGATTTAGTTGTAAAGAATTACTCAATGTAACTCTTTCTAAAAATATTTAAATAAACGCAATACTATTTTTCAGATTATTGAAACATCCTAAGTGGATTTTGTAATATATGCAAACAAACTTTCACTAGAAAATGGAATGAAAAAACGTCATTGCAATACCCACCAAAACGGGTATATTTGACGCTATCTCTTTTAGAGAGTACATGACGGTGACGATGACAAAGACTAAAACATATCCTACCTTGTTCAATCGGAATGTTTATTCATACAATAATAGCCACTTAACATATCAAGAAATTTTGTTTTTTCAGAATAAATCAACAACAATTCCTAGTATAGATCCAAACTTTGCTATCAAGACAAACTACGAAAGATGATTTACAAAGATGGAAATGTTGTTATCAAATATATTAATCAACATTGCACCAATATATGAAGAAATTGAAAATCTTTTATTACAAATTCTGAACCAAATAAGACACAGATCCTAGGAGGTATTGCAAGTAGAGTAGTAAATGATGATAATCCTTTTGGATACATCAATAACAAATTAAAAGAGTTACGGAAAACTATGTTCTATAACAAGATGCTAATGCTGCATCAGTCTTTCTTGGTTCCGATAAACATTCAATCAAGGAACATTTAAAAAAAGGGATTAAGGAACATGGGTTGCATTAATTATCCAATCTATTATTAATAGTAATTAATAGTACTATAATTATTCTGATTATTATCTATGTTTTGAAATACAACGGAATTATCATCTGACCATCAAGTTGAAATCTATCTTTAATTATTTTCCATCTATCATAACATCCAAAATACTTTGATAGCGTAAAGATATCTTTCATTATTTGTGGTTATTTTTGATGAGGAAAATTAAATATTGAACAAGCATCACAATCAAAGTTCAGTGTAAGAGGCTTTTCCATATAGAAATTTTACATCTATTATTGATTCAGAGTATTTTTGAATACATATTCTTTATTCTTCCCAAAACTTAATATCAAATCTTCCATTTATATTATCCCGGCTAGATTCAGAGTTACAATAATTAGAACTGTATACAGTTACCCATGTGCCTTGGTAGCTCAGCCTGGTAGAGCGTTTCCTTGGTAAGGAAAAGGTCGCGGGATCAAATCCCGCTCAAGGCTTTGATTCCTCGCTTCAAGTCCCCTTAAATAAAATTGCAGAAAATCTAGAAACTATTTCTTCTTCAGCGGACTTTATCAGCAAAAGTAATAGGTCTCGATCAGCATATATTATAACACGCTTCGACATGAGAGATCTTTACAATCGAAAAAATAGGTTAAACTATTGGCTGGGAAGAATTCAAACAGATCTCAAAGGAAATGATAAAACAGATTTGTTAAAATTTGTTGAGATAATGCAAGAAAAGGATCAAGCGATACTAACTATTATCAAAGGTATTTCGGTAATGCTTCAATTAAGAAAACAATTTAACAAACCATTTTCTAAAGTTGGAAAGGATGATATAAAATTATTATTTAAATGGATGGATGAAAAAGGTTATGCTGTAGAAACACATGAAAAATTCAGAGCAGTTTTAAAAAAATTTTACAAAATGGTTTTTGGAAATGATGATTCTTATCCTGATACTGTAAAATGGTTCACTGTAAAAGTCGGAAAGGATAAAAAAAGTCAAGATAGACAATTAGATATCAACGAGTATCTCGATGAGGAAGAAATCAAAAAATTAATTGAGGCAGCACCTACTATTCAGAAAAAGGCATTTTTAGCGTGTTTATATGAAACTGGCGCTCGTCCTGAAGAATTTTTAAGACTTACTAACTTAGATATTAAAATAGATACTAATGGTGCTATATTCATTTTAAGAGGAAAGACAGGTGAAAGAAGAATAAGAATCGTTTCTTTTGCTCCTTTATTACAACAATGGTTGAGTATTACTCCATTAAAACATGAAAATCAATTTCGATTATGGATAACTGAAGCAACTAATCGGAAAAATCAGCCTCTAGGTTTGAGGGGAGCAGAAAATATCATTTATGATGCAATGACTACTGCGAATCTAAATCATAAGCATTCTAGATTATATTTACTTCGTCATAGCCGTGCAACTCATTTGGCTTCCAGACGTTTTAAAGAAGCTCATTTGTGTAAATGGTTCGGTTGGTCTGTTGGAACAAAAGTTGTTGGTAAATATATTCACATGGCTGGGGTAGATTTAGATGATGCTCTCGCTCAAGCATATCCCGATTCTAAGGTTAAACTAATTAAAAAAACAGAGTCTTGTCTGACACCAAAACCATGTTGGAGATGCAAAGAACTGACTGATATATCAGCTACTGTATGCTGGAAATGTAGTAGCCCATTAGATTATACAAAAGTCTATGACGAAGACTTGCTCAGGAAAGAGGAAGCAGAGAATAGTAAACACGAACTGCTAAGACTTAAATTTAAAGATTGGTTAAGGGATTACAAGGAAAATTTAATTGAACAACATAGATTAAGAGCTGAAAACTGTAATGATACCGACAAAATAGTCAGAATTGTTAAAGAGATCTCAGTTGAAGATCAGATGAAAGGTTTCATGAAACAATACAAAGAGACTGATCTAGAACAGCTCAATGCTTTAGGTATTCAACCCTTAAAATTGAAGGTATACGATATTCTAGATTTAGAAATTCCAGAGGCCAATTTTGGAGAATTTGTCAAGGAAGCTAGGAGGTTAAGTAGAGGGATTCAAATAAAATCCGATAAGTCTGGAAATGAGATTCTAACTTTTGAAGGTAATAACAGAAAAATTCTGGAGTAGAATTCTACTGGAAATATAGGTCAAAGAAATCGGGCTAAAATGCATAAAAATCCCATTTAACGTGCAATTTGGTTAATCCTGATATCGTGTTTTTTTTATTTCATTTGAAGATGCGTATTTGGATCAACCCAAGTAATTATAGATATAATATCTTGTATTACCTTGTATTTTTTTACATACTATACAAAAGATTTTAGTTGCTTATTCTCTTACTTTGTCCCCTTCAAGTCTAATATCAAGTTATCGCCTATTGTTGTTTGTGTACCGTTTACACTGAATGAGTATTCTGGATTAAATTCATCTATTCCGATATCTAATCTTCCTATTAAAACTTGTATAGTCTTACCATCATCCGTTTCACGTCCTTCTATTGCTTGCAAATAAGTCTTCATTCTTTTTAATTGAGTAGATTCCCCTGTATCGATTTTGATTGTTCCAACTAAAATTTTTTCATAATCAGTTGCGAAGTGAAATAAACTCTGTCCATCAATAAGTTCGTATTCGCAACTAGTTGTAGGACAAAGTGCAGTCGAATTAGTTGCGGAAAATTGAAAGCCTGTAACATCAAGCACCCCTTTGACAATTGTATTAGGTTTTAATTGCATTTTTATAGTAACATCCTTATCTTGATTACTTGGTGTCTCATTTTGACCAAATCCGTTTAAAGGCAAACTAGGAAATGTCAGTACTAGAAAAACAGCTATAGCTATTGATGTTAAAAAAAATGTGCTATGAATTAATTTTAACATAATAATTCAAACATAAAATTGACTTATAAGATTTCTTCATATTTTATAAAATCCTATTTAAGTATTTCGGGGAGCTGTGAATAACACCCGAGTAGCTTAAAGATAAATTCTGACTGACTAGGGGTCTTGACGGCGCTCATATTTATTCGAATAACTATCATTATTCCATAGATAACATAGGGATGCTTTGAGAATTAATATCAACTAGATCCACGAGGTTTTATTAATTCACATTAATGGCAATAGGAAATGTAGGATATGGCTACAACAATTGAAATAGAAAACAATAAACGCTTTGTAAGATCAATTACTCAAAGCCGTGACGGAAGTACCTATATTAATATTCCAATGGCTGTAAAAGATAGTCTCAGAATCCAAAAGCAGGACTACCTAGAAATAATTCAACGGGGCGACTCAATAGTTATGAGGAGATTACCTTAAAATGAAACTCGCAACAGGGCCCAGACTGTGGGATATAATGTTAGCTAGATACGACGCCCAGCAGGGTAACGCTACTAATAGTAAAAACGGATTTAATCAACAAAAGCAATTTCCTAGGATTAACACTAATACCGAGGAACGATTAGACGATTCGCTACTCGAACAGATATTTGAGCTGTTACCACCAGCAGAAGATGGAGCAATTCCCCTTGATGAAATAATCGAGGATATCGCAAGTTCAACCGGAACAAATATTCAGCAAGTAATAACTGCGATAATCAATTTAGAAAGCGACGGTCGTGTTTCAGTAGACAAAGGATCAAATGGTCAAGTGTTTGTAATGAAGAATGAGTAATAACTAGCTGGCTATCTTGTACAATCAGGTAGCGGACTAGTTATAGTTATGAAAACTCCATGATCTAGGATTAAGGAACCATCTTGGTTGTATTACCAAGAATCATTTAACTACATTTTTTTTAAATTAAGTAAATTTACTTCTACTGTAATAAATCTAAATCGCTACTTGAAAATTCAATATTATGTCCTTTAAAACATTGAATCTTAACCCAATTAACGATTTAGAAATAGTAATATAAGGAAATTGCTTTTTTTATTAAATGGTAGATAAAAAAGAGCATCTAACCCAGAAAACTATGGGCACCTCCTCCATTGAATCGAAAATGGATGTTTAATTAAAAATAATTTTTTCTATTTCTTTTACTATTTGTCATAGATGTCATAGATGTCATAGTACTATTCTAATGTATAAAAAATAGTATAGGATAGTATCCAAATATAAAATGACAAAAAGTAGATAATAAGATTCTACCATGACAACCCTGACAAGTATGTCTTAGAAGATAGACATGAGTATTCATTATAATATAAGAATAGCCATAGTAATTCTTGTTATACTATCTCAATTCTGAATCATTAATTTTTATTTTTTAATAAGAATATCTTTTAATAGTGATTTAAGTTGATTTTGGATTTTTGTGTATATAACAATGTCAGGTCTATAATAATATCTTAAAAATACAGACTTTGGCAATCTGCCCTGTAATAGATCGATAATCTCTTGTTCTACTCCATTTGTTCCTAAATATGTAACAAATATCTTTCTACAGTAATTGAGGTTGAATGGTATCCTTCTTCTTTTAAAATAGCAACGTAAAGAATTATAGCTACTTTGGTTTGTATCATTAGCAATTTGAATTATTGAATCATTTACAATGCTAATATATGCTTTCTTGGTTTTTCTAAAGAAAATTTTGGGGTACTTGACATGTTCTAAAATCATCTTCTCTTTGTCAAGGTAGTTATCCAGATCTGATTTTATTAGATCGATGCTACTAAAAGCTTCATTAGGTCTAAGCCCAGTTAAAGTACAATAGATTAGAATGTTAGCGTAATGTGCAGGTAATTGTTTACAAACGTCTTTTACCCACTTTATCATTGAACTATAGTTATTTTCTTGGTTTGTAAGATTTTGAAAAACCTGTATGGAATCCTCATTTGACCATTTCAACTGATATCTTTCTTTAATTATTTTCCATCTATCATAACAACCTAAATACTTTGATAATATAGCTAAAGATTTCATTATTTGCAGTCTTTTATCATTAGGAATAGATAACAGAGGTTGTGCGTTTTCTTCCGTGAGAACTGAAGAATATTTTTTTGCATATAATAGTCTGCATCTTACTATTCTTGAAACTTGTCCCAATCAATTTCTTGTGAATTTCCTGTTTATAGGTATTTGATGTTTCATATTTCCCTAGTTGAGTTATTGATGATAAGTTAAAGCCTTGAAGGGACTTGATCACGCCAGTGCCTTGGGAGCTTAGGCTGACTTGGTAAGGAAAAGGTCGCGGGATCAAATCCCGCTCAAGGCTTTTCATTTGAGCATAAGTTTTACTGTTTGAAGAGGAAGAATCAATGTCTACGTTACTGTATTTAGTAACACCGTTACTATATTTGGTAACGGGTGAAAAGGATATCAGTCCTTTTTCTAGGAGTAATGGTAATTCAAGGTTCTCAAAATTGTTAATCTTTTTTCTAATTTGACTTTTTATTTTACGATTGTAATTGCCAGATACTTGTATATTTCCTAATAGCAAGTCTAATTCTGTTTTAGTTAGTAATGATGGTCGAATGATGTTATTTATCAATAGATGGGAGATATACACAACAATATGTTTATAAAGATATCTATTGATATATATTGATATAAACATGGCAATGAAGCGAGTAATGTTATCATTACCTGAAGAAATGGTAATATTAATAGAAAAAGAACGTAAAGATAGATATCTAGAGACTATACCGGAAACTGTCAGGGTAATTCTTAGCGACTACTTAAGAAATAAAATAAATAAAAAATAATCCGAGAATGTATTTACGAGACTCCAAGATTATACTATAATTAAAAATAAAATATTTATTTATCAATCAAGGTAAGTTGATTTATTTTATTATCTTCCATTTCTTGTCCTATTTCCGCTAGATTCTTCTGAACTTAGAATAGTTATTGGTATAGAAAGAATCATTATAACAGTTACAATAAAAGACCATTTCCTGTTGTACATTTTAGAATACCAACTTCTAATGATTATAGAACATATAAACAATATTCTAGAAAATTAACCAAACTGATATTTCTGAATTCTTTAATTAATTTTACTAAGTGGATTTAACATCATCATTTCTTTGAATTTGCTATTTCTGGGTTTTCCTCTTAATTTATATCCACAACATGGGCAATAAAATCCTTGCCAATTAATAAAAATTTGACAAACCTGGCAACGTTTCTGTCCTATTGTATAACGTTGCCCACTTGTTGGTTTGATTGCTCTATGGCGTGAACATATTCCTTTGCATACCAATAATTGTCAAAACTGATTATAGTCTTAAGAATCTATCTACACTAAAAATTAGGATTTATTATTTGTATTATCCAATTAACTAATCATTTTTGGCAGTAATATGTAATAATTCACCAATTTTATTCATCATTTTAAGATAGTTTAATCCTTTTTCTGTAGTCTTATAGGTTTGGGTCCCTTCATTATATTCTATTAGATTGTTTTCTTTCAAAACAGAAAGTTATTTCTTTAATTGGTTGTAACTTAGAAAAGCTACATACATAATTTTTGTCTTAGTTGCCCCTAATATATTGAATTTTATAGAAATATCTCAAGTAGATAGTAATACCGATAGCGGTTCAAAATAAGAGTATAATGTTATAGTAATAAGGAAATTATCTAAATTTTACTTTCATTCACTGTATTGGAAAAATATCAGGTTCATGAACCAATACAATTTCTTATATTTCAATTGGTATTTCAGCTCGACTCATATTTTGAGTAATAGATATAATCCAAAGGTTTGTCATTATATATAATTAT
>JANWKP010000043.1 GCA_025451315.1 Nitrososphaerales archaeon | reverse complement strand
GACCATTTTCCTCATGAATCACTAATGTCAAGTGTTGAGTGTAATGACGATTATGCTGCCATTAGTGGTGGTTGTCAATCCAAGACTCTTCTGGAAATCTTATTCCTTTAGTTAGAATAGGAGGATTACCATCTTAACTACCGATCCATTGCCTAACTTTGATGGGTGATCAACAAATATATTGGTATTATAAGGGGTAATTGTTTTTACCAAATCCCTAATTTTTGATTATTCTCCATAGCAAATCTATCTCTATTTTTTCTTTCTAGATCTAAAATATCAATTAGGTTTCCTCGAAATCTATTAAAGAACCCCCGAGATTGACTACGAGGTTCGAATCCCTCTCCCGGCGCTGAATTTCTCAGTTCGAATCCCTTCTAACAATAAAGAACAGTTAACTAATTGAACATTTTAAATCCTTAAGTCATGCATAAGATAATATGCAATCTCTTAATTTTTAATCCAATTTAAAAATGAGAGAAGGTACAATAGGGAAAAAGGCTAGAAAACTGGATTGATTTAATAAAAATAGATCATGATGGAAATGATAAAACTGATGAATTAAGATTTTAAGCTATGCAAGAAAAAAAGAGTATTTTAACTATTATTAGGTGTATGAGTGCTATACTTTAAATGAGAAAACAACTTGAGAAATCTTATTCTTAAGTTACAAAACAATATGTTAAATTACTTTTTAAATTGATGGATAGCAAAGGATACAAAGTAGAAACTCACGAAAAATTTTGAGCGTTATTATAAAAATTTTAAAAGATGGTTTATGAAAATAGTGAAAATAAGTCTGAAAGTGTATTATGGTCCTCAGTAAATGTAGGCAGATTAAAAAGTTTGTTTAAAGATAATTTTGTAGATATCTACACATAAGGTACTATATTTTAAAAACTTTGTCCTGCAATATTTTGTATGATAATTAGTATTGGAAAAAAGAATCAAAAGGCTATAGACAGTTGTGACTTTCATAATAACTAATTATTTGTTATAAATAAAAAAAGATTGTTTATTATTTTTCAGATAGAAGATCCAGATTTTTTTTATTAATCTTGTCATATTTTATACGGGAATATTACTAATATTAGAGTTCATGTACTTTTTAAAATTAGAACCTCATATTTTTTGTCAAATTTTAATATTTGAAAATTTATATTATCTGATAAATTTTATCAATAAAAGAAGAAAGCAATCATCAGCCTAAAGTTTTTATCCTTATGTAAATCTACTCGACTTGTAATTTTTAATTTTATTATTTCAGGAAATACTCTACTTCTATTTATCATAGTAAATAATTTACCATGTAAGAAATAATGTGAATTTTCAAATGAAAAATTATAGGTCTTCTAATCGTTGGAATCTATACCAAAATAGAGATTGAAATTAATATAATAGTTAAAAGAATTAGTTTTATACGATTTATTTTCTTGCTAAAATCTACCGTTTAATAATTATTATATCCAAGTTTGTATTTTTTTGTAGTTGTATTATAACAGTATAAATAAAATTGTCAATAATGTTTATATGAATACTCAATTGTCGCCTCTTAATCCTTATGATGAGGATAAACTAAGTAAATCCAAAATCCATAAATATAAATTTAAGAAAATTATTGATAAAAAAAAATTACAAAAATTAAATATTCATCTCAATGAGGTTAACAAAATCGGTAATGAAAAGAATATTATTCACAAAAAAATCCAACTTTGGACTAATGATAAGGGGAATGAGTATGCTATATGTTTACTATTTGATTCAGATTTAAAAATAGATAATGCACAGTTTATCGCCTCAACAAATCACAACGAGAACTATATACATCCAATTGCAGAAACGGATAATATTGAAGACCTACAACATGGATGGGATTATACATTGAGAGAAGTTATAGAAAAGTATAAAAAAATAACTATCGAAAAATCAGCGGTAACAGTATTCAATCCATCAAACTAATACCTTTTTATAAATGTAATATAATAGATAAAGTTTAATCTAAAAAAGAATCACTAATTAAAAAGTTATCTTCCTTTGATTTTCTGTTCTGTTACCAAAACACCTAGGGTTGAATACCATTCTATATCTACATATAATTTCTTTTATCCTTAAATGATTCCAATTCTTTAGGAAGTCAAAGAAAGTTAAAATATAAAAAATCCATACAATAAGGAGTTTCGAATACTTTCAAATAATCCCATGGTCATTAGAGTAGAAATAGCTGGTTTACTACTATCTTTATCTAATTTATATAGGTGTTTTAAATATGCTTTCTATCGCAAAATGGAAAATTTATTTATATGATAATAAATACTTTTTATTAGATTTTAAAAACATCGCATATATGTATAATTTATAATTAATACATAATGTTTTGTTTAATAATACTGATATAACCTTTAAAAGTTGAAATTTTAAACTATTTACAGTATAATGAGATAACACATACTCAGGGAACTAGGTAAACAATAAAACTAGCTCCGACAATTCCAATAACAATCAATGCTGTTATAACAATTCCCTTTTTCGTAATTTTGTTTTTAGTTTCTGTTTTTTTATTCAAATTGATTATTGTAAAAGGTTCATTCATTTATTTATTATTAAACCTAAGAATAACTTTAGTATTTGGGTTTTTTTCGAAGTCTTCTCTCTAATTTTGCTACCTTTTTGCTACGAGATCGTTTTTCACTATAAGCATGAGTTTTTTTAAAATCTTTCTTCATGATTTTTATATTTTATATTTCGTTAATAAATATTTACAATTATTATTAATCAATATTAATAATCGATAATGAAGGTTAACTCATACACTTAAATCATATATTTCATAGTAAATATGAATATTTGTATTTGAGCTGTCTAACATTTTTATAATACAACTCATAATTTAGGCTGTGGAGAATGTATGTATTTTAGGAGCTGGTAGTACTAAATATGGTAAGCTTAATGAAAGTATTATAGAAATAGCCCTTAGTGCATCCGTTGATGCAATTGAATCTGCAGGGATTTCACCTAATGATATTAAAGCTGGATATATTTCAAATGTTTTTGGTGTAGCAGATAAGCAGGTGCATATCGCTCCAGTTATCATGAGCAATTTGGGAATTTCTCATGTTCCAGGTTTGACTATTGAATCAGCATGTGGATCTGGTTCCGTGATGTTTAGGGAAGCATTCGCAAATATCCGTGCTGGATTTTATGACTGTGTCTTGGCTTTAGGTGTAGAAAAAATAACTCATACTGGAACAACTCAGAGTACAACTCTATTTTCATATTGTTCTGATTTCTTTTATGAAGGTGGAAATGGTGCTTCATTCCCTGGTTTATTTGCATCCATCGCTCGAGCATATATGACTAAGTATAAAGCGGATGAAGAAGACCTAGCACATGTTGCTGTTAAAAACCATGAAAATGGGTTACTAAATCCTAAGGCCCATATGAGGAAAAAGATAACTGTTGAAGATGTGCTTAATTCACCGGTAGTTGCATCTCCATTAAAACTACTTGATTGTTGTCCTTTTTCAGATGGCGCCTCAGCACTAATTCTCTGCAATGAAGATTTCGCCAAAAAAAGTGGAAAACCATATATTCAAGTTATCGGATCGGGACGAGGAGGTTCACCAGCTGCGGTTCAAGGTAGAAAGGATATAACAACTATTCCTGGTACAGTTATTGCTGCTAATCAAGCTTATCAAATGGCTGGGATATCACCTAAAGATGTGGACTTTGCTGAAGTCCATGATTGTTTTACTATCGCAGAGATAATAGATGTGGAAGATCTAGGTTTTTTCAAAAAAGGTAAAGCAGCTAGAGAAATTAGAGATGGAGCTACTTCCAGAAAAGGAAAGATTCCTATTAATCCATCAGGAGGATTAAAGTCAAAAGGTCATCCTATTGGAGCTACAGGAATAGGTCAAATTGTTGAAGTTTTTGAACAATTCTCTGGACAAGCTGGAGAAAGAACCATTAAAGATGCAGAAATCGCTTTAACTCATAATTTTGGTGCTACTGGTGCTAGTGCAGCCGTCCATATCTTTAAAAAGGTGAATTAATCAGCAATTGACTAATCTTAATCCTTCAGTAGTAAGAGAAAAATTTATTGAATCTGTGCAAAAATCCAAGATATTAGCAAAGAGATGTAATGATTGTAGCACTATAAGGATTGCAACAGTACTATACTGCGAAAACTGCCATGGAAGAAAATATAAATTAATAGAGTATCCTGGTATAGGTTATGTAAATACATTTACTATTCATACAGTCCCTCCTGAGGGATTCGAGGATGTCGATGGTTATGCCTGGGTTGTGTTCACCTTAGATGATGTTTCGATTCGGGCTTCAGGATTTTTACCCGGTATTAAAAAACCTGCAGATCTGCCAATCGGATCAAAAGTTAAAGTTAATGGGTTCGACGTAAAACATGGATTAGTTTTGAAAAAACTTTGATCATTTTATTTACTTATCATTATTTGAAACAAAATAACTAAATTTAATGAAATCAATTTGTCTAGTTCACTTAACTATAACCTTAACATTCTATTACCATATTAACAAACTTATGGAAAAGTATCCTCAGATAAAAACAAAGCTCTCTAATGCAAGTACCGTTGTTAACAATCAACTAGCAAAGCTGAGGATAATGAATAACCGATTTAATAATCTAGATAAAGAGTTGCGTAACAAGGTAATTATAAATATAAAAAATGGGGATAAAGTACGTGCAAAAGCATTAGCAAACGAATTAGTGAATATTAGAAAAATTAAACGTACTACCCAGAAACTATTAATGAGTTTAGAAATAATAGTAATAAGATTTTCTACAATATCTGAATTTGCTGAGATTCTTGACACTATTAATCCAATGATCGAAACAGTTAAGGAAGTGAAGAATGATATAACTAGAACCATTCCTGCCGCTGCTAGTATAATTTCCGAAATGACAACATTATCATCAGAAATTTTGATACAGTCAAATGTGAATGTAAATGTAGATCATATCTCTATTCCTGTTAATTCTGATGCACTAGAAATTCTTAATGAAGTACATACTATCATGGAAGAAGAAACAAGGTCGAAGATTCCCGCTATTCCTATTAACATTAGTAAAAATATTCAGCATATTTCCAAGCAAAATGAAATCTCAACTAAAAATTCCAGAGTATTATTGGAAGCTTAGTTTAAAGAGTATCCTGATTAGTATCCATTACATTAATTGTATAAAAAACTTTACAAAGTAGCTTTAATTACTTGTTATTCATAACCGGTGCAATGGAGCGAGTACAATCACAAATAGTTAATAAGACAGGATCCAAACATGGCAGTATTCTGGAATCCGCCTCGCGAAGGGTGAGAATGATATTTTCTGTTATGGCTAGCCCAAATCGTATTGATATACTTAGAATTCTTTATTCTAAAGGTCCTTTGACTTATTCTGAATTAAAGTCTCTTGCAGGGTTTAAATCCAAAAAAGAATCAGGCAAATTTGCATATCATTTAAGAAAATTACTACGTCAATCCTTGGTCTCTCTCAATAAAGCAGAAAGACGATATACAATTACTAACCTAGGTAAATTAGTATTAAGTTTAGCACGTCAAATTGAAGAAAGATCAATTATAGAAAGTGGTAAATTATACGTGAGGACTACAAAACCTTCAATTGAAGAATTCGACTCTAATAAGATAATTCAATCTTTAGTAAGAGAAGCTAACATGCCATTAGAACTTGCACATAAAATTACAGAAGAGGTTGAAAATAAAATTTATAAACTTCAAACATCTTATCTTACGTCTTCTCTAATAAGGGAAATGACCAATTCAATACTAATTGAGCATGGTCATGACGATTATAGAAATAAGCTTGCTAGGTTAGGACTTCCTCCATCTGATATGGTGTCTCTTATTCATGAAACTAGTACTCGTAATATGGAAATTCCTGATCTTGTTGTTAAAACTTCACAATCAATTTTTACAGAATATCTTTTGAACAGTTCTCTTCCAAAGGATATTGTTGATATGCACTTGACTGGAGAGATCAATATAGGTAAAAGTGGATTCTGGAATATTATTCCAGATGCTATGTTTATTAATATTAATTCTATAATTGATATTTTTGAAGATATAAAGGGACGATATCTAAGCGTATCTAGAATTCTCCGATCTAATACCTTGCAAACACCAGAATCAGTTATACCACTTATCTTTTCTTTATTAAGCAGAGAAGCCTCAAGAGAAATTGTTGTTGAAGGATTTTTAGATTTTCTTCAAAAGAAAAGCGAAATAGGTCAAGTTGGAAAGGATAATATAGCAAACATTTTCTTTTTAACTTCTACAATCTCTTCATATGGTTCTTTTTCTCCAAATATTACAATATCTATTAATTTGAGTAAGTATGATGCTCTGATAGTAAATTCATTACTAGAAGGATATGAAAAATATATAACTATTACACCGATTCCAACAATTGCTCTCTCAATTGTTTATGATGATCTTACTTCTCTTGATCCTTTTATTGATAAACTTTTACGACTTTCCAAAGTTGGAGGTATAATATCATTTTCAAAACATAAAGTTCGTGCAAGATATGGTTTATCTAAATCTGAAGAAATGCCAAATACAAGTACAGTTGTGATGTTACAATCATTATCAATTAATCTTCCAAGAATAGCATATCAATCAAATAAAGACGAAACATACTTTAGGGCGAGACTAGCAATATTATTGAAACCATTGCTTTCAATAATTACACAGCGTTTTCTCTCTGTATCGGATCTTATTCAAAAGGGAACAATTCCTATAATTAGTCAAACTACATCAAACTTGAAATTGGGTAAAATTGAGGCTATGGTTAATTTAGTGGGCATCCAGGAATCTGTATACGAAATTTTAGGATATACTCCAGAAAAAAACGGTGATAACGTGATAAAAAAGGTCATTCAAACTGCTATTGATATAATCAATGAGAAGAACAAAGAAAATCAAGAAAATGCTGAAATAAGGATAACAATGCTAAAAGACGATAGTGCTTTTAGATTCAAAGATTTGGATATTGAGAAATATGGAAAATCATTAACGATTAATAATGGCGAAAATTTGATTTATTCACAAGGATTAATTATTGATGGCGAAAAAATTATTTCAAATTCTATCGATTTGGATCCAATAATAGAATATTATTCATCTCTCGAGGGTCTTCTTAAAGGAGGAGTTTCTATTGATCTGGATATTACTAATATTAGTGACATTGGAGATGTAAAAAAGATCCTTAAATCTTTTGCAAATCTTCCGTTTTTTTATCTTGCTCAAAATTTCTCGATATGTAATATTTGTGGAGAACGTTTTTTTATCGCTGATTTAAAAATTTGTGAGAAATGTGAGTCTTGTAAAATTTCCTCAATCTCTACATAGTTTTGGCTTATTTTGCCTTGAACTTAGTCACGTTATATTAATAATAGCAACAACTCTAATTTTTTATACTATCCTGTCCATTCTGGAAGGCTGCAAGAGATCAAATAAGATTATTTAATAATATAATTTTTAGCTAATTATGTTGTATAATAATAAAATTTAAGTGTTATATTATCTAAGATATATCTTGAATTTGGACGGCGAAATTGTATGGGACTATCAGAAATAGACAAAACTAAAAATAAATCAGTGTTTAAAATAAAGAAACGAGATGGTAGAGTAGTAAATTTTGATGAATCAAAGATATCACAGGCAATTTATAAAGCTTTGATTGCAACAGGAAAACCTAATTTTCAATTAGCAGAAGAACTTGTTAATAAAGTCGTTAAAAAAATGACCTTTAATAGTACTTCATTTGATAAATCTTTCATACCAAGCGTTGAAGATGTTCAAGATATTGTTGAGTCTATTCTTATTGAAGATGGATTATCTGATACTGCCAAAGCTTATATTCTTTATAGACACGAAAGAAGAAAAATCAGAGAAGACAAAATAAAAATTTTAAATAAGAAAAACCTTGATGAAGTTGATAAGGATTTTGATATAAATTCTCTTCGCGTCTTATCTTCACGTTATCTTTTAAGAAATGACAGTAATGAAATAATTGAAGCACCTAAACAGATGTTTGAGCGTGTAGCTATTCTTGTTGCCATTTCTGATTTGTTACACGATCCACATATATTTCACCTACCAGGTGGATACGATCAAAATACTACAGAAGCTACTGCATATTATGATAAAATAAGTGACTTTGACCTTAAACTAAAGATAGGGTCTTATTACTTGAATAAATATCATTTTGAATCGCTCATTCGATTATACACTCAGTTAGCTTCAAAAGGACAAATGAAGACGTCTTTTAAAGATCTTTTAAAACTAATATTTAAAGGAAAGTTTACCTCTTATGAAGACCGAATTAAAGAATATTATGGGTTAATGGTATCTAAAGATTTTCTTCCAAATACTCCTACTTTAATGAATGCAGGCGCCCGTTTAGGACAACTCTCTGCATGTTTTGTTTTGGATATGCCTGATGACATGGAAAAAATCATGAAAACATCATCAGATGCAGCTATGATTTTTAAATCTGGAGGCGGTGTGGGAATTAATTATTCTGATTTGAGACCAGAAGGTGATATTGTGGCATCTACTTCAGGAGTTGCTTCTGGTCCTGCGTCTTTTATGCGAATTATAGATACGATTACAGATGTCGTTAAACAAGGAGGAAAAAGACGTGGAGCTAATATGGGGATTCTTGAAGTCTGGCATCCAGATATTGAAAAATTTATCACTGCAAAAACAAAGCCTGGTGTTTTTGAAAATTTTAATGTAAGTGTTGGATTATGGGATGATTTTTGGAAGGCTCTTATTAATAATAACAACAAGTATACTCTCAGAAATCCTAGAACTCATGAACCTCTTAAACAGATTGATTCCCATCAACTCATAGATCTTATATCATTAAGTGCATGGAAAAGCGCAGAACCTGGTATTATCTTCTTCGATAACATAAACAAGTACAATCCCTGTATTAAAGCTAAAGAAGGACCTCTCAGAGCTACTAATCCTTGTGGAGAACAATCATTATATCCATATGAATCATGTAATCTTGGATCCATTAATTTATCTAATTTTGTAAAACGAAAGGCAGATGGAATGTATGAATTTGATTGGTCTAGATATGAACAAGCTATAAGAATCTCCTCGAGATTCCTAGATAATATCATAGATGCCAATAAATATCCTGTAGATGAAATAGACTATAATACCAAACTTACAAGACGAATAGGCTTAGGAATCATGGGAATAGCTGATCTTTTATTTTCATTACGTATACCTTATGCCTCACAAGAAGGGTACGAGTTCATGAATAAACTTGCTGAAACATTAACTTATTATAGTATGGAAGAAAGCGTAGCAATTGCTAAATCAAGAGGTTCATTTCCTTTATACAAAAAAAGTGAATATGTATCAGAAAAAATTCCCGTAGCTGGATATTATGAAGTACCAAAAGAAAATCATTCGTATGATTGGGATTCTTTAATTGAAAAAATTCAGAAATACGGAATTCGTAATTCTTGGACCACTACTATAGCTCCTACTGGAACTCTCTCAATGATAGCAGATTGTTCTAATGGCGTAGAACCAGTCTTTGCATTAGTGTTTGAAAAACGTGTTACTGTAGGGAGATTTTTCTATACCAACAAAATATTTGAAAATGTATTAAAGGAGAATGGTCTATACAACGATGATATTTTAACTAAGATAGCTAATAATTACGGATCAGTTAGAGGATTAAATGAGATACCATTATGGATACAGTCCTTGTTTACAACAGCAATCGATATTCATTGGACAGATCATATAATGGCTCAATCAGTATGGCAAAGGTGGATAAGTAATGCCATTGCAAAAACTATTAACATGCCAGGTGATGTTACCGTCGAAGACGTTAAATCATCATATCTACTTGCGCATGAGTTGGGATTAAAGGGTGTCACTGTATATCGAGATGGTTCAAGAAGTGAACAAGTCTTACATATTACAGGAACTAATACATTAGAAAAATCATTTATAGTAAAACCTAGTAAGTATGTCAAGGAATATATTCAATCACAAATAAAAGAACCATATGTAACTCAGTATGTTTCTAAGCTAATTAATACGGCCGATCCTGAAGTAACCGACTATGTTGTAAACGAGATGCTTGTATCCCCACGAGAGCCGACTAAAGATACAGGACATATAGAATTCATTCAAAAACCTCTTCCAGAAATCTATGAGGACGAGATATGTCCAACATGTAAATCCAAACTCATTATTACTGAAGGTTGTAATATGTGTATAGAATGCGGATTCAGTAGCTGTGTATCAGGGTAACTCAGATACTTCATACTATTTTTTTAGACACAAGTAATTTATGTTATATTAGAAAACTATACTTAACTTATTTCTGCAAATTGCAATAATAAGTTGATTAATTCCACTAAATATTAAGATTAGCAAATATTAGAAGGGGTCTCCATTCAATATTAAAGCCAATAAAGCAGAACGTAACGCCTTCCCATAAGCTGCTTGTTTAAAATAAATCGCATTCTTGGTATAATCTATAGTATGAGAAATTTCATCTAATCTAGGTAAAGGATGCATTATTGATAGGTCAATTTTAGCATTCTCTAATATTTTATCATCTATTCTATAAGTGCCTTTTACCTTTTCGTATTCTTGAGTATCAGGAAATCTTTCTTTCTGTATTCTAGTCACATATAGCACGTCTAGTTTGGGAATTATATCATCGAGATAATCATAGTGTTTAATGTTCATTATCCCTTCAAATTCAAAAATAGATTCTTTTCTTATTGCCAAGCTGGGTGGGGAAATTAGATGTACGTCTACATGATAATTTTTTAATCCATACAATAGCGAATATACAGTTCTGCCATATTTTAGATCACCAACTATTCCTATTGTCAAGTTGTCTATCTTGCCTTTTTCTTTAAGAATGGTATACAGATCAAGCATTGCTTGTGTAGGATGCTCTTCACTTCCACTTCCTGCATTGATAATTGGATTAGACGAAAGCTCTGCTGCATATCTGCTAGAACCATCCCTTGCATGTCTAAGCACGATAACATCAGAATACAAATCCATTATTCTTATAGTGTCAGCAAGAGATTCACCCTTTTCTATAGAAGAAAATTTTGAATCAAAAATTCCTATCGAACTTCCCCCCAGCGATGCCATTGCAGCTTCAAAGCTCATTCTAGTTCTAGTGCTTGGTTCATAGAAAATATAACCGAGCGTTCTTCCTCTGCCCAGTTCACTTTTTTCTTCAGGTTTTAATCGCTGAATATTATCCGTTGAATTAAATATGAATTCTAAGTCATCTCTAGAAAAATCTCTAATTGAAACTATATCTTTGCCAAAAAAATGATTTTTACCAGGCATAAATTAAAAGAGAATAAGGCTTATTTAATAAATATTTTTTTAATTATATTTTTAATAAAATCGAATTAATATTATTAATTAAACTATTACTTTTCAAATATTTTCTGCAAAAATAATTGATAGGAATTTATGACAATTAGCCAGAGAATTCTAATAAATATCCTGCCTTTCTCTTTTCCATTATTGAATTAAAAATATCTATTTCCTTCAATACTGAAATTCCAGTTTTATTACCAATAATTTCAATCAATATAATCCAATCAGGATTCTCTAATGAAACTTTAAATCTACTTAATTTATTTGCTATAAAAGATATAATCTCTTTACTTCTCATTGATGTATGTCTCTTTTCTACTGAGATTCTGAATGAGTCATTTGATTTTATTTTTCTAGTTGTAAGTTTTTCTACTTCTATTTCAATATTTTTAAGATCTGTAGATAGGGACTTCTCTATAGGTATCACTCTTAGGATATATCTAAATTGCCATGGTTCTTCAGCCAATAATTTTTTAAATTTAGCCATCAAGTCAAATGGGTTTAAATTAGTAAATGCAAGTAAGATACCTGAAACTTTTTGGATTTCTATCATGGGGGCATCAACACCAAAGTGTGAGAGTAATACATTTATTTCATCAAGAGCATCGAATTCTCTATGTCTGTAAGTAGTGATCAATAAATTAAAATCCATTATTTGTACTGATGTAAAATTTCGTAAATAGTTTCCGATTTTATCACTCCCTCTCTAACTATCTTAAGATTTGGAGTAGAAATATCAACTATTGTTGACCCTTTAAAAGAAAATGGGTGTTTAGGTTTCTCATCATCTCCAATAACTATAGCATCATATCCTACCAGCGGAGATTTCATTACTTCACTAGCATAAATACAAGAACTTTCATTTGATACATTAGCACTTGTGCCAACGACAAAGTTGCAAAATTTTAATAAATTTAAGGTTTCTATGTTAGCGGGAATTCTCATACCGACTGTCTGTTGACCTGCAGTAATCAATTGTGGAATATTCAAATCTTTTAAAGTTCCTATTATTGTTAAAGGACCAGGCCAAAAAGAATGAGCTAATTTTCTACCACTCTCACCTAAAAACATTATTTTTTCTACGTGTCTAATGTCAAAAGTTAAAATAGGTAACGCTTTTTTTATAATACGATTTTTTATTCTGAAAATTTTTTCCACTGATTTTTTGTTATAGGGATCGCAACCTAAACCATAAACAGTATCTGTAGGATAAACAATTATTCCCCCATGTTTAATTATCGTTTGACATTTGATTAGATCCTCTTCTTTTTTTCCATCTAATATCATCATTTTATTCTCTACTTTAATTCTATTATCAAATTAAACTCTAAACATATAATTTAATCATTATTTTATAATTTTACTTTATGTATGGTTTGTTCAATTTCTAAAATGATATCTTCTATTTTGTTTGGGTCACTTCGTATCGTTCCTCCTGCAGCAAATTTATGACCTCCTCCATCGATTAAATTTAAAGCAATTTCATTACAATCAATTTTGTCATTGTTTCTTCTGATACTTATTTTGCCATTTTTTCCATAAAATATAGCGACATCTGCATTAGTGAGGTTGAATACCTCTTCTGAAAATAAACTTGTTTGAATGTATGGTGATGATCTAACGAAGACAACATTTAGATCATCAATTTTCTTTATTTTCAAGTCATTTAATACTTGCCTTTTATCTGAATCTCTCAAGGATTCGTATATTCTATAATCTTCACTCAACTCGATATCCCATAATATTCCGTTTGATATTTTAATGGCAAGTTTTCCTAATCTTTCATAGGAATTGTTAAAATTGAGATAATATCTTATGATTTCTGGTAACGGAGTAATATACCGATCTTTGGTAAAAAAATCTATTGTATGTGCTAATTTAGATAAATGTTTAGCATATCCATTATCATATAAGAATCGTTCATACATTAATTCTGAGGCACATTTGTTTCCTGAATTATCTAATATTAACTCAATAAGAGGATTAACCTCATTTATTGTATTTTTAGACCATGGATGATGATCGACCCAAATAACTTGGTTCTCTGTTTTTTTACAAGATAGAAACGCACTTTTAAAAATACTTAACAAATTATCGTTAAAACCAAGATCTGACACTATGAAAATATTTTTTTCTTGGGATTCGATTGAAAAAAAAATTTGATTAATAATTTTCATGAAGCTTTCTTTGCTATAATCTAGAAAAAAAATTCTAGCTTGAGGATATCTAATTAAACCTATTGCCAAAGAAAAAATACCGTCAACATCCGATTCATGAGAAAACAACGTAACTCTCATTATTTTGTTTTAGTTTTATTTTCTTATAAGTCTTGATTATATTACTATAAAAGGCTCCGTCTTAAAATAAGTTTTTCCATTGGTAAATTGCTATAATATTGCGTTTGTGTACATCTATAAGCGATTACATAAAAGAATTGTGTAGAAAACATCCGCATAATAACCAATTTCACCAGTCTGTGAATTGTTATAAGTTCTCCAAATAACCTTTTTATGATATATAAAATATTTTCATCCTTTTTATGCTGGTTATGCAGGATCATCTTGTATCCACATTTCATTTCCATTCTGTTATCCTATATCTAGATGTATAACGCTGAAATAATGTAGTTCTCTCACAAGTACATGGTTATCTTCGCTGTCATATGATTTATCTGTAACAATTATAGATAATGATTTTATTTTTGATATTATTGCTATAAAAAAGAAGCTATTTTGACGTGTCATATATTTTTGTGGGTGCTCGTCTTACCTTGATATTACAAATTATCTGGGTTAGAGCATCTGTTAGACCATTATATAATTTAGCATATTTCTTTCTCAATTTGACCTTATCTGCAAAATATTCTTATGGATGGGATATTTTAAATCCAGTTGAATCTATTCCAGTAAATATGTGTCTTATACCTGTAAAGAGAATAAAAGATGAGATTAACTTTTTCAATCATCTTGATGTTGATTCTATATGTAAATTTCTGTAGAGTTGTATAATGTAGTATTTTGAATAGTTGTAAAAATAATCTTAAATAATATGCTTCAACAAGCCATTCTGTAAACATTCGATAACTCTTCTTTATCTTGCCTTAATGTAACAAGCTATTTGTTGCCGTACCGTATATATGATTGCTCTCTTTATGCAAGTATAGTGGAATCGTGCGATGTTTGAGAATAAGAAATAATTTATTTGCTAAGCTAACATATTGAATGCTGGTTTATTTAATAATTAACAGTATAATTTTGTTTATCTAAGACTGTTTCAGGAGCTAATAAATAGTAAGATATCTTTATAAGCAATATTTTATTTTTATTAATAAATATTTTTAAATCTCTCTGTGTAGTTAGATTATTAAGTAATTATTATGGAGTCTATTTGCTATTCTCAAGCCTGTAAATCTATTGCTATGGAATTAGAAAATAATAGTAATATTATGTCACCTAAAGAAATCAACAAAATTATAAGTTTAACATGTTCTGCTTTTAAATTGTCTGTGGTTCCCAAGAAAGAGCATATTATACCCTATCTTTCAAAAAATAGTAATTATAGGCAAATTCTAGTAGTTAGACCAGCAAAAACTGCGTCTGGTGTTGCAGTAATCGCAGTTATGCCAAAACCATACGATTGCCCTCATGGCAAGTGTATTTATTGTCCAGGAGGATTGGAATATAATACTCCAATGAGTTATGTTGGTACTGAGCCCGTTACAAAAATAGCTCAGTCTTTCGAATATGATGCATATTACCAAGTTAAGTCAAAACTTAATCAACTCTATCAAAGAGGTCATAATATTACTAAAATTGAACTTGTAATTGTGGGCGGAACTTTTCCGTTTATGCCGGAAAATTATCAAAGAGAGTTCGTTAAAAAATGTTTTGACGCTTTAAATGACGATCTTTCTTCAACCAGTCTAGAGGAATCGTTTAGAAAGAATGAATACGGTAAGATTCGGTGTGTAGGATTTACAGTTGAAACAAAACCTGATTATTGTAAACAAAAACATGTAGATTTGATGTTAGAACTCGGAATAACGAGGATTGAAGTGGGTGTCCAAACAATGCAGGAGAATATTTATAAAATAGTTAACAGAGGACACAATTTAAGAGACATTAAAAATTCATTCCAAACTGCAAAGAATTGCGGATACAAAATTGTAGCACATATGATGCCTGGCCTGCCTGGAGCTACACCAGAAAGTGATATTAGAGGCTTTAAAACATTGTTACAAAATAATTCATTTAAACCTGATATGCTGAAAATATATCCTACACTGGTTCTAAAAAATACCGGATTATATAAACTATATATGAATAGAAAATATGAATCTTACACCGAGGAAGATTTAGTAAATATCCTTGTAGAAGTAAAAAAATTAATACCACCTTGGGTTAGAATAATGAGAATTCAAAGAGAAATTGAGAGTTCTGATATTATCGCAGGAGAAAAAAAGGGAAATATACGACAAATAGCCATAACAAAATTAAAGGATCTTGGGTTAAAATGTAATTGCATAAGGTGCCGAGAAGCAGGACTCCAAAAACTTAAAAATCTTAATCAGGAAATAATACTTAATAGAATTAATTACATAGCATCTGAAGGAAAAGAAGTTTTTTTGTCCATGGAAAATAATGATAAAAATTTACTATTTGGTTTCCTGAGATTGAGAAATATTCCATATTCACATAGAAAGGAATTAAATGATGACAATTACAAAGGTTCAGCTATAATTAGAGAATTACATGTATATGGTCAAGTTGTAGATGTGGGAGAAGAAAACAGCTCTTTCTCATTTCAACATAGTGGTCGTGGTTTGCGTTTAATGGAAGAAGCAGAAAAAATAACTAAAGATGAATTCCATATATATAAATTATCTGTTATCAGCGCTATTGGAACACGGGCTTATTATAGAAAATTAGGATATGTTCAAAACGGTCCGTATGTTACAAAACAATTAAAATAAATAGATATCATTAAATTTAGGTTATAAAGTTGTTACGATGTAAAAGATTATTTTGGAGAAAATGCTACTTCTATAATTTTCTTTCCTCTTTATTAACAGAAAATGTTCCTGGATTTTTTGTTAATTTAATAAAGGAATTATATTTATTTTATTCTAATAATAATAAGTACCCATACTAAGCTATATTTTTATGTAACCAATTAACTTAATACATTTGAGAAAGAAAAAGCTATGAAGACTGATTACATAGTGATAAATTCAAGAAAATACCACCTATCCAACAAAGGTTATTTATTAGGATCAACTAAGTGGACCACTATTTCTCAATGGTAAAATTCTCATAAACATAATGCATTCTACTTTGTATAAGAGTATCTTCTTTGTACCTTTTTTTTATTTTCGGTATTCTAAATATATTTGTCAAAAATATATGTAGAACAAAAGAAGAAATTATAAAAAATATAGTCTTATGTAGAATAATACAATTTTTAATATTCTAAATATTGATTCGGAGATTTTAAGTTTTATAAGGTTGCATGAGATCTCCAAATACTGGATAAATCTAGTCTTCGAATCTTCTGCCAAAAATTAAGAAGAGTAGCCGACTCTATAAATAAGTAAACTAAAACAGACAATCTTTATTATATTATTTCTAATATTTAGGAATATCATTGTACTAATTATATAGTATTGTGAGATTTTGAACTATGTATACAATAGGATTAAAAGTAGAAGTATTCCTTAGAATTATAACAAATCAAACTTGTTAAAATAATAATATGGTATGATAAAATGAGAGAAAATATTATTGGGAAAGGAACTTGGCTAGATAAGGTAGCAAATAATCTTATCGTTAGAGAAAAAAAATTAAACCGAAATATGAAATCAATAAGAGTAGAAAGTGGATTAGGGGCTTCGGGAATACCTCATATAGGTAGTATGGGAGATGCAGTCCGGGCTTATGGTATCAGCTTAGCCTTGCAAAACTTAGGATATAATTCTGAATTAATCGCTTATTCTGATGATATGGATGGATTAAGAAAAATCCCTTCTGGGTTTCCTACATGGCTCAAAGATCATATTGCTAAACCTGTTTCACAAATCCCAGATCCATTCGGCGATTGTCATAATTCTTATGGTTCTCATATGAGTAGTTTACTTCTTGACGGATTGAATAGTGTTAGCGTTAAATATGTATTTAAAAGTGCTACAGACGTCTACAAAAGTGGCATATTAATTGATGTCATCGATCAAATCCTTACACAAAGTGAATATCTGGGTCGAAAAATTTCAGAATTTGTCGGCCAAAATAAGTTCCTTAACGAGTTACCTTATTTTCCTATTTGTAAAAACTGTGGAAAACTTTATGTAGCTCATGCCTATAAATATTTAGCCAAAAATAAAAAAGTATTATATGAATGTTCTGACACGAAAATTGGAAATAACGAAATTAAAGGATGTAGTTATAAGGGTGAAGCTGACATTGGAAAGGCTGAAGGAAAACTAGCTTGGAAAGTTGAATTTGCTGCACGATGGAAGATATTTGATATTCGATTTGAAGCATACGGTAAAGATATTATGGAATCTGTCAAAATAAATGATTGGATATGTGAAGAAATATTACACTTTCCACATCCTTTACATATAAAATATGAAATGTTTTTGGACAAAGGAGGCAAAAAAATAAGTAAATCTACTGGTAATGTTTTAACGCCGCAAAAGTGGTTAAAATATGGTACGCCTCAATCTATTCTTTTATTGTTATTCAAACGAATAACTGGAACAAGACACATATCCATCGACGATGTTCCTTCATTAATGGACGAATACGATCTATACGAAGACTTGTATTTTGGTAAATTAAAAGAAACCAATGAATCAAAGTTGATTAAAGTAAGAGGTATTTATGAGTATGTTAACCACCTGAATTCACCAAATAAAAATTCTAACCACGTACCATATAGATTACTTGTTCAACAAACATCTCTATTTGAAGGAGAAGATCGGGTAGACAAGGTATACGAAAGACTTAAAAAATATAGATTAGTTAGTGAAAAATCAAAAGATTTAATACAGAAAATTCAACTTGCCTTTAATTGGTCCCAAGATATTTTAGGGAATGAAGAATATCAGAATATATTGTTGGATATAGAACAAAAGAAAGCATTAATGGAATTAGTATCGAATCTAAGATCTTATCAAATAAATGAGGATAATGATGTTGCAAATGATATTCAAACATTAATTTATGAAACTTCAAAAAAACATGAAATAGAACCAAAAAATTTCTTTAGACTACTCTACCAGATACTTATTAATTCTGAACGGGGACCAAAACTGGGAAATTATTTGATTGATCTAGGAATAGCTAGAACATGTGAAATAATTGAAAATTATCTTTGATGTCCTTTTTTAATATTTTTCATATTTTACAATAAATTAGAATTAATTGTAATCAAACAATGGAAATAAGTTACTTAATATAAATCAAATAATGATTATAGATTTTATCATCGTGGTAAATACAATTTAACATAATAATATATAATTCGAATATTAGGATAATAAAAATTAATATTTTACCAAAATAAAAATATTCAGTTATAAATTTAGATATTGCTCATTGTTAATAAATTAATCATAGATTTTAATAATTACTATCGGAACTTAGAAAATATATTTCTTATTTTCAACTTTTCCAATCACTTTTCCATTACCTTTTGAATCCACTTCCCCAATTTGGGAGACTTTAATATTATATTTTTCAATTATGCTTACTGTCTTATCAACATTATCCTTTGGAAGAATTATACAAAAACCGATTCCCATATTAAAAGTTCTATACATCTCCCTAAGATCTATTATGCCGTCTTTTTGGATTTGCTTGAAAATGCCAGCAGGAGGAGATAAATGGGAAAGATTATACCTTACTTTATTATTTAACCGTTTTAATTTGGTGAATGCTCCTCCTGTTATATGTGCTAAACCATGTATAGTAATTTTTCTATCCTTGATCAATTCCATTATTGGTTGAACATAAATTCTCGTCGGAATGAGTAATTCTTCTCCAACAGATCTTGTTATAAATTCAGGAATTTCGTCGAGGGAATATTTTGATAAAACCTTTCGTGCTAATGTATAGCCATTTGAATGCAAACCACTGCTTTCTAATCCTAAAATGATGTCCCCAATTTTGATCTCATTCCCTAGAATAAGTTCCTTATTTTGTGTCATTCCTAATGCAGTGCCAGCAAGGTCAAACATTTCCTCAGTTTCCCCCGCTAACAATTCAGGAACTACAGCGGTTTCACCTCCAACAATAGCTATTTTTGCTGTTTTTGCTCCCGAGACCAATCCTTTCATAATTTTTTTTACCAATTCAAAGTTAACTTTTTTTAAACCTATGTAGTCTACAAATGCAAAAGGTTGTGCACCTGTACAAATAATATCATTTACATTCATGGCTATGCAATCTATACCTATTGTATCAAAACATTTCATCTGCTGGGCAACAAGAATTTTAGTTCCAACGCCGTCTGTATGTAATGCTAGAACATTATTTCCTATAGTTATTAAGCCAGAATAATGGCCAAACCCCGAAGTAATTTTTCCAATTTCTGGAAAAGAATATGATTCAGTAATCATTTTTCCAATATTTCTTTGTGTAGAACGAATTTTTCGAATATTTACTCCTGCTTTATCGTAAGTATTGATATTAGAGGCAGCCAATGTCTAATTATTTCAGCAAATTTAGCTAATAAAACTTTTTTTGGCTATGAAATAATTTTTTTATTATCAACTGCCATCTCAAAAAATTAGATACTAATAAGAGATCGATTTAATAATATATAATTTAACAATAATTTATATATTGAAAATTTTAGATATTGCAAATTGTATTATTGAATTTATTAGACTAGAATTATCCATAGCTCAATCTCAAGGAGTAGTATTAGGTTTAAGTGGAGGAATTGACTCTTCTGTTGCAGTATGTTTAGCTACTAAAGCATTGGGTAACAAGAGAGTAATGGGATTAATTTTACCTGATAGAAACGTTTCAAAGCAGAATGATCTAGAAGACGCTGTTGAATTATGTAAAGAATTGGATATACAATATCAAATAATCGATATTACAGAAATTAAACAAAAATACATAGATCTACTACCATTAGAAAAAATGGCTATAGGTAATCTTACTGCCAGGATTCGCATGGCTCTAATTTATTACTATGCCAATTTTTTCAACAGATTAGTTTTAGGTACATCGGACAAAAGTGAAATGATGATTGGATACTTTACGAAATTTGGAGATGGTGCAGCTGATCTTCTACCGTTATGTGACTTATACAAAACTGAGGTAAGAGAATTAGCTATACACCTAAATGTTCCAAAATCTATATTATTAAAAAAGAGCACTCCTTCTTTATGGTTAAACCAAACTGCCGAAGATGAAATAGGAATGGAATATGAAAAAATTGATGCTATTTTGAAATATCTCGATAAAAATAATTCAGAAGATACAGAAAAAGATCTACTAACAAAAGGATGTACTAAAAAAGATGTAGAATTAGTAAGAAATAGGTTATTAAAAAATAATCATAAAAGAATATTACCAAAAATTTGTGTTATATCTTTTAAGAATTCTTAAGTTAAATAAAAATCTAATTGGTCTTATTACATTTTTCTTCTTATTTACACTGTTTACACATAGCAGATCACTTTTAAGTAGGACAAATATCCTTCATCTTTATGGTCTCAGGAAGAGACATTAGGTTAAACAGAATTACAAAAAATGGAAAGATGGTTTGTATTCCTATGGACCATGGCATAACTAATGGTCCACTAAAAGGTCTAGAAAATCCTCATGAAATGATATATCAATGCGAAAATTCTGGCTTAACAGCAGTAATTATCAACAAAGGGATTATCAAATCTTTGCCCAGAGTTACCAACATAGGATTAATAACACACTTGTCTGCCAGCACTTCTTTAAGTCCTTATCCGAATAAAAAAGTACTTATGGGAAATGTTGCAGACGCTATAAGACTCGGATCCGATGCCGTTTCTGTTCATATAAATATTGGTGCAAAAGAAGAACCTGAAATGTTAGAGATCTTGGGGATGATTTCTGATGAGTGTGATGAATGGGATGTCCCGTTATTAGCTATGATGTATCCAAGAGGGGAAAACATAAAAAATCCATATGATCCTGAAATTGTAGCGCATGTTACTCGAATCGGTGCAGAAGCTGGCGCAGATATAGTAAAATCTGTTTATACTGGTGATTTAGATTCCTTTCGGTCAGTCGTTAAAAGATGTCCCGTTCCTATTGTAATTGCAGGTGGTCCAAAAGCAAAAACTGACTCTGACATTTTAGAAATGTGCTCCAATGCTATTGAAGCCGGTGCTAAAGGTGTTACTTTTGGAAGAAATATTTTCCAACATGATACTCCTTCTTCTCTTATAAAAGCATTATGTGAAATAATTATAGATCGAAAAAATTTTAGTGAGGCAATGAAAAACTTTGGAAAAAGAAAAAGTAAAAAATAAAGAATTAATTATTGCGCCTCCTTCTGATTTTCCTAATCTGGACTTAGTTTTGGATCAGTTAAAAGAAAGTGATACATTACTTATAGATCCTAATAAAATAAAAAGGAAGAAAAATTTTAAAATTATTTATGAATCTGAACTGGCTGATATTATCATTTGCAAATCTATGGAAGATTTAATCTCAAATAAGATAAAAGGAAAATCCTTGGCTTATTATAAAAAAGTTTTCTCAAATGATGATATTCATGATATAGAAAATGCAATCTATAATGGTGCTAATTATATTATCGTAGATGCCGATAATTGGAAGATTATACCATTGGAAAATATAATTGCTACTTTACAGAATACAAGAGCAAAAATTTTCACCACTGCCAAAAATTCAGAGGAAGTAAGAACAATGTTTGCGATATTAGAATTGGGTGTAGACGGGGTGATACTTCAAACTGCAAATGTTAAAGAAATAGAAGAATCTAAACAATATCTAAAAGATAAAAAATTTGAAATAAAAGTATGTGAAATTGTAGGTTTTAGAGATATAGGAATAGGAGAAAGAGTATGTGTAGATACTGTTTCAATGCTTGAAACATGAGAAGGGATGCTAGTTGGAAGTAAATCCAATTTTCTATTTCTTTTACACAATGAATCGGCTGGTTCATCTTTTACCTCTCCACGTCCTTTTAGAGTTAATGCCGGAGCAGTATATTGTTACACTATTCTTCCTAATGGAAGAACTACATATCTTTCGGAGTTAGAATCTGGAACTGAGATATATATTGTAAGTAAGGAAGGAAATTCTCGACCTGTATCAGTAGGGAGATGTAAAATTGAAACTAGACCATTGAGGTTAATTAAAGCAATTGGCGATAATATCGAAGGAACTGTTATAGTCCAAAATGCAGAAACAATTCAATTAATCAGGGATAATGGAGAATTATTGCCAGTTACTTCCATTAAGGAAGGAGATAAAATTTTAGGATACTTTAAACCTAGTAGTGGAAGACATTTTGGGGTCGAAGTTAAAGAATACATTCTTGAAAAATGAATAATTCTTCTTTGGACTCATTTAGTTTGTTTAGTACAAAAATACTTGTTTCATCTCTGATAAGTTCAATTGTTATTGTATAAAATTTCTTTATTAGTTAGTCGAATATTTTAAAGCATGCTGAATATTGATTAAAAATTTATTTTCCATTATGAAAATAAAGCGTAGTTATGTTGATAAAATTTTATCAGGCGATTGCAAAGAAATAATTTCTAAAATTCCTAATGATTCAATTCAGTTAACAATAACATCTCCTCCATATAGAAATGCAATCGATTATAGTGCACATATCTCAAAGAATGGATCATATTATCGAGGTAAATCCAACATCAATACAAAAGAATATCTTGAGGAGATGATCGATATATTTAATAACAAAATATACAATGCAACGAAAGAAGGAGGTTATTGTTGTATAGTTATAGCTAATGAAGTTGTAAATGGGACTCTCTTACCACTCCCCCACATGGTCTTATCACAATTAGTCGAACCATACGGGAAGTGGAACCTACATGAAGAGATAGTATGGCACAAGGTAACTGGTGGAACTAATAGGTACGGTTCATTTGTTATTAACCCATACCCCAAATATTATAGAGCAAATATTATGCATGAACTGATTTTAGTTCTTAGAAAGGGGAACGTTAGCAGTGGAAGAACTGAAAGGACAGAAACATTACCTGCAACTCATGAAGAATGGACGAAAGAAATCGCTAATTCAGTATGGCATATCGCTCCAATTCCTCCTGGTTATATAGAACATCCATGTCCATTTCCAGAGGAAATTCCATACAGATTAATGAAATTATATTCTTATGAGGGAGATACAATTTTAGATCCTTTTAATGGTAGTGGACAAACAACTAAAGTTGCTTTCCATTTACAACGTCGATTTATCGGAGTAGATATTATTAATGAATATGTAAAGTTAGCTCGATCTCGATTAATCGAACCAATTCATATCAGACCAGAAGCACTGATAGCAAACTGGAAAAAAATTCCTTCACATCATAATGTATAAATTTATTTATATTTATTTTGCATCGAATCATCTTTCTTCTTAATCAGGTATACGTTTTCAAATTCTAGATAATAATTAATAATAAGTTATTCACGCAATTAAAAAATTTATATTCACTTAAATAATTGTATTAGTGAATAGGTTTACTTTGACAGAAAGAATTTGCGTTTCAATTGGTGCAAAAACAATTAAAGAATTATCTTCTTCTATAAACAAAGCATTAGAATTAAGTGATTTTTTAGAGATTCGGTTTGATTTTTTAGATCAATTGGAAATCCCTTCTTCATTGAAGATTATTGAATCAATAAAATCAAAATCCGTATTTACATTAAGATCACGTGAGCAACAAGGTAAATTTAATGGAAACGAATTGGAAAGACTCAAAATTCTAAAAATGCTGTATGATACAAATCCAATGTTATTAGATGTAGAATACGATACCATTAGTGCAGACCATTCATTAAACGATTATCTCAAAGACAAGTCAAACGTTCTCATCTCCTGGCATAATTTTTTCAATACTCCTTCTAATGAATATCTAGAAAAAAAGATTTATGATATGAAAAGGTTTAGTAATAATTTAAAATTAGTCACAATGGCAACAACTATTAAAGATTCTTTCAGATTATTGAATTTATATGATAAATTCAAGGATTGTAATTTAATTGCATTTGCAATGGGTGATTATGGTATAATATCGAGAATTTTATCTACATTTCACAGAAATTCTCCTTTTACTTATGCATCTCTAGAACAATCTATAGCTCCTGGTCAGCTATCTGTAATAGAAATGAGAAGAATATATGAAAGAATTAATAAATATTTTTTAGATAATGTCATCACCAATTAAGACATATTGTATAATTGGTGATCCTGTCCAACATTCATTGTCTCCAATAATGCAAAATTCTGCATTTTCTGCACTTGGAATCAAAAGCTCTTATATTTCTTTTCGTGTACCTCCTAGAGAACTTAAAACATCAATAGAATCGTTAAAGTCAATTGGTATTGCAGGTTTTAATGTTACTATTCCCCATAAAATTTCAATTCTACCATATCTTGATGTATTAGATAATACTGCTTCTAAATCAAATGCTGTAAACACAGTAAAAAATGAAGGCGGACAATTGACTGGATATAATACTGATCTGTATGGTTTTATTCAACCTCTTTATAAACGAAATATCGATTTCAAAGGCATTAAGGTTTTGATAATGGGTGCTGGTGGAGCAGCTTACGCAATAGTGACGGCTCTTTCATATGAAAAAGAAATAGGTGAGATCATTATAGTTAATCGTTCAACTCAAAATGCTTCAAATCTTGTCCAACACGGATTGAAATTAGGATTAAATACTCATAAAGATGATTTCAATAATCTTTCTAAACTTGCATTACAATCCGATTTAATCGTCAATGCTACCTCAATTGGCTTAAACAATGAAAGCAGTCCAATAGGACGGGATAATATAAATCCAAAAAGTATTGTCTATGATATAATATATAAACCGATAATTACTGATTTATTAGGAAAGGCAAAGGATGTTAATGCCAAAGTTGTTTATGGATATGAAATGCTTCTTGCACAAGGAGCTCAAGCATTCAAGATTTGGACAGGGCTCGATGCTCCTATTCATGCTATGAAAAAGGCATTATTTGGTATCTTTGGGGAACCTCAATGACTTCAATTTCCACAAAAGCTACAGTTCATGGTGCAATATCAATAGTTAATGCTATTGCTACTGGTAAAGGCTCTGCCCTTGGAATTTCACTCGAGACCACCGCAGAGATTCATTTGCGTAAAGGAGAAGGTAGGATCATTAATAATAATAGGAATAGTGAATTGTTTAAATATATTATCCATAACAGCATACCTAAAAAAATACTTCAATATAATGATATTTTTTTAAGTGTTTCTTCTGATATACCTATTGGATTTGGATTGAAAAGTTCTAGTGCTGTATCATCAGCAGTATCTTTAGCCTGTTATGGAGTAGTAGAAGAAAATATTGATGATTTTAAAGTTTTAGATACCGCTGTTAATGCATCACGAAAAGCTAAAATAACAATAACTGGAGCTTATGACGATTCTACTGCATGCTATTTCGGTGGTTTTGTAATTACAGATAATTATTCTAATAAATTATTAAAAAGAGAAAATGGCCCTATTAATCTGTTAGCTCTTGTTCTTCTTCCTAATAATTCATCTCGAAAGAGTCCTTTAAAATTAAAAATCTTACCCGACTTCTTCGATCAAGCAATTCGTTTCGCAGAAAAATCTGATTTTTGGCAGGCTATGACCTTGAATGGACTTTTAGTATCTTCTTTAATGGGATATGATTATAATCCGATTCTTCTATCAATAGAAAATGGAGCTTTATCCGCTTCAATCTCGGGAAATGGACCATCAATAGCAGTTATTCTTGAGAAAAAGGATCTCACTACAATTAGAAGTATTTTAGAAAGATATGGAAAAACATTAGTTTGCCAAATTAATAATTCCAAAGCGAGCATAGAAAAGAAAATTGGCTAAACTAGAAATTCGTAAATCATTTTTAGAAGGTAATATAAAATGTCCTCCAAGTAAAAGTTATACACATAGAGCAATTGCTATTGCCTCACTTGCAGAGGGAATAACCACAATTAGTAATCCACTTCTTAGTAGAGATACGATAGCAACTATTTCAGGTTGCAAAATGTTTGGGATAAAAATTGAAAAGGTTAGTAAAAATGGTAACTCCATCAAAATACTAGGAAAAAATCATTTTGAAACACCAAAAGATGTAATCAATGCAGAAAACTCTGGAACAACCATTAGAATTTTAAGTTCAATGGCCGCATTAGTAAAAAATGGTTATACTATTCTTACTGGAGATGATAGTTTAAAGACAAGACCTATGAAACCTCTAATATCAGCTCTAAATCAGTTAGGTGTCAACGCTTTTTCCTCCAATGAAAAAAATACTCCTCCATTAATTGTAAAAGGCGGCGGGATAAAAGGTGGTTTAGTATCAATAGAAGGGGGAGTTTCTAGTCAATTTATTTCTTCATTATTGATTTCCTGTTGTTATGCTCTTACAGATGTTGAAATAAGAGTTAAAGGAAAACAGGTATCAATCCCATACATTATCTCGACTCTAGAAACAATGAAAAAATTCGGTGTGTCCATTAAGCACAATAAAGAATATTTGAATTATTATATATCTAACTCTAAATACACACCAACACATTTTACTATCCCTGGTGATTTTTCTTCTGCATCATTTATTATAGCAGCAGGTATTTTATGTGGAGGACAAATAACAGTAGGAGGATTGAATTTTTCGTATCCACAAGGAGACATGGAAATTATTGATATTGTTAGGGAGATGGGTGGGGATATTAGAGTAAATAAAGAAAAAGGTGAACTAATTGTAAATGGATCAAATAGTCTTGATGGAATAGAACGTAATCTGGTGAATTGTCCTGATCTGTTACCGGTAGTAACTATTATCTCTTTAAAAGCAAAAAAACCCGTGAGGATTTTTGGAATTTCTCATGCTAGATTCAAGGAAACTGATAGAGTTTCAATTATTACTAAAGAATTGAAAAAGATGGGAGTAGATATCTATGAAAAAGAAGACGAAGTTTTAATCAATCCAGTTAAACGTTTGAAAAATGTAGTATTCGATTCTCATAATGATCATAGACTCTTTATGGCATTTACAATAGCATCTATGTTAACAAATAAATCCGTGGTGAGTGGAGCCGAATCTATAGATGTCTCTTTTCCTTCCTTCATAAACGAAATCATAGGACTTGGTGCAAATGTAAATTTAACAAAATAAAATGATAACGATAAAATTACAAAAACAACATTATAATTCTTTAAAAGTCACTATTATATAGGATTATGATATCTTTGGGTACGATGTTATGGGTGGAAACAGTCTAGGAGAACGGTTCATAGTTACTAGTTTTGGAGAAAGCCATGGTAGATGTGTAGGGGCTATTCTAGATGGTTGTCCAGCAGGTCTTCCATTGAAAGAATCTGACATACAACCAGATTTAGATCTTAGAAAACCTGGACAATCTAGTATTACTACACAAAGAAAAGAAGAAGACAAAGTGGAAATTCTTTCAGGTACATTTAATGCACATACAACTAATGCACCGATTTGTATGGTAATTTGGAATCAAGATTCTGATTCACGACCATACGATAAGATAAAAACAATCCCAAGACCTGGACATTCTGATTATCCTGCAATGATTAAGTACGGAGGTTATGCAGATTATAGAGGGAGTGGTAGATTTTCTGGAAGGTTGACTGCAAGTTTCGTAATGGCTGGAGCAATAAGTAAGAAATTATTGAAATATGTTCTAGGAATAGAAACAATTGCTTATACTATAAAAATAGGAGAAATATCTATGGGGGAAATTTCCCTCGAGAAGGCAAAGGCAGGCCGTTATACTAATGAAGTAAGATGTCCCGATACTCAAATAGCCGAAAAGATGAAAGATTCAATTATGAGTGCCAGAAAGTCAGGAAATTCTTTAGGTGGTGTAATTGAATGTGTTAGCACTGGATTACCTGTAGGTCTAGGAGAACCTATTTTTTCATCTTTGGAATCTGATTTAAGCAAAGCATTATTTAGTATACCTGCCGTTAAAGCAATCGAATTTGGTTCTGGTTTTGAGGGAACAAAAAGGACAGGTTATGAAAATAATGATTTATTTATCAATGAAAAAGGAAAAGTGGTAACATTAACTAATAATGCTGGTGGAATATTGGGTGGCTTATCGAATGGGATGCCCCTTACAATGAGAATAGGATTTAAACCTGCAGCCTCCATTGCCAAAACTCAAAGAACATTGGACATGTTTTCAAATTCTTTAGTAGATCTTCAAGTTCCTGGAAGGCATGATCCTTGTGTTGTTCCACGCGCTCCTCCTATTGTTGAAGGACTTGTTTCCATAGTTTTGTCAGATCACGCAATTAAAGCTGGATTCATTCCTAGCGTACTAAGAGGTTATTGAAATGGTTGAAAAACATAGTCTGGATTATTTGAGAGAAGAAATGCAGAATATTACAAACCAAATTATTGAACTAGTTCATGATAGAATGGAAGTAGCAAAAAAAATTGGTAATATCAAACAACAATTGAAAATTGAAATAGAAGATGAAAAAGTAGAGAATGATATAAAAAAAGCTGTTCTCAACCTTACAAAAGATATAGGAATGGATGTCGAATTTTCTGGAAGACTTTTAAATCTTCTCCTTTCAGAATCGGTAAAATTACAAAACGTTCAAAATAATGGTAACAAAAATACCACACATATTGCTATATTTATGAAAGCTAAGGAACTTGAACAAAATGGAAAGAAAATAATTCACATGGAAGTTGGTGAGCCTGATTATCCTCCCCCTATAAGAGTTAAGGAAGAATTAGCAAAAATATATGACAATAAAACATATCATTATACTGAAATTTCTGGGATACCCCAACTACGTAGAGCAATATCTCAAAAATTCTCTAACATTGTACCGGAACAAGTTTTAGTTACTCCTGGAGGTAGGTTTGCTGTGTTTTGTGCTATAAGCTCGTTGTTAAAATCAGGAGATGAGTTAATTAATATTGAACCCTCTTGGCCAGCTTATAAAGAATGTGCAGATTTTATAGGAGCAAAAACAAGAACATTAAAAACAACTCTAGAAGATAAATGGACACCTAATTTAAAAACGCTCGAAAGTCTAATAAATGTTAATACCAAAATGATTATCTTGAACTATCCTAATAATCCAACAGGAAAAGTACTTGATTCTCATTTACTTGAGAAAATAGTTTCTATAGCAAAAGATTATAATTTATATATATTGAGCGATGAGGTTTATTCTGACTATTCTTTTGGTAAATATCATAGTATCATAGATTTCAAGTATGATCAAAGTATAATGGTATCATCTTTTTCGAAGACTTATGGAATGACAGGTTTCAGAGTAGGCTATGGAATAGCAAATAATAATATAATATCAAAAATGCGCAAGATTCAGGCTACTTCTATTACATCAGTAGCAGAACCAATGCAATATTCAGCTTTAGCAGCAATAGGCAACGATATTCAAAAAAATATCGATTTAATCCAGTCACGAATAAAAATCATTTGCAAACGATTACAACAAATGAAAACGGAATTTATTTTTCCAGACGGTGCAATGTATGTCTATCCCAAGATTTTATCTGAAAATTATTCAGATGATATTTCCTTAGTGTATGATTTATTGGAAAAAGGAGTAGCAATAGCACCGGGAAGTGGATTTGGAAATTCTTATAAAAAATTTATTAGGATTTCTGCTTGTCAATCCTCAAAATTGTTGAATGACGGATTAGATATTCTGGAAAAATATCTTAAATAGGTACACAAGTTGGTATGAAAGAAATTGCTGTTATTGGTGCAGGAGGTAGAATGGGATCTTGGATAATCAAGTATTTCATAAATAATAAAAACGTTCGTATAAAGGCATATGATAAAAATATGTATTCAATAGAAAGACAACTAAATATAAAAATAGAACTCGATTTTAATTCATGTGTCAAAGATTCTGATATCGTATTTCTCTGTATTCCATTGAGAATTATACCACAAATTATAGCAGAATGTTCTAAAATAATGAAACGAAATTCCGTATTAATTGATATTTCTTCTATTAAAAATAAATCTTTTAATTCTCTTACTAAAATTCAAAATTATATCTCCCCAATCTGTATACATCCTATGTTTGGTCCTGGAGCATCTCGCGACAAGCGCTTAAAAATTTTATTCATTCCAGTCAGAAACTATAGAAAAGAATTTCAGTTTGTAAAACAACTATTTCAAAATTTTGAAATTTTACCTATTGAAAGTGCACTTAAGCATGACCACATCATGGGTGTAGTCTTGGGGTTGACTCATTATATGAATATAATATTTGCAGATGTTATCGCATCACATCAATACAAAGATTTGAAATTTTATGCTGGAAATACATTTAGGATACAATGTATTTTATCTGAAAGCATTTTAAATGATGATATAGAACTACTTAATTCTTTATTCATAGAAAATCCATTTATTAAAAAAGAACTTAAAAACTTTCATAAAAAATATTTGGATTATTATCAAATGATCTATGATAAGAATGACGAAAAATTAGCAAAACAATTAAAAAATATAAAATCTTCAATTGAAGAAAGTCATGATCTTAATTCTTCTTATGTAAAAATGTATCAGTTCGTTAATTTATTATACAAAGAAGATAAATATAAAAATAAAAAATAGGCTTACTATCAAAGGAGTCATATAAAGAAGAGAAAATAAGAATTATCTAATACTGATACTATTAATATAACCCTCACTCAAATTGCTCATTGTAAATATTAAGACGTCATTTTAAAATTTATAGTTCTAATGAATGAATAATAAATGGTAGGAAAAATATCAAATTAGTAATTTTGAAAGAATTTCTGTCAATAAAGTAGGATATTAATATTAAGACTGATAAACTGATAGCCAATATTTACCAAATTCACATAAAGATGAATATGATGATTGAGAATTTAAGCAATCACTCTATATAGAGTAATGGACTCAATTTACTTACACTCAAGTAAAATATTGTTACTTAAAATTTTCTAGAATTTCACGATGTTGGCTGTAGTTTAGGGAAATTCTTTTTAGAATATTATTAAGATATTGAGAAAAATAGAAGCGATAGATAAAAAGGATATATTTATTTTCTTAATAGTTCTTAACTCAGAATAACAACTCATCAAGTTTTTGCATTTTACGGAGAAGGGAGCACTCGAATTACTATTAATTAAAACTAAAGATTTAGCTTTCGACACAAACAACAAAAAGTTCTTAAGTTGTAAAAAACGAAATGAAAAAAATGTTATGTTTCTATAGTAACGTAATCCAAAGATTTGATTTCCGCAAGTTTTACGGAAGGAACAGTATTTCTAACATTCACCATAGATAGAACTATGATTGAGACAGTTAGGAAATATCTTTGGATATGTATTATAGTAGATTCTGGCTGGAAAACAGTACTTGGAATTTACAATTCAGAAGAGAATCATTTTGTAGCGACAAATTTTATTCGATTACTTTGATAGGTATATAAAAGATTTGGTGTATATTGATTGTGTTTGTTAATAACCTGACTGAGAGAATAAACAAGTACTTAGAATTGATAGAAAATTTTGACGATTACTATCTAGGTATGTCAAGATGAATGTAATCTAATCTATTAATGTACATAATTGGATACAATTCTTTGTTTCTATGTATAATGATACAATAATAATAGCAATGATTTTGAGGAAAAATATGCCAATATTTCTTAAATTAGCAGAGCCATACAAGTAATTTATTTCATAACTAAAACTGCTATCTCGGTAAGGAGTTTAATCGTATTTTCTTCGTCAAAAAAGTCATTATTATATTTTTTTTTATATTGTTCAATTTTTTTGTTCAACATTCTTTTATCTGTAAAAATGTTATCCACAGAATTACCAAATATAATATTAAGTTTTTGGTAAATCTTGTTTATCTGTCGCTTGTTTGCTAATACAACAAAAGTAATATAGTGATCAATTTTTACTCCGCCTTCCCTAATTGCTTGAGATATTTGATTTGTTCCCATAACTCTCAACAACAAATCTAACTCTATTTTTTGTGAACACATTATACTTCTCATTTTCGCTAAATTCGATATTTTTAAAATCTCAGAAATATGTTCATAGTTATAAATTATATCGGAATTTAAACCTTGAATAAAAATATCAGGAAATTCGTTTCTCAATTTATCTATATTTGTGAAATCATTGTGTTGAGTAAAAAATACAGTATGAAAATATACATATTTTTTTCCTATTTTGAAAAAAACCAATTTATTTTATTCTAATTTATCTAACCGCCGTGGATAATTGTGACTATTGTAATGACGTCCCCAGTTTTGATAACTGTCTCTTTACCACCAGTAACAGAAGAATCGATTCCATTAACAGAAACCATTAGATTTTTTTCATTTAATATTTTGGGTTCTATAGCCTCATTTTTGAGCTCTTCAATAATCTCTTTCACAGTCGATTGTGATTTATCAATCACTACAGAACTCTTTCCTACTGCAAATTTTACTCCACCTAATAATTTCAGCGTAATCAAAGTTTCTAACTTTCTTCCATTTGACTTTCTGAGTAATCTGAGTGAGATTTTTCCTCTTCTGCCTCTCGTGCAAGCTTTGAAGTTATATAACCTGCCATTTTATTCCTCAGAATTTTAGATCTTATTATAGCGATACTTAAAATGGTTTTCTTATTTTCTTCAAAATTTGTAGTAAATCTATCAGGATAATTTTCCAAAAGTTCAGTTGATAATCTTTTAACACGATCCATATAATCCATATAAAAATTGAATATTTTATCTTTGTGATTATGATTCTAATCTCTTAATTACTCCTTTTATTTACATTATATGTAATTATAATAATATTTTAAGGCAATTATATATAAATTGTAATTGGCAGGCGAAATATAGTCATGTATTTCCTATTATTCCAATCAGTAGATGATTACTTGACACGCATCAATAAAGGCAAATTATTTTCCTTTAATACATAACAATAAAAAAACTAATATGTGAAGATCAATTCTTGACTTTATTAGTTGATTATATTGTTCTATTTTGATCTAATATCTATTAGTTGTATTTTTAATTAATAATTATACCTACTCAACCCAATAAATTGACAAATCATATCCTTATGATATATTTCAATATTATCTAGTTCTTGAGATATTAAGCTCTCCACCACTCAAATCCTATGAATTCTACTGTTCGATCTCTTAGTCTCGGTATTGCAATAATAAATTGTTTTTTTACTGTTGTTGCTAGTCTCCCAGCGAGAACAATTGCTGAAGCCGTAATTTGTTCTTCCCTAGTCAAAACTTGAACAAGAAAGGGTGCATGATCGATCCCAGGACCTCGTTCATATACCGCAAAATCGCAACCAAATTTTATCCCAGGAGAGACAATATATCCTTGGTTCCTTAAATTTTGAAACACCACATATTTTGAGTCAAATTTGTCGTATTGTTTTTTACAAATTATTTTTAAATCCTTTAGAGGTAAAATCTTCTCGTTTAGAGTTATTTGTAATTCTCCTTTTTGAATTAAATAATAACTTTCAATTAAATCTAAAATGAGAGGGGATTCAAAATTAATTCCTTTTGGTTTTGGGATTCCCAATGGTTTGCCATAATATCCATTGCCAAAAAGATGTCGAGAATTCTCAATATTATGTATTATGATTCTATTTTCTACAAGTTCACCTTGTATTTTACTATTTTTCATTATTAATTTAATAAGAAAAATTTTGATCCGCCATCAAATGCCCTTTTACAAGTAATTGCAATTCTTATATTTCTTCCAGAACGTCTCAAAATAATAAAATCAATGTAATACTGTATTTTATCAAAAGATTTTATTGATATGTTACTATATGTTATTAGTCTGTTCTCCCAGTATAGCATACTTAGGTTTACTATTTTTATTATTATTTTTTTTCTAATGATTTTTAGAAGACTATCTATCTTTCTAAAATTTTTTAAACAAAAAGTAATATTATTAGATTCTTCTTTAGAAATTAAAATGGATAGAGTAATTAGCATTAACGGATCTGTAATCCTATTATGTTCATCATGAAGTACTGCTGGTGCTATTTTCATAACTTTTCTTTCGTCTCTATACACTAAATCATAACATTTCTCACAGGGTAATAATTCTTTTTATGTAAGTTTTACTAAAAATTTTTTAGAGATTAAGAGAAATTTTTTTCATTGATGATATTTTCCCGAATTTCTATCATATCTCTTAATACTGCACTAGCAGTTTCTATTCCGCCAGCTCCTCGTCCTATTATTGTCTGATTACCTGCATACTCCAGTGAAAAGGTAACAGAATTTAAAGTTCCATTGACACATATAGGATCTAACTTTGATACCTCCATAGGCTTAACTACAAGCCTTTTGTTTTCACAGCTAGCAATAAGTTTGATAGCATTTCCTTTTTTTATTGCCTTGGTAACCTCTTGAGTCTTTACTTTTGTAATTCCATTTCTATTTACATCTTCCAATGCAACTTTCATTCCCATTAACCAATTAGCCATTATGACCAATTTCGCCGCAGCATCGAACCCGTCTATGTCTAAAGATGGAACAGTTTCGGCATATCCCTTGATTTGAGCGTCCTTTAGTGCATTTTTGAACGTCAATCCTTCTTCCATTTTACTCAAAATAAAATTAGTTGTTCCATTAAGTATACCTTTAAAAGAAACAATTCGATCCCCTTTTAAACATCTCTTAGCAAATTCAAGGATAGGTGTGCCTCCACCGACTGTCCCGCTAAACTTAAACATTATTCCGTTATAGTTAGCTAATTCTATAAGTGATGAAAAAGCTACTGATAAAGGTCCCTTATTGACTGTAATTACATTTTTACCATACTTCATCGCCGAAGTTATATGTGATAAACCTGGTTCGCCATCTGTTAAATTCGTTGGAGTCAGTTCCAATACAATCTCTGCATCGATATTTTCTATTATTTGTAAAGGCTCTAGGCGTGATGTTTTATTGCTATAATATTCGCCAACTGTTCCTTTATTTTTTTTTATTTCGAGAAGTCTCTGTATATCTAAACCAGAAGTATCAATTGCAGATCCTTTATTGTCTACGCATGCTACTATCCTAGGCTTCATTCCGTATAGATTAGATAAATCTACCAATTTAGAAAGTAATAGTTTTGTAAAACTCTGACCTACAATTCCATATCCAATTAAAATAATTCTCAATTTTAAATAACAATATGATAAATAATGATATACTTATATTTTATAAATAAAAAGTATTAAAGGATATGGCTTTAGTTGTGACAAGAAACTTTGATTATAGTTATAGACCTACCTATGCTTATATGTAGAATGAAATAGGAAGAGTTAGTTATTTGGACGATCAGCTTTCTTGAGTCAAGATATTAAGAGAATAAACTTTAACTTGTTTACATGATGAAAGTCAATGTATACTTTGAACGAACTATTCATTATTCTCGTTATCATTGGATTTGGGTCTGGTATAATAGGCTCATTGATAGGAGTAGGTGGTGGTATAATCATGACACCAGTCTTGACTTATATGGGATTTCCTCCTACTGTCATCGCAAGCTCTAGTCTAATTGCAATATTTGCGACTAGTCTTTCATCTACATTCACATATATTAGAAAAAAGTATATCAATTATTCTCTTGGAGTAAAACTCGCTTTACCAGCTATACCAGGATCAATTATTGGAGGATTTTTTTCTAATTTTATTTCCTTAGAACATTTTAAGGTTTATTTTGCTATATTATTAATTTCAGTTGGAATGTATATATTTTTTAAAAATAAAATTATCAATAAAACACTGGATAGAACTCCAAAACCAATTTTCTTTTTAATTTTAATTTCTGCAACCTTTGGTGCAGGTATTATATCAAGTCTTTTTGGAATAGGAGGAGGAATTATTTTTGTTCCTATTCTAGTTATAATTTATAAATTGAAAATGATTAACGCCAGTCCTACAGCTCAGTTTACACTTTTAATAAGTACAATAACAGGACTTTTGACTCACATTATTTTAGAACATCCTGAATATAGTTATGGGATTGCTCTTGCTTTGGGTGCTTTTTTAGGCGCACAATTAGGTTCAAGAACAATTCATCTGATTAGCGATAATATATTAAGTAAAATTCTCTCTTTTTCTTTAATAATTATAGCAATTAATTTTGTAATAGATTATATAAGAAGCCTTGAATGAAATATCAATTTTTTGTATTTTTCCATTTGTAATAGGTCGATTTATTAGTTATATTATTATTTATCTCAAGAGAGTTTAGTTGTTTTGTATATCTGTTTTTTGAATTCTTATGTTCTGGTGTTGTAAGATGGTTCTCTATATTAGTGAGGTAAATAAAAACATTACAAATATTACAATGAATTTTATCTTCCATGAAAACCATTTTTTTCATCTAAATATAATATTTTGTTTTAAGAGTAAGTTAACAAATATACTATAGATGACAATTCCTTAAATAAATCTAGGTGAAAGTTGGGAAAGGTTAAAATTCATCCATATGTCAAAATCAATGATTAGGATTAATTAAAATGAAATATCCAAAAGTTGTATTATCTGCTGATCGTACTTTAATGTCTCCATATCGGGGAATATCTTTAGCTTCTTTTTTTGGTTGTGCTCCTGCTTTGGATTTTAACAGATCTAAAGATTCGTTCTGGTATTATATTTTAAAAAATCAAGTTACTCCTAGGGTTCTCTTTGATTTCATTTGTAATCCTATAGGTCATAACAATGGTATAGCAAACTTTGCTCCCTATGGATTAAGAAAATTAGAAGCCTCTTTATTAAGCGATGGCTATAATCCAGGAGACGTAGTCGTTGCTCATCCTGATTATATAGACAAATTTATTGGTCCGGAAACTGAAGTAGTAGGAATCTATGAAATGGATCCTTTGGGAATGGGTCCAGTTACTATGACTTTTACTTTTGGAAGGAAGATGATGTCTTATGATGAGCTTTATAATAGAGACTTGCATTTACGAATAAACGCTGCTAAAAATAGGAATGGTAGTAAGGCAAAGGTAATAGTAGGTGCTTCTGGTACTTGGCAATATAACTACGATCCTGCTAAAATAGAAGAGTATGGACTTTATGGTATTGTTGAAGGAGATCTTGGGGGAATAGGGCCTGAATTAGATGGAG
>JANWKP010000042.1 GCA_025451315.1 Nitrososphaerales archaeon | reverse complement strand
TTCGGGGTTTATATTATTGGAATATGCTTAAAGATTAAAAGTACAAAGAATTCAATAATATCTAATCAATTTCTACAAAAATTTCTCCATTTTTCTCATCAACAACGACAGAATAGGAATTAAGATCAGTAACCCAATTTGTTTTAGGAGAAGCTTTAGCGGTACGTATATCAAAAACTCCTTGATGCCAAGGACATGTAAGATCGTAATCTTCTAACCATCCTTCCTCGAGTGGGCCACCTTGGTGCGAACAAACTGAATCCATGGCATATATTCTGTCTTTAATCATCCCAAGCACAATAGATTTATCACCTACTTCAGTTTTTACCAATTCGCCTTCTTTAAAATCCGTCTTCTTTAATTGAATTTTAAATTTAGACATTATTATATTTAAATGACGTTTTTATCTTATAAGGTTATTCTTTAATTTTTAATGAATTTATTTTTTTTCCTGATTTTTTATTTTTTTATTTGTTTGAATGTAAAAATATCATAAATCCATGAATACAATTAATTGATTCAAATCCCATCTTATTCCGTGAATTGAAAATAAATTAATTACGTTTTGAATGACTCCGCGAGTTGAGCGCCGGGAGTGGGACTCGAACCTCGAAGCGGTAGTTCGGGGTTTGTATTGTTAATTTAACTAAGAATTACATCTTCACGATTGTAAATATACTAATTTTTTATTTAAACAGAATTAGTTTCTTGATAAAAAATATTTTTTTATCTTATAACGAAACAATCAGTTTTACTGCAATCAATAGAAAAGATGAGAGGTATAATCCTTAATTTTCCATTTTTATTAGTTCATCTAAATTTGGAGAACATAGGATTGATATTGTATATTATTTGTTCAGTATAAATGTGGATGGTGTCATTTGATTTGCATTTATATTATTGTCTTAGATTTTGTACCTAAATTTAGAATTTTATCATCATTAAAGTTAAGAATTCTTTTTTTTTGAGTAATGAGTATTTGTTTAATTGTTTTTCTCTTTCTAATTTATCTTGTAAAAATACATATAATAGACCAAGAAGGTTCTATTTTATATTCACTAACAAATAAGAATTGAATACAAGTATGATTCCAGCGAATACGATTGCAACAACTGTAGTAATTTTTCTATTTACAAATTCGTTCATTAATGTTTTATCTGTTGAGATTATAATGAGTGGTATCATAGGCAAAGGGATCATTAAGCTTAAAATGACTTGACTATATACCAATATATTAAGTGGATCAAGACCTAAAAGTATTGCTATTGTAGTCGGAATAACGTTAATAAAGCGAGTTACGATTCTCCTCAACCAAACATTTACTTTCTTTCCTAATAGACCCTCCATTATTGCCTGACCAGCAAGTGTTCCAGTAACCGATGATGCAATGCCTGATGAAAGAAGTGTAATTAAAAAGACTATTCCAGCCGTTGCACCAAACACTGGTACAAGAGTTTTATATGCTTCCGATATCGAAGCGACATTAGGACTGTCTGAATGAAAGGCAGAAGCGGCCATAATCATAATAGCTGCATTAATTACACCTGCAATTGTCAGCAAAACAACATTTTCTAAAAGATGAAGTTTACGAATTTTCTTTCTTTCTTCCAGAGATTTGTTTTGAACTTTATTTTTTGTAAGCCAAGAATGAACAAAAAGAGCATGAGGCATCACAGTAGCTCCGATAATGCCTACAGTAAGAATGATAGCATTATTGTTGCTAAGCGAAGGGACGAACGAATGATATAAAATAGCAGTCGGGTCTGGGTTTATAATAATTATTTCATATAGATATCCAAACCCTATTATTGATACAAAGAGCGCAAATAACCTTTCAATAATATGAAACCTCTGTTGCGTAGCTAACATTAAAATAAAAATTACATCCAGAGCTCCAAAAATTGCAGCATAAATCATAGGTATCCCAAATAGCAAATTAAGAGCAATGACAGTTCCTAAATATTCAGCCAAGTCTGTAGCAGCTACTGCTGTCTCTGCAGCCAACCAGTAAGGTATTAGATACTTTTTTCTCTTCTTCTTGAGTTTTTCTCTGATTATTTCTGGTAAGGATAATCCTGTTGCAATTCCAACCTTTCCGGATAAATATTGAAGAAGCATGGCCATACCACTTGAGAGCCAAACAACCCAAAGAAGACTGTAATTAAGGGAAGCACCTGCCTGAATATCAGTTCCGTAATTTCCAGGATCCATATATGCCATGCTTACAATAAGGGCAGGTCCTGTGTATAGAACAAGCTTGAGCAAAGAATCTTTCCTGCCCAAAAGATATCCACGGCCCAATATTGATGCATGTCACTAAAGCTAATCGAACTTATAAGAGTTGACGAATTTTTAAGAATATTTAACACACAATATTATATCTCACTAATAGTTTTGGTGAGTAGGTGCAGAATTTAAATTTATATTTTCTTTTGATACTACAAAATGTAGAAAGTCAGCAAGAAAAATTATTATGGATCTGACCACAAAAATTAACGAGTAAAGACACAAGAAAAAATTTAACAATCACAGAAGTAAAGGTTATTTCTTAATTCAAGGTAAAATAAATCATAAATTCAAAAAATAGGGCTAGAACATAGGAATCAGCGCAGAGAGTGGGACTCGTGTCCATCCCTTATATTCGTGGATTTATTTATAACCATTATCTATAGCTAAATTACTCGCAATTGCTTTTTTATGAAATATTAAGGTTTTTGATAATTAATACTGAAAAATTTGCTCTGTTAACTTACAGTAACTTTCGCTTTCTTAAACTATCAATTTGTTTCATTGCCTTTTTCCAATCAAATTTGAATTTGAATATTTTGATAGATCCATATTTACGTTACAAATCGTACTATTTAACATAAACAAAATAGAATTCAAAAATTAGTTAAAGAAATTGAAAGGTGCTCGCAGCAGTGAGCAAAGTCGCAGCTAACCGACACTTTTCATCCCGTACGTTGTACTGCAGCCGGTATCCATGTACCGTTAAGTATAGATTCTTGTGGCAGATACAGTCGAAGGATAAGTTTAAAGTCATTGTTTGGAGCAGTAGATGGAAGCCAGTTAGATTCTTTGTCCGGTCCTGGACTATCGTGCTGAATATAGACATTCAGCGAGCCATCTGTGTTGTTCTTTAAGCTATCAGTATATTGACCTATAAGATAGCGATTTAGCGGATTTTCTACAAAATAAGATGCATTGTTGTACATTGTAATAGACCAGAACGCATCTACTGGAGGTAGTTGTCCTGGATCAAAGTGGATAGTGTATTTGTTGGAGCCGTTAAGTTGTTTTCCTTCAATATCCGTGAATGCAGGAGGATAAAGAGATTCTTGTCCCATATTTGCACCTATTCCTAGTTTTGTGACCGCTGCACGGACAAGATAATCAGTTCCGTACTCTCCTGCGTTCATAATACGCCAGCCGTTTACCACTCGTCCCAAATTAGGAACTTGCGTTGATATTAATTTTTCACCTTCTTGTATACCCATCTTGAGTGCTTTTTTTTACTGTATCGTTGGCTTGGGTTGAAGGTGTCATACCAGGCCCTATACCAATGCTTGAGAACTTTGTTACCAGTGCCGGATCAGGAGGATTCAAAGGGTTATCTGTTATCGCAGTTCCAATTTCGTCATATATCTTGATACCTGTTGTGGGTATGAAAGAAGGCTTAGGCGAAACTGGATTTTGTTGTTGTTCTGCCTGCACAAACGAAGCTGGATAAAGTGTCCATGAAGCATTAGTCCCAACTGTTGTAGATCCCTGTTCTGATGCGTTTCCTTGACTTACTTCTGAAAGTGGCGCTAAATGCATCTGATCCTGAATTGCGTGTACGTTATCTATATCGCTAGTTCCCTTAAGGAGAGTCCTTTGAATAATCCAAGCAAGATTTGTTGGAGACCATATCTCTGTCATTCCGTTTGGTACCTCGCCTTTCCAGTCTGGGCCGGTTATTAGATAGGTTCCACCGGAGGATCCTGTCGCACGTGTTCCAACGTATGAATATACATTGGTGTAAGCATCCAAGAACTGAAATGTATAGTATCTATCAGTGATTGCAGGCACTTTAAGAACAAGTGGTCCTTTAGAAAGATCCATCCATGCTATACAATATAAAGTATCAGCGTTTGGACTTACAACATCTGTGTCGTTAGGAGTTATAAGCTCGCGATTACAATTCAATGCATTAGCCGGTCCGTGGCTGGGACCAGTTGGTACCATGGGATTTGTGAACCAATTAAAGCTTCTTTCCATCGATACTAGAGGATACCCCCAAATGTAAGCGAGTGTAGCTATATCCCCTGGATTGTTCGAGTTTGAAAGCAGGGCCATCTTTATTTGCAGTGCTGTGACTGGTTCCTTTGTACTTATCTTTTGTAAAAGAGTGAGGTCGGCTCCTCCAGGTTCCAATGTAGACGTAGACTGTTGGGCACTTGTAGTGTTTTCTATATTTGTGGTTTGTGCAAATGTTGAAGTAAAAAATGTGTGCGGTGCTGCTATAAAGCTTAGCACCAGAGCTAACATTGCAGTAAGAGATATCTTAAATAATATTATATTAATCAATGGCATTATTACTGGACGGGCGTAATTAAACAAATGAAATTCGAATTGAAATTCGACGTGGGCCTATATGGCAAAAGTGACACCAAATGATAATCATGTTGGCGAATATGACTTATCAGATTTTTCCTTACTCTAATCCATGTTCGGTGAAATTTAGAAAAAAGTTTTTTGGTGTCCGTATGTATGTCTATTTATTATTCTCGGAATTTATATGATTAAGATTATTATGATCTAGTATTATATGAATTATTAGTTATTCCTTAAAAGTTAATAGTAGTTATATACAAAAATAATTTGTAGTATTTCTTATAAATGATTTAGCAAAAGATATATAAATTATGGTTCTTCCAATTTCCATAATTTAATCTATTTAATATTTATTTCATTAAATTAAATTAAATTATTATTTAAATTTTAATTATTTTTTCTCTACTAATATCTATTATTCATGAATCTATAAAATCTTCAACTATTAATGTGTCAAAATCTGTCCAAATATTAGGACCATTAAATATCGAGATTTGAAAATGTAAATGTGGAATATATGTATAACCTGTCATACCTACTTCCGCAATTTTTTGTCCTTGTTTAACCTTTTGTCCTTCTTTTACATTAGAACTATTAAATTTGAGATGATCATATCTTGACGTTTCTTCATTTTTATGCATAATCGAAATAAAATTAGAAAAGTTCCAATAAGCAGGGCTAGGACCGCCTATTGTGGAGTCATCTTTAACAAATGTTATTATTCCATCGGTAGCAGCAAGTACAGGGGTATTTTCTGGAACTATAAAGTCTATTGCATTTCTTAACATTCCTATATGAGCAGGTGATGTATTTCGATCTATTCTTTGAATAGAATTCTTTGGTACAGGAAAATGATATTTATTTAAAGCAGTTCTATTATCTAAGGTATTCTTATTCTTCACTACTGTTATTAGACAAGAATATTATTTAATAATTCATAATACATGTTTTATATTCTACATATTGAATTAACAATGATGAAAATTGAAAAAGCTAATACTATACATAGAGACCATCTCAAAAAAATAGATAGGAATATTACTACCTAGAGAAGAGAAGGAAAAAGATATTTCCCAAGAGACATCATACAGCAAAAAGACTAGTTATAGAAAGAACAAATTCATGGCATAATAGATTTAAGAAGTTATTTACAAGATATGAGAAGTAGAAGGAAGACCTTACGCTATTCGTTGCTAAAATAATCGTAATCCTTTACTATTTTATGACATATAACAATCTTCTCATCTAAGATTAGAATTCACCTAGTGTTTTTATAGTATCACAATTAGGACATGCTTCATCATTATCCTACACTTATTAGATCTGAACGAGCTAGAGAAACTATTAGTTATACTTTTGAATTATGATTAATCAAACTAATTGATAATGTCAAAAGAAGAAACAGCATAATCAATAATTTTACAAGAAATACATCAAATAGATTCTAACGCTTCCAAAGTTAAAGAAAATGGATGTGCTGAATTTCATGTCTTATTTACTTTAGTTACTAAAATGCAGATAAGTGAACAAGATGCTTAAGAACTATTATCAGAGATCTATTCCAAAGATCCAAAACTAAATGATCTCTTTATTGAGATGGTCTAAACTATTCATATGAAACAAAGAATGATGGGTGTTACATTTTCCATAAAAACTAGAGAAGATAAAGACAGCTATATTGATTCAAATATTAAAAACTTTTTTTAGAAGAGATAGCAACAGATTTAGCAAATTATGGTAACAGATATACTATTGAGTAATTTACTATTATCATCAATCTCAATACAATAGCACAAAAAATAGAAATAGACTATCATCCTGCTACTGAAGAACTTTATTATTATATTTGTAAAAAATTGAACAGCATACAAATCAACATATGATACGATTCATTGATAGTTTTTTAAGAAAAAATAAATGAGATTCGAGGAGTGGTGTTGTAAACCTGATAGAAATTTCTTTTTTTGCTCAAAAAATATCATGTTTATAAACTTCGTTCATCTATGAGACATATAAAACACCTTTTGTACACATCTTGATTCACAAACAATTTGTGAAAATAGTTCGAGATTTATAAAAATAAACAGATTTTTATGGAATTGAATTATAATTTCATTCGCATTTCTTTTATGGTTATTATGAAACTGAATTGTTTTTTCATCAAATTTTTCATACTAATACTGTAAAAAGGTAAGTATATAAATTGAGTAGTAAATATACAGTAAGTAACTGTAAAAATGGTAAGTATTGAAAAGAAAGTAAAAAGGAGGAAAATTAGAGATTGAATGATAGAGAAGTACAACTTATGGAAACAGATATGAAATAGTGTCCAATTGATACTACGTTTAAACTCATAGGTAAAAAATTTACTCTTCATATTTTACGAAATATGATAATTTTAAAACAGACAAGGTTTAACCAGATGGCCGAATCAATTGAAGGAATAAACACAAAGACTCTTGCAACCAGACTCAAAGAGATGGAAAGAGATGGATTGATATCAAGAAAATCGTATAATGAAATACCCCCAAGGGTTGAATATAGTGTAACCGGAAAAGGAAAGGCACTTGAATGTATTTTAGAACAGATGACCGCGTTTTCAATGTATTTTTATCCAGAAGGAGTGTTTGAGGACAAAATACCCAGAACATTTAAGGAATTTTTTGGTAGATGTACTACAAGGTTAAAGTAACTGACAGCAGTCTATCTTAATTGAAATATGCATAAAAATTTATTATAGATAGTTTTCATTTGTTTGTCTCTTTGTATAGCTATTGTTGTAATAGATTATTTATGGATCATAATTATAATTGTATTTCAAGTATATCCTATTAAGAATGAATCTGGAAGAAAAGAAAAATCTAGGACTTTTAAAATACTTAAGTAAATAATACATTCTGTTCTCCTTTTTTTATACAATTGAAGTAACTCTCAATTACATTTTTGTAGAATTTTTGTGTAAGTTCTATTGATTTGATAAATGTATCCAAATTTTCTGTTATAATATTGTCTATCAATTTTAACGATTTGTATCTATTACTACTTAAACTGGTATACATATTTTCAATATCAAATGATGAATAATTTGTAAGTCTTTCATTGATAGTAAAAAAATGATCCCATGATGAATTGGAAATATTATGTAATATTTGAGAATTTATTGAGTTAGAGGTATTTATCAGATTCTTATGAAGTTCTAGATAATAGTTGGTAATCTCCATTGCGTCATTACTAGTTTGTTGTTTATCTTCTTTGAAACGATTATTATTGTCTGCTAATAGAATATTTCTTTGATTGCTGTCTGGGTCGTAAATTATAGGTTCTGGAAATTTCTTTATTTGTGGTTGTTGTTGTTCTTCTGCTTCCTTGTTTTTTTCTTTTGTTAGAGATATTTCTTCAATTTTCCTTAGTTTCCTTGATTTTTTATGATTCAAGGTTTGTTTAGAGAACAATACAAAGATAAGAACATTATCACTTAAAAAAATTGATATAAAAAATATTTACTTGTTAGTTAAATTATATTACTATACAAAATTGTCAAATTTATAACATCTAAAT
>JANWKP010000041.1 GCA_025451315.1 Nitrososphaerales archaeon | reverse complement strand
TGACAATCCTGAAAAATACAAATACAAACCGTAGTATACAAACTCTGAGGGTGTTCTGTTTCTATTATTCATATTAGAAATAGAGCATCTTTAAGCTATAGATTTATCGTTAACTGAACAGAGCCTTATTTATTGTAGAGATTATTCTTAAGTAATTATACACATATGCAGTTTTCTAGTTATTTGAATATATTCATAATAGATGTTGTGAAAAATAGTATTCTTAATTGAATACTCGGATTGCGTCAATTTAGTGTTTATTTACTTCATCTAAAATTTTAATACTTACGTCGGGATCAATTTCATATTTTATTAGATCAAAAACTTGAAATAAATCCCCTATTTCCTATTTTACTATAAATAATCATTAGTATTACAATATTAAGATATACGTTTTTTACATTATATCGGAAATTGGTACTTCAAGTTGTTTCACTTCTATATCCTGCAGAGAAAGTAAATTATACTATTTTATATTTTAATATCACTTCAATAATGATATCTTGATCAACATCCTTTAGTTATGATCATAGTCAAATGCACTAGAATATTTCACCTTGTTTCCTAACAACTAATGTAGACAACAGAGGAGAAAGCAGAATCCAAATATTTGAGTACTAGTCTTGCTTTAGTCAAATTTGTATAATGAAAAAGATCATTGTTGTTGTATTTCCTAACCTTGGTGATAAAAATATCCGAATAGAACTAGATGAATCCCTTTCTCCAAAGACCTTTCAAGCCATAATTGATCATTTACCAGTTGAAGTCAAAATCAACAGGTGGGGAGATGAACTCTATACCGATCCAACTGCCATATATGTTGAAAAGGAAGATAATGCAAAGACAGAAGTTAATGAATTGGATGTAGCATATTGGCCAGAAGGTAGAGCAATATGTTTATTCTATGGACCAACTCCAATAAGCAAAAACGATAAAATATTGGCATACTCTCCTGTGAATGTAGTAGGTAAGATCATCGATGATTCTTCTAATAAATATGATATCTTAAATCAAATTAAAGTCAAAACAAATGTGACCATAAAACAGTGAAAATATAATTGCAAGGACTCTCGTAGTGCAATTCATCTAAATGAGAACTTAAATAGTCATATTTTACATGGGCCCAAGGGGGTTTGAGTTAGGTAAATAAGAGGGTTCAATACATATGACAAATAGAATTAGATATTTTAATTCTGTGTTGTTACCAGGTAAAGCACTTATGGTAGTCCATTTTCTTGTAAGCCAGACTTTTTAAATAAACACATCGGTATGTTTACCTTATCCCTTATTTTCGTGCTTGCTATCCCTCTATTTTTTCATATTTGAGCATGAGTGGTTACTCTTTGCAGAGGTTTATTTTGCTAGATATATGTAATAATGTACCTAATCAAAACATTTATTCCATGGGTTGAGATTGGTAAAAGAAACACGATGGGAGGACAAGATATATTTATATATCTTGGTCATATTAAACTATACAATGGTAACATTATTCTAAGAAAATTTAGAATGAAAATGAAACCTACACTAATCCATACACATAGGTTAATGAGTAAATTTCTACATCGTCTAAATATATTCTTAGATTATGATGTCATTAATCAAGGTTTTGTTTACTACAGTTAATAACATTAACGAACGGGTTTAAATTAATAGATTTGATTTAGGCCTATCATACTAGTCGACTTATTTAGGCCTCATCGGTTTCTCTCGGTCTTATGCTATACGCATTAATTGTATTATTTCAGTTGCGGCGCGAAAACAAAAAAGATTAGATAATCCGACGATTAAAAGATAATTCTATTAATTTAAAATGAGAGGAATTTGAAGTAGTTTTCTATTCAGAATGGTTACTTTATCCATGGAAGAATAAATTCTTCTTTTTACTGGAGCGAGGTCCTGTAATGATAATGCAATGTATTTCTTTAGATCATGCACAAACAATAAATCTTTTGCATCCTTTACCAACTTGATGTTCCTATCAAATTCAATTAACGAATCCTCAATTTTAGAAATACGTTCCACAATTGTCTTTCCATCCGTTCTATCTCGACAAAATATTTCTTTCATTCTTCTCAGTATTCATTAATCTTCCCACTTATTTGATCGGCTAATTTGAGACTAGATCTATATTCATATCATCATGTAAATACAGATCTACATGAGCATAGTTTAGCATTGCCATAACTCCTAATATGGTTGGTATTTAATTACAACCATGATCAATCAGGTACAGGATGAGAAAAGCAGTCATAACAACAACAGGAAAAACATGGCAATACCCTCAGTGCCATTATTGGTCGTATCGCTAGTAATGGTTTTTTTCTTGGTAATCACCATAGTACCAATGGATTTACTACAAACGAGATAACAATCAGTTTATGCAACAACCCTACGTGTGCCGTCTGCTATACCATCAAATAACCTTGTGAGTACTACTACGTATGAGATAACATTCAACACTGCTTCTCAGGGCCAATAAAAACAGTAAAGATTACGTTCCCCGATGAATATAATGTAGCAGGTACAAAACTGGTAGAAGAGGAAGGTATTGGTGCTGGTAGCATAAATGTTGCTGGAAATACTGTCACCTATAACGTAAACTCTCCTGTTAATAATCCTGTGGGAACACTGATACGGTTAGAATTGTCAAATATTGTAAATAAGATCACGACCGCTAGCTCGTCTGTTTCCATCTCAACTAATAATGCCAATGGTGTTACAATAGATGGGCCTACCACTGTTGTAGTTTCATTAAAACAAATTAGAACTGAATATGTAGCTAATAGCACAGTAACAAGCACAAAAATTGGCAGTAGTGCCATTACAAGTCAAAAGATATTGGACGGGAAAATTACTGCAGATAAATTGAGTCCTACTCTAATGTATACAAAAAGGCTGCTAGATTCAAGTTGTGTCAGTGGTGAGCCCGGTGGCATTGTCGGCCCGATAGGTTGGTGTCCTAGTGGTCAACCAGGAAATACTCACTTTATAATTAAAGATGATGACTTGCAGCAAGTAGCTTTCAATCAGCCAAAAAATATAGTGGTTTCATTTCCAGGAACCAATACAAATTGTTGGGCTAATACCGGAGCAAGTGACCCAAGGTACATGTTTGTTGACTGTGCACAGCCTCCAGTAGATGGAGCATCAATTGCATATACAGTTATAGGACCAAAAGTATTGGAAAACAGCAATTGACCTTATGTGTGCTAAAAAAAACGAGCTGCACATTTGTTGATAGTAAAGAATTATGTAAACACCTAGATACTTATTGTAAACTAACAGTATTTGTTTAGGCACCACACCACACAACAACACCCTTAACTATCCCTTTCAAATTATCATCATGAGGGATACATTCCTCAGATTTATTACCGATAATCAAAGAAACTTTTTGTACGATATGACAGAGTGAGATGAAGAAGAATCCAATTATAGGGCCAAGATAATATTGCTCAAAGGTAAAGGGTACGATTTGAAATGAGAAAACGATAACCTACCCTCATGATGTTAACATAGGAAAGTGGATACATCGATTCAATGAGAAAGGTATTGAAGGTATCATACCCATAAAACACATACAAACTAACCAATCAAAATATCTGATAATATAGAAAAAAAGATAGTTGTGAGATAGCAGCCAAAAATCCCAGGAGACTACTATCTGCGAGAAATTTCTATCGCGGCATCATTTTCTCCTTCTTTTATCATTTCCTTTATTGTTTTTGATGTTATGTCTCCTCCTTTAAATGAAGTGCTGATATTCGGATTAAATTTGCGTTCAATACGTACCATCTTAGCTATTTTGAACCTGCCTCTTAGGATATCTTCATATTTTTTATGTTCTCCAACTGTATAAGAAGTATTTTTTGCTCTGCTTGTTTGAAGGTTTTGTACTTCTTTCTCAAACGCTTTTTTGTTGTTATCTTCTTTGATATGATTTAAGGCAAGATATTTTATATCCTTGATAAATTCTACATAATCTGCTATGACTGAAGATGAATATTGTTCAGAATAAGTTCGGTCTCCATAAACTATGTCGTTATTTCTGTCCTTAATTTCATCATAATTATTAAGTGGGTTATGAATATCAATGGTAGAAGGGTGTACGTTTACTACATATACATCTAGATCCGGAGATTCATCTTTATCTTCAACATTCATCCAATATTCTCTATGTGATTCTAATAGCTCCCGCAAGGGTGTATTGCTTAATAAACCTCCATCCCAAAATTTACGCTTAGATATCATTTTAGGATCATATAATTCTGGTATGGTACCTGATGCCATAATATGTTCTAACTCAATACCATTTTCATATTTAATTACTATTGGATCAGAATCAGCATCATAGTTATCTTTATTTTTATTATTGTTTGTGGGGAATCCCTTTTTTGAGTAACCATATTTTCTTCCTGGAAAGTATGTTGTTTTCATTGTACCGTCTTCTTTTTTATAACTATCAAATGTTACTGTTATTCCTTCGTTAATATCAAGTGCAGTTATCAAAAGTCTAGGCTGGTTACTCTCAAAACTTGTGGCTATTGGAAATTCACCATATTCTTTTATTCGCTCTTGTAAAGGTAATTCATTAAGAACAATTTGTTTATTGTCACCATCCATAAATTTAAAATCAGGTCTAATCTCTTTGGTAGAAAAAACCTTTTTCCCACCAAAAACAAAATATTTAGTGGAATAGTATCTCCTAGCAAGTTCTTCTGACGCGATTCCTTCAATTTTTTTTTCACTCCATTTATCTTTCCAAGGTTTCCACCAATGAAACATTGGAAACATCTCTATTTGTGGAATATCGACACCAGAGGTAGTACCTTCTTTTAAAGCTATGCCCACTTTCCAAAATCTTTCTAGCTCGTCTATTGCTTCGCTCCATGTTTTATTTCTTCTAACAACATTGCTAACTAAAACTGCTGCATTCATTGCACCGATTGAAGTGCCAGCAATAATATCAAATAAAGGTTTACCCTGTTCAGCATTTTTCTCGTCTTCTTCC
>JANWKP010000040.1 GCA_025451315.1 Nitrososphaerales archaeon | reverse complement strand
AACCCAACAAGGGACAAATGTAGCCCAAAATATTAGAAGAAAGCATGAATTATTGACAGAGTTCTTTACTTTCATAGGTGTGAGAGAGGATATTGCAAACTCAGATGCTGAAGGCATAGAGCATCACCTACATTCTGAAACCCTAGAAAGACTAGAAGAATTTCTTAATGCAAATAGAAGAAAGCAAAAATAATAGTAAAGAACCAACACATATTTTATAAAACATGATGATCTTAGAATGTCCCGTTAGTAATTATTTTAGTAGATTGGTCGAAAATACATTATAATTGACACAATCATCCCCACCTACATGGAATCAATTCTTAATTGATCGGTTGTGTAGTTATTACTAAGGAATATGTGGTAATTCAAAATTTGGTAAAAAGAATCAAGTCATGCAGGTATCTACTCCAATTATAAACATATTTTACAACTTGAGAAAAAGGTAACTTGAATGGTGAGTGAAAACCTCTAAAAGGCTCTTGTGAGATCAATCTTTGACGATAATTTAGAAACAAATGGTTAAATCGTTTGAGATGCAATCCGATTAACTAGATATTATGCGGAGGTGCTTGAGAGATTTAAAGTGGAACATTTTCTCAGGCTTTGGAAAATACAAAAATGAAGGGGACACTGGTAGGAAAGATGATGGGGGCATGTAGCAAAATTAAAACAAAAGTATCTTAGACTCCATGATTAAAGAGAAGATTACCAATAAAGCTATGAACACGACCAGAGAAAATTCAAACAATGAATAAACAAAATAATCAAGTATATTCAGACGAATCAAATTCAACAAAACTCCATGGTTAATTTTTCGCAATTAGTTTCTTCTCACCAAAACTTTTATGGCATAATTGGACAAGTAAACTACAAGAGCAGTTTCATAAAAATCTTGTAATTAAAAATGAACTTTTGAGAGAGTCTAACCCTAACGTAATCTAAAAAGATATGAAACTGTAGGAACAAGAGCCTCGGCTACAGGCATTTGATCCCTAGAAAGGTAATACTACTCTTGCGATTATCATTATTTATTGAACCTATGAATTTGAACCATGTATCAGCGTAAAAGGATGGATAAGAAACTAAAAATCATATTTTTTCATAATAATCCATTATTCTAGACATATCGCTATTCCTTCGCTTCTTTCTCTGTTCAAGTATAGTTTTCCAATCAAAAGAATAATTTTTTGTAACGTCTGTTATCTCAGTATTTGAAAACGCTAGCACATATTGATACTTTTTATTCCAATTTTTTTCATAATAATGAGGATTGTTAATCGAAATGGGATATTCAAGAGTTGAATCCACATGAATCCATTTTCCTTCAATCAGTGCTTCATTCCAACAGTGATCGAGAAAATCATGAACTATTCTAGATTGAATTGACAAAGAACTTAGTATAGCCCCAAATAGAAACGACCATTCACTGCATCTGCCGATCCGATTAAATGCTATATTTTCTATTTCGCCATACCGAGGGAATACCACTGTAAAAGAACATTGCGGGCACTTATGATATTCGACACTTCTTACTATCCAAGAATTCCCTTTAACATATCTATGATTCAATGATAAGTTGCACAATGGACATAATGGGTTCTTGTCAATCCATTTCATAAATTCCTGTTTAAACCAATTAAGCAGCATGGTCATAGGTACTATAGAGTTTAAATTTCCACCACCTATCGCTTTATCAAAATCGTTTTTAATTTTGACAGGTACCAGCATCCTAATAGATTCAAGTAGGTCCGCATCCAAATATTGCTTGCTCACTTGCTTGTACAGAATAAGAATGTCCTTTGTAAGTGGATAAGGAAGACCATTATTTGCTAAATCAAAAAAGTTTAGCACTAGTTAATCACCAACCAATCATTTAAAAATCAAGTGCTCCGCTGCAAAGCGCTTGCATTATGAATCTCATCTAAAAGTTATCGATATATGTATAAGAATTTAGATGAAAGGAGGTCGCCGAGGGAGAAAAAATGAAAAATAAAGTCAGAAAAATCAAGTAAGCACTAAATGACCATCATTTCATAATTTTGGTTCTATTCTATTTTCAATAGACTTATTTTTGAATAAGCGCACATCGGTAAATGACAAAAGAAATAAGGTATGATACAATTTAACAAACATTCTGTTGACTCTGTAAAAAAAGAGTCAGAAAAAAAAAGGTTTGCGTTCCCTGGGAGTAAAATCCACGCCATTCCCTTCTTATCATATACGATTGAGCACATGTCATTAAAGATAAAGCCAGATCTTGTGAACAAGATCCTTATTGATTGCGAACAGCAAATGACGATAAGAGCTTTTAATGATTTGTCAGAAATCGTATTAGATATTTCTGATTTAAAAGTTACAAAGGTAAATTCACAGTCTATTAATATTTCAAAATTTAGGTGCGTTGATAACAAGCAAGTTGTCATTGAATTTTCAGAACAATTTAGAGCTGGAACCACCGTCGACATTGATATTTCATATTCTACCGGTTATACCATTATCGACGGCAAAGAAGAATTCGGTTCTCCAAAAACTGGGTTTCACTTTATTACAAAGGCTGATATTAGTAAACAACCTCCGTCGTACCAAGCATGGACACAAGGTGAAGCAACTGAATCACGCTACTGGTTTCCGTCTATTGATACACCTCAAGTCAAATTTACTTTGAATATCGAAATTTCTGCACCACAAGGGTATATGGTAATTTCAAATGGAATATTAGAATCAAAAGTTATGAAAGATGAATTCGTAATTTGGAAGTACGTTGAAAAAAAGCCCCTTCCTTCTTACCTTGTTTCGGTTGTTGTAGGCACGTTTTCACAATATGAATCAAAATATAGAGACGTTTCCCTCTACTACTACTGGCCAGAGGAAATCAAGGAAGAAGATGCCATGTTAACTTTTTCTGAGACTCCGCAAATGTTAAAATTCTTTGAAGAATATTTCGAAACTAATTATCCGTTTCAAAAATATTCTCAGACAGCGGTCGATAATTTTGAGTTTGGAGGTATGGAAAATACCACATGCACTACCTTAACCAGAAGAGTTTTGCATGATAAGACAGCTACTAAAGACTATAGAAATGATATTTTTTTGGTGGTTCACGAGCTTGCGCATCAATGGTTTGGAGATATGGTTACATGCAAGGATTGGCCTCATCTCTGGTTAAATGAAGGGTTTGCCACATATTGTGAATCTTTGTATTGGGAAAATTCTCATGGAAAAGACGAATTTCACTACAACTTAATTGAAGCTACCGATATTTATTTTGAAGAATCAAATAAAGTCTATAACAGACCAATTGTTACTAATGTATATAAACATATAGACGATTTGTTTGATGCCCATTCTTATGAAAAGTCAGGTTTTATCCTCCATATGATTCGAAATCATATAGGAGAGCATAATTTTAGAAAATCACTTAAAGTCTATTTGGAAAAATATCAGAATAGATCGGCTGAATCACGAGACCTGCTCAAAGTACTTGAAGAAGTTTCAGGTAGAGAAATGTCATCATTTTTTGATCAATGGATTTACAGAGAAGGTCACCCTAAATTAGAAATAGAGTACAATTTAACACAAGATAATTCAATTAAAAAAGCAACCAGCCAGAACCCTCAAAAGCTAAAAATCAAAATTCTACAGAAAAACAACGATGATTCCATTGAAGATTTCTCCAAATATTATCATTTTCAGTTAGAGTTTAAAATAGATATGGTAAATAAATCAGGACAAAAAACCCACCTGATGCACTTAATGAATGTGGATAGTCTTGATTCAGAGTCGCTTGTTGATATAGATGGTAATTCAAATATTGAATCGATATCCGTTGATCCAGAGTTTAAGATTCTAAAGGAAATAATCTCTATTAAAGTAAAAAATGAAACCAGAGACTTTCAACTAAAGAGATTGCTTTATAATCAAATGAAAAATGGAGAAACTATTATAGAAAGAATTAACGCTTTAAGATTACTCAAGAATCTATATTCAGAAGATGGAATTAGAGCCCTATCCGATACGATTGTTCAAGACAAATTTTATGGAGTAGCCGTTGAGGCTGCCAATACAATTGGTTCTTTTTATGACAAAAATGATTATGAAAAATCTGATAATTCATATCAGTATCTAGTTTCGATATTAAATAACAAATCAACCTTTGATACTTTACGATCAGAGACCAAAAAAGCAATCATAAGAAATATTGGGATGTTTGAAAGAGTTGAATCAATTAGTCTACTTGAAGATTTAATTCACAAATCCAATGACGAAAGTAATTTTGTAAGATCATCCGCCGCAACGGCACTAGGAAAAAGCGCTAAGGAGATAGAGCCAATGGAGAGAAAGGTCCATATATTTACTCTTTTAAAAAACCTTGTTGAAGGTACAGATACCTTTCAAAGCGTTCTAGCCACTGGGGCTTTAGAAGGCTTAAAAGAGTTAGCAGTGGATAGAGATAACGAGATACGCATCGAAGTAGCTCATTTTTTTCTGGAGAATACACTTGAGTCAAAGGATTACTTTGTGAGAGCAAAAGCGACATCAAATTTATCCAAGTTTTTGATTAACAAGAATGACACAGTAACCGCCGACATCAGTACTATGAACCAAACGGTGTTTAACAGACTGAAGGATTTGTTAAGAGATGATAGACGGAAGATAAAGATAAATGCATGTTCTGCACTATCAGATAAAGACGGCAGATTTCACACTATACCGGATAAGAGAACGTATGAAACGATAGAAGTACTCATAGACGTCGCAAAAAATGATTTAGATGGATTTGTCAGAAGAAAGGCTGAACACAGTGCAAACATCGTGAGGGAATGGATACATACTTGGGCAAGCAAACCCCTGCTAATTAATTCTGAATCTAGTCCCATCTCATAAATACACCAAAGTCCGCTAAGCATCTCATATTTACCCAAATTAGGACCTAGATCGATATCATGGCAAGCAGCATGGTAAGTATTGTGATTAGATAAAAAGATATACCTTAAACCTTTATATTTTCCTAATAGAATTTTTCTATGATGACTGAATTAGAAATTAAATGTACTTTGTCAAGTAATTCTTTAAGAAGAATAGGTTTGTTTGTT
>JANWKP010000039.1 GCA_025451315.1 Nitrososphaerales archaeon | reverse complement strand
TTCCAGAGGCTATCTCTCTAAACCAATAGGCCGTGATTCCAATTGGCCAACCATAACACTCAATCCTGTTGTCTATAACTAGCTTCTGCAGCCAAGGAGAAAATCCTAAAAAAGGCATCAAAGAACCCCTTAGGAAATCCTGATTAGGATCTTTGTATAAATTTTCTGCAACATAGTCTAAAGCTTTGCCTGGAACTGCTGGCAAAGCGTCCGATATTATAAATATATTTTTGGGATGACCATCTCCTTGATACCTTTTATAAAGTCCGTTGATCAAAAATTCGGGAGTAGTAGCCATGTTAAATCCTGAGATTGCTACAATATCATTGTCCTTCACACAATCTAAAATCGAAACATCATCAGCTTTTGGAAACATGTACCTACCAGTGGTATATGGTATTTCATAAATATTATCATGAATATCAAACTTCTAAATTGAAACCAAATATTAGTTTATTTTGTTGTCGAATAAAAATTAATTATTAGTGATATAATAATATCTACAAAATAATTCTATTTGGATAAAATTCTAATTCCAAATATTTAATTCACTTGATTTTTACAGAACTTGAAATGATTATGCAGTTATTACCTTTCCAGCCATCCATGGATATAAAGTAAAATGAAATTCACACCCCTTTTCTGTTTAAATTTGTATTTAAGTAGCTGGTATCTCCATTAATTATTCTAGAATCAAATTCTCTTGTGGGACTAATCTTGATGCTAACAGATGTTACTGTGGGAGGGATATGGTTGTCTTTATTAATCTATGTTGCTTCGGTTCCCAAAATTATTTGAATCTAAGAAGGATCATAAAATATCTTACTTTCCAGATCTGATAATCCTGAAGCTATGGAAATTGGATTAGAGTTGTCTTCCAACAATCAATAGAAAATAGATTTTTGTCAAAGAAGTAATAAATCCAGTCAATTAGTTGTTACCTCGATTCACAACTTTTAATAGCATAATTAGTATCCGCATTTTTAGACAGTTCCTTCCTTTGGATATCGCAATTTTTTGTCATTTATAGTGTGCAATTAAACTTATCCTACCATAATGCGAATTAATATAACTACTAATCCATTAAATATAGATATAAAAATAATTTTCTAGATACTCTATTAAAATTATTATTATGGCAGAAATCTTTAGAGGATAATCAATTTATCACTTTATCTTTATGAAAATGTGAGGTAAAGGAAGTGAGGAAAAACCAATTTGAGCCATTTCTAATCTTCGTATCTCTTCGGATCATAGGTAATTTTTCTGCTCTACTAGAAGTATTTTTGGATTTTGATATCTAATAGTTATTGACAGGAATTCAGTTCATAATTTCTAAAGAAATAGATTTCATGCAAGGCAAGAGTAAGGGAAGAAATATCGAACCAGAATGAGAAATTATTTCAAAATTTTCCGTATTGTATTAACAAATGTAAAAGAATATTCAAAAACCCAAGTAACCTGGTAATGAGTTAATTTACTTAGAAAATATTTTATTCAAAAAAATACAACAAGTTTTAATTTTTTAGTTCATGATGGATTCATATTGCACATAATCGACCATATTACGATAAATGTTTTCATATATCTGATTTGTTTTCTGTAGAGAGATTAATATCTAAAGTATAGGTTGCTAGGAATAGGTTCCACTTAGTCTAGTCAATGGAAAAACCTGCAGACTTTGTTTAAATCTTGTAGAAAAAAGAAATTTTATTGGATGAGGAGTAACACATATCAATTAAAATTCATGTTCAGTACCGAGAAGGATCAAATATTTACGGCGTAATGACTAATTCTCCTTTGAGGTTAGGGTCATTTTTTGAATAGAATGAATAATTACCAGGAGAAATGTTTGTAGCCAGATACTCTGAAAAACTTCCTGGAGTTATATCTACTGTAAATATTTTGCCATCCATAGAATCTCCAGTGCCATTTCCATTGGTGAAAGTATGTGTTTTTGACATATTATTCAAAACTAATAATTCTTCACCTTGTTTTATGGTAGTTTTTATGGGGTTAAATACTGGATTCCCTTGGTCATCTGCAGTTATCATTATTACTGCAGATATGGGTGTTGAATCTGATTCTGAATGGCTGCCTTGAGCATAAACCTGAACAGTGGCATATGATGTAACAGCTATGATGGATGATAAGATAATAATTGAAAACAATATCGGTCTTGGTTTTTGTTCCATAAAAATAATATATTAATTCTTGTATAAAAATCTACAAGAAAGTTGAATGAACGGGTTGAATATACGTAATAATTGTTAGCAAAATCGTTTAACTCTAAATAATTTCGTTTCAATTACATGTTAAAAAAATAAAATCTTTTTAAAATGTTAATAACTTTAATAAAATTTCGCAGTAGTGTTCTATCAATATAAATATCTGGAGGAATCTAACTATAAGGCAAATCTACTGAGATTTCACTTAATGCTGAAAGTGTCTTATTTAGGTCTTTTCCATTTGCGGTGGTCCATACGATCAAAGTTTGCATATCTCCAGTACCTTTTTGTCCACCTCTCAAATCTTTAAAGTCGTATGTATTATCTACGGTAATTCCAGAATCAGTAATCTGCTGAATATAAATGTCTATATCTTGTGTTGGTACCATTAAGACTCCTACCGTGTCAATATTAGTAGAGTTTGAGTTTGTAGAAGAGCTAGAAGGTGTTACTGGAGATTGGATATTTCCTACCCTAATAGAACCAGTCATGGTTACACCTGGGTCACCTTCTGCTTCATAATTGAATGCTCCTGGATTGCTGAACGTAAATGACCCTGATGGTTGACTATCTGTAATAGCCCCTGTATTAAACACTGAATTGCCATCACTACCCTTTACATCTATAGTACGCTCGTGACCAACATCTCCATTAAACCAAAGTACGGTAGTACCAACGTTGACTGCAGCATTCTCAGGCACAAAGTGTTGGTCTAAGAAACGAGCTTCATTTTCTTCACCTTCACCATGGTGACCTTCATTTGGAATAAGTATAACTAAATTTTGAATATTGTTACCTAACGTCATTGTTTTAGTGTCAAAAATGCTTTCTGCATTGATATTTGGCTGCAAATTAGCAATACCGGAACTACTACTATTTAAAGAACCTTGTTGTGCGAATGCATTATTAGGTGCAATGAAAGTAATGGAAGTTAATAATGCTAAAGCACTTATCATACTCAAAAATACATGAATATTTATTTTCATATTTTTGATAACCCGCTAAAGCTAAGGAGAAGCCGACCTATAATAAAATCTTTGACTATTATTAATCGGTAAGAACTATAGATAAATTTATAAAATATCATTTTATCGTGAGAAATTCATTAGATATCAGGATAGTTGTCCCTACATTACAAGAAAGAAGATTCGTTGAACCTACCATTTCAATTGCAATAGGGAAATTATAGAGTAAACATACGTATCTGGCACAATCCTTAAGTTTAATGAGATGACAAATTATACGCATCATTTAGGCTTGATGTTTGCATCCAGAAAAGCTCAACCAGTTTCTCTGGATGTAAAAATCATATTTTTCATTTTCCTATCACTGGCTCAGCACATATGGTCCAAATATTATTATGTAAAGAAGAATTAGAATTCATTATGGCTGTTTCTAACCGAACAATCGAGATATTTCTACGAAAACGATAAGAAAAACATCCACTAATTTTACTATTAGGCAGGTTTGTAATCATTAAAGTATTACTAATATACAGTATCAAATTCCCTATAATTTAGATGAAAAATAAACCGTATCCCATTTTTTTAATATAACATTTAAATCATAATCGCATTTCCATTTATCAAGTAAAGTCATGGAAATAATGAATCTAGTTATATTGATTCATGTAATACTAGGGTTCATACTCGTTTATTTTGCCATTCGAGCTTATAAAAGGAGCAGATATGTCCCGATGATCTTCCTTGCAGCAGGTTTCTTACTAATAACAATAGGAGATACAATAATTGGTGACTCATTAGCTTTGTCGGATGAGAAAACTAAGGAGCTGATTGAAGAAATAGTAGAAATATTTGGGTTTGTATTAGTAATAATTGCTGTGTTGAAGAGTTGAGCGCTCCATCACCAGAAGATATACTAACCTTTTTGACTGATAACACTAGTCTAATTATTTTGAAACTACTTGACGGAAAAGAATACAGTACTCAACAAATAGCATCCAATTTAGATATGCCCATATCTTCGACATATAGAAAAGTTAGCAAATTAGAGCAGCTAAAGATAATAAAAAAAACAAAAATTATTCGCAAAATGGATGGGACTGATGAATCCTTCTATACATCTTGGATTGACGAGATTCAAATAACCTTCAAAAACAATAGAATTACTTACAAGATCAAAAATAAAGAGCACCAGGATAAAATAGTTCGATTATGGCAGGGATTCAAACACAATTAATACTTGTTCATTTACCTCTAATTATACTTCCTGACCATTCTCAATAGATGGGAATGATAATTAGTTTATTATTCCTAATAATCAGATTGTCTCTAAATGACTATCATATCACAAAGCTATGGGAAAGTTATCTTGTTTTCCCTTCTAAGTATAGTGCCCCTGCTCTTAATTTCAAATAGCGTCTTATCCTTTGGACAAAGCAATGCTACTAATAGCATTGCCATAACGTCTTCGAATCAAACAAATACCACTTCTGCTGACAATCCAAACAACGAAATCATAAAATCGATTGATACAGGTATTTTAATGATAAAAAGCGGGGACAATGATGGTGCAAAGAAATCGCTGTACCAAGCTGAAGCAAGCTTAGAGGACCAGCCAAATCAAAGCGGTGCTGAAAAACATATTGAAGCTTCACTAAAGGCACTAAAAGATGGGGACACTAGCGGAGCGTTGACACACGCTGAAGAGGCAAAGAAGGGCCTAGCATAATCTTATTTTTTTGTGTCATACTAAAAACAATAAACAAATGGTGATATAAATGACTAAAAATTTATTGATAATTTACGCTTTGTGTGGTATTATGGCAATTACAGGAATACTCTACTTCTTAGTTGCATATGGGGAATACACTGATTGGATGGAATTACTAAACTTTGGTATTCATGATGAAACAACGGAAAAGCAGGTTGAAATTACACTATTTATTGTATCAGGTTTAATTTATTTCGGCCTTGTATTATGGTTGTTAAAAACAAGGTTTATCAAAAGACTCCCTTATATTGTGACTATCCTAGTTTCAATAGCACTAATCTCTACATATATCGCTTCAAGAACCGTAGGAGTCCCAATTGTGGGTGTAGAATTATACGTAGGAAAACTAGACTTGATTTCAAAAATTATGCAAATATCAGTGATTGCATTATCGATTGTGGCAATGTATAGGATTAATCGCCTGGTGTATAGTTTTACCAAATAAGCATTAAGAATCTAAATCTCTGTTGATTTAGAAACATTAGAAAATTACTCACAAACTAAACACCATTACAATTTATTGAGATAACTAAAATGAATTTAATTGAGATTCCAGTACAAGAATTCCAGGACCATGGCGATTTTTAGATTCCAAATTTTTGAGAAAATCTCTGTGGTACTTTTTTTGCTAGTCTAAATCCTAAAATGATAAGAATCTATTACTTATGTAGGACTATAAGTGGTTAAAATCTGTCTATCCGAATATCAAACTGCTCGACAGAGTTAAATTTGGAAATGATATTTTCTTCCTCATTTTGGTTAATGTTATTAATGAATTTGCAAGGAAATGATGATAATCGTACTTGGATTAAGAAAGACTGTTCTCTTTTTTAAACACTCCATATCAAACCAAACATAAAGCCTTCAAAATTAAATTTTAAATCATAAAATGATCAATTACTTTATAATTTTCTATGATCAAAAATCGATAACGTTTATAAGAAAAATATAATCATAAATTGAATTGAATTTATTTTTAAAGATATGTGGGTTTCAGAGGAATGATGATAATTACAACTGATGGTTAATTATAATCATGGACCATCTTAAAGGATAACCTAATTATCACAGCTTAGCTTTAGATGTTTGAAACTCTACGGATATGATATATTAAGAGTCTAAAATGCTTTTATTGAATAAGACTATATTTTCTTGCGAAATATAGTTCTATCCAATAAAAGCATTGATAGTTGTATAACATATTATTTAATCTATGATCATTCTGTACCTTGAGTCGTTACTAAATTACTAGCGGGTTCGGTGATATGTGAAACAAATTTGACCCATTTTTATCACTCAACATTACTACAATAGCGATCATATTTGGTGGAAATCATGTGGATATCTACAAGTCAAGTTTAGAAATAAGTTAGTTTTTTAAATAGAGTTTCCTTATGGGAATGGAAAAGAAAAGTGACAGAAAAATGAATTTAATTTTAGTATTAATAAATAAAAATGCGAGTTTGTTTAACTCGAAAAGGAAAAACCAGTTGGTCGAATTTTTTTGTCTTTGATTTTTCTTATTTTGTTGTTAATGATTTGTAAAGTTGGTAGTGGTAGTGGTAGTCGTAGATGCTTTTACGTTTTAATTGGCTGTTGCATCTTTAACACTTGCTGCTAATTGTCTTGAATTCTGTTCGAATACTCTTGCTGTGTTTACTCCTGTGTTTGACACGTGTCTTGAAACGTCTTTTGCTTGTTGTAGTAATGGTTTCCATGTATCAAGGGTTGAGAAAATAATGTTGTTTGAAAGTCTAATAGTTGATACCGTGTTATCTGCAACATTACTGACAAATCTTGTATATGCATTAACTGCTGCATCAGGAGAAAAGAAGTTGGTGACTAATCCATTGTAGATCTCATTGTATGGCCTCCATGCTGATTGGAGTGAATTGACTACTTCTTTTTGAGAATCAAGATATTCTTCTGAAATCTCTTTTGCAGTTTGTATTGATTGCTCTTGATAACTATTTACACTGTCATTAATTCGTGGAATTTGTTTTCTTGATTCATCTAGTGATTTTTTGATATTATCCTTAGTCTCATCTAATGATCTGTTAACTGATTCATTGAAATCATTATTGATATTATTTTGTTCATAGGTATTATTGGAATTTTGGTTAGTTTCTATTTTCTTTGACATAGTATCCATTAGTTACCGTACTAAATAAACATTGGTATTAAACGGTTTATAATGCCAATAAATGACAGAAGCTATATTGGCGAGTTGTTAGGATTATGTAATAATGATTTTGACAAGGGAAATAGTATGAACGTGTGTCAAAATTTATGATTAATTAATGATAAATCAATTCTCTTCTAATTATATTCGCAATTTATTATAGTTTTATATATTTTCGTTACTAAATATGGTAGCTGGTTTGATGGAAAGACTCATAGATCAGTGAGTATTTCATATCCTTTAACTAGTTGAATGGCATTGATTTTACCTAAATTGTTACCAATTCTAGATCAGATCCTTTATATACTTTTTTGAGTTGATATTTGAGTCAAGAAATCAGCTGTATCAGCAATTTATTTAGTAACCGCGCGGATGAAATTATCATTAACCCCTTTCTGGATTGTTGCAAAATACTATCAAATTCTTTCTTAATTTTGCTTAGATTAGTGATAGCCTGTTGATAGTTTGGGATCAGTGAATACTCTAGTTCTTTGTTTCTTTCAGAAAGTGGTATGCCCGATATCTCACACCTTGTTAAACAAAGTTTATTGTTTGTCCACAACGATTTTGTTATTACTCCATAGAAGTAGTTGA
>JANWKP010000038.1 GCA_025451315.1 Nitrososphaerales archaeon | reverse complement strand
TTCTGAACTGCTATCCTCATGATTACCTATTGATATTTGAATATTATTCGCATTTTGATTATTACTATCATAAATAGTATGAATCGCATCTAGCCAACAATCATCTGATGATTTGTAAGAGTAATCGCCTAATCCCAATATTAATTCGTGCTGTTGATTTCTTATGGAATTAACGGTTTTGTCAGTATCAGAGTTACATCCCCAATAGACCACTGCAGCGATATTAAAATTAGGAATAGTTGTCTGTGCATATATAACATCAATATTGTTAATATTAATCAAAACAAGAAACAAAAAGATTGTAATAATAGTACTATATCCGCATTTCTGTTTATAATTCATTACGTTTGAATTGAGGTTCTATTATTTATGAAGAAAGTAGTTCGAAAACTAAAGAATAAATAATACCATTTATAAATTATAATTTTAAATATTATAGAAATAGTACAAAGTTTAGAAGATATTTCCCATAGAAAATATAATACGTTTATTTTACAGAATAATTTGTCTATGTATTATCTCTATTTATTTGAATGTGTTTATTAATCTTCCAATGGACAATTGTTTAGAATATGTACTGGATAGGTATTTTTCTCATTATCCATTCTATAATTAAGATTTGAATCATCGAAGAAGACGATGGTATGCTTACCAGCTAAACTTGGTTCTGCAAAAGTATCTTCATTAAAACCTCCAGTACTATTGGTGGCAAAATATCCATTATGAAGAGGATTTAGTTGGGGATCAAACATTACCCAGGAAACACGTGAATTTGGGGTAAACCCATTAGCATTTATATTTATATTAATTCCTTCAGTTGGGCCACACTCGGAAGAAATTATAACTTTAGATTCTGCAAATACGTTAGTCATTGGAAAAAACATGAATGAGGAAAGAAGAGACAACACTAGTGAAGATAATAATAATTCCATCTTCAAATAATTTAATGTCATACTAGAATTTTGAATTACAAGTTAATATAGTTATAGATATATTATATTTTATAACTATTCTTTACTATTATGTATATATATTGAATATAGCTGTAATTTTATTTCAAAAAATCCTTGCAGTTTTTCATTCATCAAGCATATAAATATATCACTACAAAATATTGAGATTACTATTGTGCATGAATCAGCTATAGAATTAGCTTGATCCTCTCTTAAAAAATTCAACATTTTAATACTACAAGTTAGCAGTTTGTTTCCATGAAAAATTTAATAATTATAATGTTTGCACTGGTCTTAGCTTTATGCGCATTTAGTAATAGTCATATATTGGTACCACTAGCCAGTGCACAAAATATTAGTTCTTCATCAACACTTGACACAAAAGATACAAATGGAAATTTAAATGCAGAATATAAAACTTATATTTTGATATTTGGTCAAAGAACTATAGGAAATGTGGATAATTCTACGAAAATTGTATCTTCTATTGTAGGTCATAATTTAATAAAAATAGAAGAAGAATTTTTAGAGGAATTAAGTTTGGCTCCATCTCAGCAATTAGAAATTCAAGTAGAGAAGGTAATAAATGATGGTATAAATGGAAAGCAATGTGGAGTTAACCTTACAACCCAGCAGGATCAAAATGTTTTAGTAGATTGTATTTCTTCCGGGAATACCATAATTTGGTATATATATCCCACTAAGTAATTTTTTATTACCAATTTTCATCCATAATTATATCATAAGGTAGGAAATTTGGAAAATGATATTAGTAATAATAGTGGAGAATGTTATTAACACATTAATAAATTTGATTTAGCTCCTGTATGTACATTGAAAAATAAAGCATTATGAATTTATGTTTTGGTAATATTCCCTATATTCTAAAAATAAATTAGTATTTCACATTCTCTATATCAGTTCTCAATTGATAATGTAATGAAAGGACTAAATTTTATAGTTCTCTTACTATTCTAAAAAAATATATTTCGAATTAACATTAAAATAATTATAGGATAGAGAATGTTAAACTGTTCATTAGAATGATAAATTTCAAATTATAATGTATTTCCTTTGTATATACTTTTCCTGCCTATCAGTTTCTTGTATAATGGATTGTAAAGAATTCTACCATTTCTTTTATATACACAATAACTATATATTTACATGCTCAGGGCGTATCTTTTGATTATATGTGATCCAGAATACCGATTTCAGGTAGCTCATAGTCTTGAAAAAATGGAGAATGTAGTAAATGTAGATGTCATTAATGGTCCATATGATCTAGTGGTGGAAATAATATTTGATACAATGGAGGATTTAAAAGAAAAAATTCAAAATAATATTCAAGATATTGATAACGTAATGTCAACTTTGACTTTAATTCTTTCTGATGATATGTAAATGCTACTATGAGGCTGAGAAAAAAACTAAAACTAAAAGATATTAAATTTATTCACATTAATTTCTGATCTCCTGTACCTCAATTTGTTACCATAAAATTTTGTTTATTTATTTAATTGATAATTCTACTCTATTGTTGAAGCATACATAAACCTATTTAAACGACCTTTACTCAGAAGTAAATAAAATTTCAAAATCATCTTTCAGAATCATTTGATTGAAGCTAGATTTATAAATTTATCTTGAAAGAATAATATGCTTCAGTCACGTTTAAAACAAAAGCAAAATAATGGAATATTTATTGAATCTTCTGTTAACGATATTAAAATTTTTTCTTTTAATATTTAATGTTCTTTATCACAGTAACATTTAACCATAAAAATAATATGCATTCCAAATTAAAATAGGAGATAAGTAGATTTCAATAAAGAATAATGATAGAGAAAGGTTGTATGAAAGAAATACTATAATTATAAATCAGACCAACTACTAGAATTTGATTGTATCTGATTTATTGGTTGTATATTATTTTGTCTACCTAAGGCTATAAAAGTAAATGAAGTCAATCTATAAATAAATAAGAAAACAGAAGAGCAGCTATTAAAGCTCAAGGCATGTTTTAGATATTATTATCAAAAAAATATTTCTATTCAATTAATTACAAGCTAAGTATCATATAATTTAATTCGTCCCAATTGCACAATGGTATGACATATATAATTAAAATATATATCAAGATATAAGAAAAAGAGTGACTCTAACATATATTATAATATTCTTACTAATTAGAAAATAATAAGAAAAATAAGCAAAACTAGAAAAAATTCATAAACAACATCCATCATTCTATTATTAAAATGCGGAGTATTTAGAAATGGAGGATTTCAAAAAAAAAGAGATTCGAATTAAATCCTTTCGAACTCAATTATTTGATGAATTGATCGATCAAGTGAATATATGGTTAAAATCAAAACAAGACACACCGAGAAATACATTTGAATTTATAGATATGAAATACTATTGTAAAGAATGTACATCTTCTTATAATAACAATCAACATACCGCAATAGTAATTTATAAAGATTCTCATCATACATTTACTAAAGAAGAACTAGAAAATAGTAATACAACAAATGAGGAAGAATTTATTGCAGAAAAGAAAAAATTAGAATATCGAAAATAATATAACAAATAATAAAGATTCTGCGAGTATTAGTAAAAAAAAGCAATTAGTCGATATTCTATTATATGTAAAAATCAATAGTACAATCTACTGTTACAAACTCTATGATCTAACATAATAGTAATAGATATGTGATAAAAATTCATGTATATATTTTTATTTGGTTAAAAAATTATCAGTTTTGAAGTATAACAAATTGGTTACATAATAAAAATTTAATTTTTAATTTTAGATAAAAATGTTAGAAAAATTATCCATATTTAAAAATTACGCCTTTTTCTCCCCTTGGATGTCGCCATTCAGTTTCTTTCGAACAGGTACCACATTCAATACATCCTTCATGTTGTAATATAACTTCATCACCCTCTAAACTATAACATTTCGTTGGACATAGTACTACCATTTTTCTAAGAAAATTTTTACTAGAATCTAAAATTTTTATGTGAGATATATTATCCTCATGGTAACATAATTTTGCGACTCTATCTTGTATAGTTGGTATTTGTGGAATGTAACTAGCGGTATTTAATGTCCCCAACTTGTCAGCAATCTTGATAGGAACTTTAAAGTAGACGTCTTCAGATTCAATAAATGAAAGTAAGCGCGTATATCCATATTTATTTATCATTGTTATGAAAAAATTTCTAAGACCATCATTAGATACAAGATTAAAGAGTAGCTTATGTTTTAATCCCAAAACATTAGATGGTATTCTTTTTCTTGTACTATTTAATATTACATTGAGGTATTGTTTATCAATTTCTTTCATATCTACGGTATATGGACTTTCTTCTACTAAGCGAGTATAGAATTCACCTAAATAATCGGAATCAAAATTATTTTTGTCGAGGGATCTAGCCACAGCAATGGAAGCTCTAGCTGCATCGTCCATTCCTACATTCAATCCTTCTATTCGAGGGCCAAAAAATAAACCGCGACCAGCTGCATCTCCAATAAATAAGATATTTTTATGATATGGTTTTTTCATCCTACCTCGCTTACCGTCTGGAACTAATTTTGTAGTATATTCAAGTTCTATATAATTAGTCTTAAATTTGATATTGTATTCATCAGTAAGCCTTTTAGTCAAATTATCAAGTTTTGACTTTATTTCATCTTCAGAGCTGTATTTTCTATCTGCGATGGATTTTTCTTTTAATTTATGGGAATAATAAAGTTGTCTTAATTCATTCCAGTTATTTAGTAACTTTGTAATAGCAAAAGACTTTCTTACCTGCTGCTCTTTTGAAAGAGTTTTATCTATCTCTTTTATAGGAACTTCATCTTTTATTAATTCGCTTATCAGTGGATTTTTTAACATTGAATTTACAATTTCTGCTGGTTCTATTGGATTTTCTAGTAAAGAATCATAGTGATAAACACCTCCTATAGAAAGGGAGTCTCTGTTGGTATAAAGAAATCCTCCTCCTATAAGATTTAACGAGACATCTCCTGCAAAGAGGTGAGCAGCTCCCTCCTCTGAATTGTTTATCTCAAAACGCTCTTCGATAATTTTTTCGGGTAACTTTACGAGCACTTTCACCCCTTGATATAATTCACTAGGAGAAAATTTTTCTCTGGCATTTGCCATTTCTGCAATTTCTGAGTTTACACCGTCAGCAGCAATCACTACTTTTGTTTCAAATTCTTCTAGTTCATCAGTTTGCACTATTATTTTTGATCTTTTTTCCTCCCACTTCAGAGCTCTTACATGTACGCCGGTAATAATTCCTCCTCCTAGTCTTTCTGCTGCATTTTGAGCTTCTTGTGCAAACCAGGAATTTAATTTATTTAAAAGTACAGAATATCCAAAATTAGTTTGATAATTATGAGATTCGGTTAGGTCGATTGAAAAGACTTTATCTTTTGAAGTTGCATTTAAAATATATTTGGTAATTTTCCTTTCATAAGGATATTCCGTGAGAAAACTTTCTCCATAAATGTCCTCTACATTGTAGATTTTCCCATTATTCGACTTCTTAGAATATAAAATTCCTCCTGAAACATTTTTAGAGCCAATTTCCTTGCCGGCCTCTAACAAAATGGCTTGTTTACCTAAGCTAGACAGATGTTTAAGTGCGGCTAGTCCTGCAGAACCGCCTCCAACTATCGTTACATCACAATTTTCCATACGTATTCACTTGGATTTCTTTTTCTTTTAATTGCCCAGACCGTTTAGATAATTCATCTATAATAACTGGGATTACATCTTCCATTCGTCCTTTAATGAAAACATCACATACATCCTTAATTGGTGAATTTTCATCTGGATTTATAGCAATGATAAAGTCGGAGTCTTTCATGCCGTCTAAATGCTGTATTGCTCCGCTAATTCCAACAGCAATATAAATTACAGGTGTTACTTTTCGGCCGCTCGTTCCAACTACTCTATTAGGAGTGATATAAATAGAATCATACTTTTCATTTAAATGGAATATTTTTTTTGAGATAGGTAATGATATTCCGATTTCAGCATCGAGAATTTTAGCTAATTTTTCTACAAGTTTAATGTTAGCCTCTGGGTCTTCTTTGATCCCTCTACCAAAGCTCACGATAATTTTATAATTCTCAAACTGGACAGGATTTTTGACAAGTTCTTGTTTTACTACTTTGATCTTGAGATCCTGTTCATCAAACTGAGGACTGAATTGAGAAATTATTCCGGTTCTTTTTGTGTCTTGTACACAAGGTTGAAAAGCTCCCGGAATGATACTACATGCTTGTGGATGGAATTCTTTTGCAATTTCAGGATTCTTGTTATCAAGACATAGGATTGTAGTCCAAAGAAATCCAGAAAAATCTGGTCTGTACATCTCCAAGACTTTTTGGTAATGAATAGTTTCACCTTTTGTTTTATGTTGATGTTTGATATCTAAATCGCTTATTACCAATTTATTTATATCAGAAGCCAGGCCTGAATCTAATTCTGCTAATACTGTAGAAGAGAGATGTCTACCTATACTATCTGCTAAAAAGAACATATATCTAGGCTTTTTAAATATAGAAACATACTCTGGTGAGATTTCCTTAAGAGAATGAGGATCTGTTACTATTTGAGATATTATTTTGGTATAAATTTTATTGATCGGATATTTTAAATGGGGATCATCTGCATATATTACCGCATCAGCACCGTAAGATATAAGATCTTTTGATAAATCCTTTATACCATGTCCCAGGTGTATAGCAATTACTTTTTCATTAGATTTATATTTTAAGTTAAAATGATCCATCTGTCTTCTTGCTTCTCCTAACATTTCAAGACTTGCTGGAATTAGTTCATTGTTGATAGACTCGATTATGACAAATAAGTGTCTATAACTATCATTGTTTGTACTATGGTTATTTTCGATTTTGTTCATTGTAATCATTATCATTTTCACCTGTTATTTTTGTACTAATTGAAGTATTTTTGTTATAGTATTCTTTATACCTTCACGATCGTACCCTTCTATTAGTTCTGCAGTTCTCGTTGTTCTAGCTTTTGGAATCTTTTCAACCTTGTGAACAATTGTTGGTGAACCTGGTAAACCGACAAATCTAGGATCTAATTCGAGTTTTTTATGATCGAGAACTTTTAGATAAGTTTTATAATTTGCTGCTCTTTCTTTTGCCTCTTTGAGATATCGTGAGGAAGTTAATCGAAGAGAGATAGTATCGAAAATTGGTTTGTATAACGGATCTATTGCAATAAATACAGGTAATGGAGCTTGGATTTCTTCAACTATATCATAAAAACCAGGCAATGCAACAAGTCTTTTAGCGAGAATAAACCTTTTATTTAGATCCACAGAAAAGTCAATAACATTTCCTAAAAATGTAAATCCTAATTTCCATGCGGTCTGAGGGCCAGTTTGTCCTGTCTCACCATCAGAAGCACGGTGCCCTGAAAACACAATGTCCATTTCCTTTCCGTTATTCATTTTCCTAATTCCTTGTTGTAGAACCTCTGCTGTTGCTAAAGTGTCAGCACTAGCGAATAGCCGGTCACTATATAAATGTAATTCATCAGCGTCACAAATTGATTGGGCTTCTTGCAGTGCTATTTCTGCCATTGGAGGTCCCATTGAAGAGACTGAAATGTAACCCCCATATTTTACTTTTGTATAAAAAGCAGCCAGCGATGCTATAGCACTATGAGCTCCCAATTTACTCTTTGTTTCAGCTCGGTTCAAAGTGCCGTCAGGATTATAACTAACACTACCCTCTGAAAAATCAGGCTCAAGCTTTACTAGTACTGCAATGTTAAGAGTCAAGGTATTTCATATATACGTCCTCATTTAAATCAGTTAAGCAGTATTAATTGACAAAATCAAGCTCAAGCTTTATTATCATGTATCTATACATTATCCAGTCTATTCACATGGGAATTATTTAGTTCTCCTTTATCCAAAAAATAATGATCGTCTATTTGGAGCTAGACTATAATTTTTTTGATCTAGTCTAAATAATATCTATTCTAACTTAAGTGGTATGATCTTACTGATAGAATGAAATATAAAAAATAATATCACATAGTCGAACATTGCCAACCATTATCGTTACTCTTATAGGCATCATGGCTACTGTTTTTGCAGTATCAAGTAGTATTCCTCAAATAATTAAATCGATAAAATCAAAAAAAACTGATGATGTTTCAATTTGGTTAGTGATTGTATTGATAATAGGACTAGGTTTATGGGTCGTTTATGGAATAGGAATAAATGATTTAGTAATACTCATAGCAAATTCTATTGCAGTAGCCATAAATACAATATTATTAATTTTGAAAATTAAATATTCAAAGGACCCTATTAGCTAATCGATAAATATTCGTATTAGATCATGAGGGGACTATACAAATCCATATTATAGTTATATATTTGGAAAATTTGTTTATTATGCCCAATACTAGATTGGTCCTTTATTTTACACTAACCCGCATCTACAAATTCGTTCATTCCTACATGTAGATCATAAAAACTTATCGAGCAGGTTTTATCTTCCTAATACTAACAGCGAAGAGCAATAGTTTTCTATACATACTTTATGTCGTTCTTTGTTGGTATCTCTTTATATTAAGATATAATGTAAAAAATCTAGAGAATAAGCTTTTTTTATTTTGGTAGACTTCATTACCTTAGTAGAATGAATATTTTTTTTTAGTTGTTCTACAGAAATATTAATACTGAGAATAAGGAGTTCATTTTTATAAATACTATAAACAGATAAATCATAATTCCACTAAATACTATTATCAACTAATCGTTTTACGCCTAATAAACTTTATTTGATATTCAATTTACTTTTGTAAAAAAATAAAAAATAATTAAGATGTTTTTATGCAGCATTTACTATGATTGGTTTTTCTTCGTGCTTAGATTTATTTTCTTTTTCCAGTTTTTTAGGCTTTTGTATTTCTTCTTTCTCTAGTATTTCAGTCATGAAACACATAGTACAAACTGATAGATTTCATTTATTATAAGTATTCTATAGAAAAGATCACAACGAATAACTTTATTTTTATTTAATCTTTAATGGATTACTATATTCGATCTTGTCACTTAAATTCTTAGATATTTATTAAAAATTTAGTAATTATTTTATAGATTTTAAGAATATTTTATCTTAAAGATCATCATTGATGGATTACAATAATTATTTTCTAATATGTAGACTTAAACATCATAATAATATAGAAATTGTTTAAGTTTTGATTTATCATTACCTATTTCAGCTATTTCTTGTAATTTTAGACTAATATATACTTCTATAAGGGGCCGTTCAAAACATATATTCAAATATTCAGAATCACTTTTCAACGACATTAATGCTTCATTCAGACTAGATGGAAGCATGTTTATTCCAAAAGTTGAACGTTTATGATCTGACATTTTATAAATATTTTCATTAATCGGGTTGCCAGGATCAATTTTTTTCTTAATCCCATCCAATCCAGCCGCCACTATTGCTGAAAATGCAAGATATGAGTTTGCTGAGGGATCTGGAGCTCTAAATTCAATTCTTTTTGAGGAATCATTCCCTTTAACATTTATTGGTATTCTTACAACTGCAGATCTATTCCCGCGTGCCCATGCTAAATAAACTGGTGCTTCGAATCCAGGAATAATCCGATAGTATGAGTTAACAGTTGGTGTAACTATGGACGAAAGAGAGGAAGCATGATCAAGTAACCCACCTATAAAATATCTTCCTACCTGACTTAATTCTGCATAAGAATCATCTGGATCGTAGAAAATATTCGAATTGTTGGTTGGTGAAGTAGATTTTTTCCAAAAGCTCACACTTACATGCATCCCCGAGCCGTTATCTCCTCTCGTAGGATCATTCTCATCAAATATAGGTTTGGGCATAAAGTTTGCAATCTTGTTGTATCTTTTTGCAACATTTCGCACTACATCTTTGTATAACTGAACATTATCAGCAGTTTTTGTAAGAATATCATGCATAAAATTTATTTCAATTTGACCATGACTCGCTACTTCATGATTTAAATTAGTTACTTCTATAGAGTAATATTTTTTTAATATTCTCGCTATTTCAAACCTAAAATCTATTAATGAATCCTGAAAAGGAGTGGTATCATAACCTGATTTTGGTCGTATTGGATATTTTCCATGTCCCACTTGTTCTGATGATAAGATAGAAACATTTGTTGGATAAGTATTCGAAGGTAGACTTGACAGCTTTTTTCCTATTGAATTTTTTTCACTAGTTTCAATGGATGATGTAGCGAAATCGTTAGAAAAAACTATATCATCAAATATAAAACATTCTACTTCTGCACCGACCTGGCATGTAATTTGATTCATAGCTAAATATTCTTCCATCAGTTGTGATACATATCTTGGATCTCGGGATGATCTTCCTTCGTTCAATCCTTTATAAACGTCAGCGATAACTGTTGTTAGTTTATTATTATAGAGGGCGATCTTCCTTTCAGTAGTCCTATCCGGAAGTAATAACATATCAGATTCATCTATTGTTGAAAAACCCCTTACAGAAGATCCATCTAGACCAATTCCCGTTCTAAAAATTTCGTAAATATGATCCTTATCAGTTTGGAAATATTTAGCTAAAAATTTACCAATAACATCAGTATATCGTATTTGGATAAATTCTATATTATTAGAATCTTCATCTATCCCATCGGTATATTCATTAAATTCATTTTTAAAATCTGCGTTATGAGTTTTATTGATATTCATACAAAGTTATATAAATCATAGAATAAAAATTTTCACAACTTGAAATTACATATATCAATATTATGACAGAAAAATAAAAGTTTTGATCAAACTATAAAGTACATTTTGAAATTATGTGTTACTATAAAGTGATTGTTTCAGTTTCGAGAAAAAGGGTAAAATAATTTACTTTATACTTTTTAAATATATTTTATTCTTGGAGACACTATTAGAGTAGGTTATTTATTAGTTAATATCATTACAAATTACGTTATTACTATTATTATTCCACATGATGATTTCTTATTAACTGGTCATAAAATCTTACTGACTTTATATTAACGAACTCAAGTATTCCATATTTTGACAATTCTCTACCAAAACCACTATTTTTAATTCCACCAAAGGGAACTCGTGGATCTGACATGACAACATTATTAACTGTTACAATTCCAGATTGTACTCGTCTAGATAGTCTTTCGGCCTTGTCAAGATCTTGTGTCCATATACTAGCACCAAGACCAAATTCAGAATCATTTGCAAATCTAATTGCCTCTCGCTCGTCGTCAACAATTGTTACTGGAGCTACTGGCCCAAAAGTCTCCTCGTCAACGACCCTCATACCAGGAAAAACATCCTTTAGAATAGTGGGTTTGTAGAAATAGCCTTTTTTACCTACTCTTTCTCCTCCAACTAACAGTTCCGCTCCGTCTTTAATTGAATCATGAACTACTTTATCTATAAATTCGAGACTTGGGAGATTTACCATAGGACCTATATCAGTTGATTCGTCTAGGGGATCTCCTACACGAAGATTTTCAGTTTTTTGAACGAATTTCTCTATAAATTCATTGGCTATTTTTTTCACAACAAAGAATCTCTTACTTGCTATACAGCTTTGACCGCAATTTATAAATCGACCCTTTACTGCACCCAAGGATGCCTTGTCTATATCAGCGTCATCACATACTATAAAGGGATCACTGCCTCCCAATTCTAATACACATTTTTTTAGATGAGACGTAGACCTCTTTGCGACGTTGGAACCTACTGGAACACTCCCAGTAAATGTTACGGCATCTACTTTCTTTGAATCGATCAGATATTCAGCAACAGTTGAGTTACCAATTACAGTTTGGAAAACACCTTTAGGTAATCCTACGTTTCTAAATATCTTCTCAATTTCTAATCCGCATTGCATAGTCGCACTGGCTGGTTTAAGTACAATAGTATTTCCTGCTATTAATGAAGGTGCTGCAAAGCGTAATGCCTGCCAATAGGGAAAGTTCCAAGGCATTATACTAGCAATGACACCTAAAGGTTCAAATGTTATGAAACTCTTTCTTGCGTCAGTATTGATAACTTCATCGGTCATGAATATCTGTCCGTTATCGGCAAAATACTCCATAGCCCATACACATTTTTCTACTTCAGTTTTCGATTCCCTAATTGGTTTCCCCATTTCTTGAGTTGCAGTTTTGGCGAGATTGTCCTTGTTCTTTCTAAATTGATTAGCAAAAGCGTATAAATAATCAGATCTTTTCTTGAATTCTTCTTTCCATAAAACAAATGCATTTTTCGCATTCATTAAAATATTATCTAAATGGTCGTATGACATATTTTCATATTCATTAATAATCTCTTCAGTTGCAGGATTGATTGTCTTAAACTTCAAGGATAGCATATACTAGAAAACTTGGGAATATCTTATATAAATCGTTGTAAATAATCGATGATATAATAGGTTCTTTTTATTGCTATTAATTTTTCGTGTATATTTATCATTAGTTTTAATATTAATGACTAATTTGTTTTAAATTTGTATAGTAAATTATCAATTTACTATTGTTGACGATTAACGTTGAGTATTAACCAGAAGAATGATATCAAAATGAAAATAACACTTTTCCATTTAAATGGTTGTAGGTGTTTGCAAATCTTTTTGTAAGAGAATTTGAATTACAACTAAAAAAAAGATGGTATAATTTAATCATTTGAAAAATTTGATGTATTTACCATATTAGCTCATATCAAATTAGCTCATATCATTATGAATATGATGTCTATATATCAGTAAATGGAATTTTATCATTATAAATTATTACTTAGCTATTTGTTTCTTACATTTGATATAGATATAAGCTATTCTAAAGTCATTAAAATTAAATCAGTACAGGTTTTCTATTTTAAATTAATATGATGTAAACCTGGTTAATATACTAGAAATAAAAATATGATAAATCATATATAACTAAATGATAGTTTGTAAATATTTAATTGCATCCCTAAGAATAAAAATTAAGATATAAATCCTTTTTGTAATTCTGGTCCTTTTGTTTTTGATGCAATTTCTGGCTTCCCAAATTGTTCTGCTATAATCTTGTACATATTCAATTCTTGGGTAGAGAGTGGTCGAATCTTCTTCATTGCATCCTCAAAATGTTTCATCTGTATTTTCAATTCATCTTTATGCTTTTCTGCCTCCTTTGGGTCTTTATACTTGGATACATGTTCTCGTAAAGCAAGCATTACTGCTGCTGATGATAGTGATGCAATATCAGCCCCAGTATATCCATCTGTTTGATCTGCTAGTTTTTCTATATCGACAGCCTCATCCAAAGGCTTCTTTTTTGTATGAATTTTAAGAATTTGTACTCTTGAATCTCGGTCTGGAGGTGGAACATAAAGTAGTCTATCAAATCTTCCAGGTCTTAACAATGCAGGGTCTACAATATCAGGTCTGTTCGTTGCACCTATAACTAATACATTTGTTAAGATTTCTAATCCATCAAGTTCAGTAAGTAGTTGACTTATCAGTCTCTCTGTAACGTGAGAATCGCCGAAATCTCCTCCTCGCTTAGGAGCGATAGCATCTATTTCATCAAAAAATATGATACATGGTGCTGCTTGCCTAGCTTTTCTAAATATTTCTCTAACTCCTTTTTCTGATTCACCTACCCATTTGGATAATAGCTCAGGTCCTTTAATGCTAATAAAATTGGCTTCACTTTCATTTGCTGCAGCTTTTGCCATTAAGGTTTTACCGGTTCCTGGTGGACCATACAGCAAGATCCCTTTTGGAGGCATAGCATCTGCATATGTAAATATTCCCTGATATTTAAGCGGCCATTCAACCGCTTCTTGCATCTCTTGCTTTATGAGTGCTAACCCTCCGATATCATTCCAGCTAATATCAGGTACCTCGACAAAGACTTCTCTCATTGCAGAAGGCTCCATTTCTTTAATAACGTCCATAAAGTCGTTCATAGTTACTATTATCTGACGGAGAGTCTCACTAGGTATATTTCCAGTTGACAAATCTATATTTGGAAGTATTCTCCTCAGAGATCTCATTCCTGCCTCTTTTGATAGAGACTGTAAATCAGCTCCTACAAATCCATGGGATATATCAGCCAATTTTTCGAGATTGACATCTTTAGCAAGAGG
>JANWKP010000037.1 GCA_025451315.1 Nitrososphaerales archaeon | reverse complement strand
TTTCTTTAACATCTGGATTAGATTCCTGTTTGTATATCTTGTCTAGTTTAGTATGGCGCAATTACAATGATGTCTATAGATAACAGTTAGCTAAAAGTATATCTACGAAGTTTAGTTAGTCGGTATAAATCAGCGAAATATACATGCAGTAAATGTAATGAAGAAAATGTAGTTTACTGGTCAAAAAATTAATAATTTATTCTTAATTTTATTTTTATTTATGATTTTGTTGTTATTTATCTAATATACATCAAGACGATGTGCTAAATTGTAAAGAAGATTATGATGATCTTGACAGAAAAAAGCTGAAGAGAATACAGGAAGGTTTGAGAGATCAATATGTGATAAATTAGGGTTGTGTTGAATCATCTGGTGTTGTAGATGGGTGTTAATTTTGAGTGTTATAGAATTATTTTAGAGATATAAACAACGAAATTTTTAAATTTATAGTTCACATTACTTGTTTTAGATAAAGGCTCCCAAAAAAAGGTTTTTGGGTATGGATTGGTAACCATCTCCTCAGATAGACCCCAATCCATAACTGTCTTTTAACCTACTTACATGTTACACGATGTTTAAAATACTCAATAGAAAAAACAATTATCAACTTCTAAAGATGTTAATCTCGTACATTTATCATCCAAAATACCTTACTATTAATATATTATAGGTTAGGAAAGTAACATATTAAACTATTCGACTTGCAAATATAAGTACATAACTTATGTCGATATCTGTAGAACTATAATTTTGATAAAATAAATTATGTATTTTCATACTTTTTGCTTTTTTTCTGTAAAACTCAATTTCGCATTATTAAGATGAATAATATAGGGGAGGAGAAATACAAGAAATTATATATGATATATTGAACGAAATTTCCAATACTCAAAAATGGAATAAATCGAATAAGAAATGAAATATTAATAGTTGAGTCTTTCTGGTATCTTTAATAATTCCAAAAATAATTTAAATTTATTTATTAAATCAGTTGTTGTAAATTAACTTTATCAATTAAATCATTATATCTTTCTCTTACTACTACTGCAGATATATCTGCAGAATTTGCTATTTCTAGTTGAGTTTTATCATTCTCTTCCTTTGTTTTACATACTGCATATATTATTGATGCTGCAATTGACAATGGATTCTTTCCAACATGAATCTCTTCTTTCATTATTTCTTTCATTATCTTAATTGCTTTATGTTTTGTTTTTTCGTCTAATTTTAGATTATTTGCAATCTTTATAATACACTTTATTGGATCTATTACTGGTATAGGTTTTAAATCAAGTTCAAAAATAAGAAGTCTAGAATATTTTGAAATACTTTTAATTTTCAAATTAGCTATATCGGAAATCTCTTTCAATGTTTTTGGAGTTCCAAATTCTTTACATGCTAAGTATATTGCTGCAGATAAGATTCCTTCTGTTGTTCTTCCTTGTACTAATCCTAATGATGAGGCTTTTCTATATAAATAAAAGGATTTTTCTGCTATAGTATTAGATAGTCCCAGTTTGTGTTTTATATTATTTAATTTCGTAAAAGCATACTTTAAGTTTCTATCTTTTTGATTAATGTATCTAGTTCTCTTCTCCAAAATTCTTAATTTATCTATTCTGTTTTGCATATCATTACTAATTCTTTTTCCAATCGCATCTACATTTGATTTTCCAATAGTTGTACAAGATTCAATATTGAATAAAATATTATTATTATTATTATTTTCATTATATTGTAAATTTGTATTTGTTGTTGTATTGGCATGACCAATAACAGTCATCTCCTCTTGAACTCTTGGATGTAAAGGTAATTTTTTTTCTTCAGATAAGACTATACCGCAGATATTACAAATAATTTCGCCTGATTCAGGATCCGAAACTGTTTGAAAGTCATTATTACAAATTGAGCATAATGGAACATCATTATTATTATTAACTATTGTAATATTATTATGACTACTCACAATGTTATTAATATGCATAAGATAATATTTAATACGTTATGAAATTGCTATATTAAAAATTAATAAAATTTATTACTTTCTATTATCGATATCTTCCTTTTTCTTTTGTACAGGTGGGAATTCACTTGGATGAACATGTGATTTTATATGTTCATAACAAAAATGAAGTGAACAAAGAGAACATTGATTTGTTGGTTGATTAGGACAATTAGGTATTGCGCAGACTACTAACCCTCCTCTTATAGAATTATCATTTCTCATTCTGTTAGGATCGATAACCTCTCCCATAGAGAAGTAATATTGTGGAATAGATATTAACTTTAACTGAAGTAAAATTCAAATATACATCTATCGACTATTTCAGACTATGGCTACACTGTATTTATATTTTCTTGATAGTCCCAACAATCTACCAAGATTTATGCAATAGATTAATAAAACTTTAGGATAATATCTATCAATTGTTGAAATAGTTATATCATTAAAGATACTGCTTTTAATAGTCTAGTCTATTTTTATTGAGTGCATTTACATAGGTTAAAAACCTTTAATGATTTATCCTTATTCTATACACTGATTGTGTGATATCCTGTTGCTCCATCTGGGAATGGTTTTCTTAACTCGGAAGTTTGAACTTGTCCTTTTTTGTCTGTAGCTCTTACTACTATTTTATAATTGTCTACTCCTTCTTTTGGAATAAATCCTGCAGTCCACAATATCCATGTATATTGAGAAAGAGATCCTTTGATTTTAGCGGTTTTCCATGTTTTACCACCATCAATGCTAACTTCAACCTTTGAAATCCCTCTGTCTCCTCCAAATGCTATTCCTGCAATTGGTACTCTGTCATTTGATGTGTAAGAAGGAATTTCATCCAAACCTCTGAATCTATGTCTTATTGGAGCTTGACCAGGTATAACTATAGATGATCCAGTATTATATCCAGCAATATTTGTCCATCCGTTTCTTTGCCAGTATCCTTCATACACTTTATCAACTAATTCTATTTCAGTGATCCATTTTGGATTCATCATCCCATATAAGCCTGGCACTATAGCTCTAAGAGGAAATCCATGCTCAGATGTTAATGGAACTAAATTCATTTCATATGCTAATATTGTATCATCCATTAGTCCTTTATATAATGGTATTCCCACATCATAACCATCAGAACATCGAAATACTATATATTTTACACTAGGAGCAATTTTTGCTTTTTCAAGAAAATCTTTGAGTCGGACTCCTTTCCATAATGCAGTACCTGTAAGGTCTCCACCTATTTTATTACTTATACATTCTAGGGTTACAAATTCTTCAATTGCAGGCATAGATCTTATTTCCTCATAGCTTAATTTTAATGGATTATCAACCATCCCTTTAATCTCCAAATTCCAAGAATTCGCATCCACTTCAGGAACAATGGGATTTATATCTATTCTATAGAAAAGGTATGTTGGTGTTATTTCCGAACCAAGTAATGGTGCAAGTGATGGATCTTTAAATTCAGTTGGTATTGATCCTGATTGTTGTTGTTGTGGTGATCGTGATAGCAATAAACTCGAAATATTAGATTGAATTTGTGGCTGTTCAGTATCTTGTAGTGGTGAAAACAACCGATTTAACCCAAAATATATTATTGGAATGGAAATAACTGATGCAAACAAAAGACGAAGAAAGTCTCTTCTATTATAATTTTTCTCCTCTTTAATATTTTCATTAATTGGTTGTGGTTGTTGGTATGGCTGTAGTACTTTATTATTTTTATCTTTTGGTTTTCTCAAGAATAATGGAAGAATCAATCCATATACTATTTGTGATGGAATCAAAGAAAGAATGACAAGTTGAATTGAAATTGTTTGAGATCCACTTCTAACTTGAATTATTGTTACCATTAAAATAGAAATTAAAATTAAAATTCCATAAGTTAATGTGAAAGAAGATACAAACTTTAGTATGTATTGGTTTAAATTGAATTTATAAAATAATTTATTTAAAAGAATCCCAAATATACCAAAGATTATTGTGGTAATTATTATCGATGCTATAAAAGTAGAATATTTAGCAAGGGGACCCAAAGTTTCTATTGCTTGAGATTCAAACTCTCCAGGAGTTAGTGAAAATAATGTTTGTGAAGCAAGTTCTGGCAGAAATAACCCACCAGCAAATACTTTGAGAATGATTGATATAGATATAGATACAAGCCCTACAACAAGTCCTGCCGAGAAAGAAAATAAAAGTAAACTATGTCTTTTTGACACATATTTTATTACAGGATAAATGATTTAAGTTTTCTTTTTTTGTATTTTACAGATAAATTATTTGATTAGAAATAAGCGCCATTAACCAAAGTAAAAGTGTTCTGTACTATTTGAACTCAAATTATAATTTTTTTATATTTGAAGAAACGTTCTCATTATCTATTTTATTTTTTATCAACTTCTTTCATCTTATTCATCATTAGCATCATATCTGCCATCTCTTGTTCGTGCATCTTGATATCCTTACTAGTCATATTCAATTGCATTAGCGCTCCATCAATATTATTATCCTCAATATCCACAATAGCTTCCATTAAATGCATTTTAGCGTTATCTAGTGATGAACCAAAAGTCATGTTGCTTCCTGGTAACATCATGCTATTATTTCCATTCACTAACTCATTTTCATATTGAATAGTAGTGATAGGCTTTTCATTTAAAGCTAATACTTTGAAAGAAACTGAATTTATCAAATTTAATACAAAAACAAAGATTATTAATGATATAATTTGAATATATGTAAATTCTTTTTCTTTCATCATTTAAGTAAATTTAAAAATATTATTTAAAGAATACTATTAATTTGAATACGCAATAGCAATACCTACCTTTAAATTCATACAATAATTTATTTTTTTAATAATATATGTTATAAACATTAAAATTCAATCAACCATTTGATTACTAAAGTTTTTTAAAAATTGTTATTACAAATATTGATACTTTATTTTGATTATTTGACAGATTCAAAAAGAATTGCATATTTTAAACTAAAAGTTTAAAGAACATATTATATTGCTTTTACTTTGATAGTATTATGCGTAGAAGATCGAATTCATATTTATCCATTCAAACAGCATTTATCGAATTAAGGAAAAATATTATTATTCAGCCAATGTCTGAAAAATTAGATACTAAAGAGGCATTAGGGAGAATTCTATATAACAATATTATTTCATCAAGCAATATTCCGAAATATGATTCTTCACACATGGATGGTTTTGCTGTTCTTCATGATGACCTAATAGGAGCTACAAATTTGAAACCAATAACACTGAAAGTAATAGATGATATCAAACTAGGAAATCCTAAAATTAAACCTTTACAATCAGGACATGCAGCCAGAATCCCAACTGGAGGGTATTTACCTAAAAATTCGGATACAGTTGTTCCTATTGAATATGCACAATTTAATTTATTCAATAAATCGGTTAAAATTTTTTCGGAATTTCCCATAGGATCATTTATATCTCCTATCGGAAAGGATATTTCTAAAAATAAATTATTACTTAAAAAAAGGCATTTAATTCGTATCCAAGATATAGCTTTGTTAAACTTACTTGGTATTAAAAAACTAAATGTATTTAAAAAACCGAGAGTTGGCATAATTCCTACTGGTAGTGAATTAACCAATAATATAGATGATGTTATTCAATACGGAAAAGTTCTAAATACTAATAGTCAAATTATTTCCTCATTAATAGAAGCAGCTGGAGGAATTCCTATTGATTTAGGAATAACATCAGATAGTATTAAAGCAGTCAAAAAAAAGATAGAATACGCAATATCTCAAAATGATATTATTGTTACAATAGGTGGATCCTCTGTAGGACATAAAGATCATATTGCAGATTCTATAAATTCTATTGGAAAACCTGGAATTCTCGCAGAGGGTATTAAACTGGATAGAGGAAGAGTAACTAAAATTGCTATATTAAAATCAAAACCTATCATTATATTACCTGGACCTATACAAGGAGCTGTTAATGCTTGCATTGTATTGGCTATACCACTAATCAGGTCATTAATTGGATTATCTAATAATAACAAAACTACTATCAATGCTCAACTTTCTGATAATTGGAAGGCAAGAAATAAATTTCAACATTTTGTAAAAATATTGTATGTCCATTTATCAATTTCAAAATCTAACAACAGGATAAATGCTGAACCAATAATTGGAGAAACCTCAAATATGACAGTTATGACTAGGGCAAATGGTTATGTAATGATACCAGAAAAAATAACAAGTATTGAAAAGGGAAGTGAAATACAAGTAAATTTACTTTCTGGATTTTCTTTTGCATCTAGAAACCCTATAGACTTTATTTGATCAATTATTTGAATAATCTTGTAGCAAGATTAATGGCTGCTAATGGAACTAAAATTCCTATTATTAATTTTATTATGATCAGATTTGAAGGCTCCTAGCCTAGATCCAATTATACCACCAGCATGAAGAAAAGCAGACTATGGCCTATGGACATTTTATAGAGGCAGTTTAGTGATTATATATCATATCATCATTATACCATAAAATATAAAAATTAATTAATTAATAATCTAATGGTATAAACTTAGCATTCATTATTCAAATTATATTGTAAATCATTATCAAAATAGATTTACTTATACATAGGACAAAGAATATTTTTGTATGTTTATCAATATAACTAGATTTTATTCAAAAACTATACTTTTATCTGCAATTTTTTTACCGATTATTTTTTTTATATTCTTTTCATTTAGCATAAAGGAATTAAACGCCACCAATACTATTGATAAAGATGTATCCGTTATGTATGCAGGTTCCCTAGTCAACATCTTTGAAAATGAGATTAAATCAGTATTTCAGAACCTAACAGGATATAATTTCATAGGGGAAGGGAAAGGTTCTGTGCAGATTTCCAACATGATTTTGGATGGATTTCGAAAGCCTGATGTATTTGTTAGCGCTGATACAACTCCAATCGAGAGACTAATTAATCATACTCCTCCATTAGCCAATTGGCTTGTAAAGTTTGGATCTGCTGAACTTGTAATTGCATATAATCCACAAAGTTCTTTTGCTTCAGATCTGGTGAAGGCTAGTAATGGTGAGATACTATGGTATCAGGTTCTTGGGAAAGAAGAACTCAAATTTGGAAGAACTGATCCTGAACTAGATCCTAAAGGATACTATACAGTCATTGCTGCAAAATTAGCAAATATTTACTACAATGATTCCACAATTAAAGATAAGATTTTAGGCGAAGATAGAAACAAAGAGCAAATTTTTCCTGAAGAAATCTTAAAGTCTATTTTGGACTCTGGACAAATTGATGCAACTGCTGCCTATAAACATGAAGTAATAGCAAAAGGTCTCCCTTATATCACACTTCCAGATCAAATTAATCTAAGCGAACCCAATTATACAAATTTTTATAATAAAATATCCTACAAGTTAGGAACTGGTGAAACCATTTCTGGTAATCTAATATTTTTTTCATTTACTATACCAAATACAGTTGAAAACATAGAAGGTGCCGTCTCTTTTGTCAAATTTCTGTTATCAGAAAATGGAAAGAAGATTTTAGAACAAGTTGGGCTAAGTCCTATAAAACCAATTTTACAAGGAGATATACATCAACTGAAACCAGAAATTTTGTCCCTGGTTCAAGAACATAATTAGTATTTCTAGACTAATGATGGTGAGATTGTTATAGTTAATTACACTTTAAGAAAACCAGACATATCTGGATTTAATATTGTCTTTTATGTTCTTGTGCTAATCCTTGTATTATATATTATATACCCATTTTTTGGATTCCTATTTGTAATAGAACCAGCTAATTTGATAGAATCGCTGAAACGGACCGAAATACAAGATTCTGTTATATTGAGTTTGACTACAGCGACTATTTCAACTATACTAGTTTCTATATTTGGAATCCCATTAGCATTTGTTTTGGCAAGATTTCAATTTAAGGCTAAATTTCTAATACGAATGATTGTTATACTTCCTCTAGTTCTTCCTCCACTTGCTAGTGGAACAATGCTTTTGGGGGTGTTTGGTCCTTATTCATTACTTGGAAAAATAGTCACAGTAGATTTTACACAATCAGTTATTGGAGTCGTTATAGCCCAAACTTATGTTGCTTCACCTTTCCTGATTCTTCCCACACAGGCTGCTTTTGAATCCATTCCTGAACGATATGAGATCGTGGCGAGAACATTAGGAAAAAAGAAATGGCAAGTATTTTTTAGTGTATATCTTCCATTAGCCAAGATAGGAATACTCGTTGGTTTATTAATGGCATGGATCAGATCAATTGGTGAATTAGGTGCCACAATGATGATGGCATACAATCCTCATACTGTCTCTATTCAAATCTTTGAAGACAATGCAATAGGTGGAATAAGAAATTCTGTTGCAGGAATCATTTTGGTCATTATCATAGCACTTGTTGCATTAACAGTATTTGTGCTGATAAGAAGACAACAGATTCTAAAATTAGGTTGGTGATCATCTACTAGAGGGTATTAGAGTTAATTAACGTTACAAAAAACTTTGGAAAATTCCAACTAGGTCCTCTAAGTCTTACTGTAAATAATAAAGATGTTATGGTTATATTAGGTCCTACAGGAAGTGGAAAAACTACTCTTATCAACTTAATCGCCGGAATTTTAAGACCTGACAATGGTAAAATTATCTTAAATGATATAGAGATTATCAATCAACCTATAGAGCAAAGAAAAGTAGGATATGTTTTTCAAGATCCATCATTGTTTCCTCATTTAAATGTCTATAATAACATTCTTTTTGGATTAAGAAGAAAGGAACGAGAATCTAAAGAAAAGATTGCCACTATAAAAAAAATTATTGATGATCTAGATGTTGATCATTTGTTAAATAGAAAAATAGACGAACTTAGTGGTGGAGAAAAGCAAAAAATTTCACTAGCAAGAATTCTTGTCTTAAATCCAAATGTAATATTGCTAGATGAACCTCTTTCTCATATTGATTTACTAGCAAGAGATAGATTGAGAATAGAATTAAGAAGTATATTAAAAAAGCAACAAATTCCAACTATCTATGTTACTCATTTTGAAGAGGATATTTACGCATTAGCAGATTCAATCGCATTTCTGAATAGAGGAAAAATTGAAGAAAGAGGAACGCTTGAAGAAATACTTAATTTGTCTACTAGATCATCATCACCATTTTTTAATAAAATAATATCTGCAGGGAATTATGTAACTGGAGAAGTAACTAAATGTGAAAACAATCTAACTGAATTTAAAGTAGGTTTGAATATGTTATATACTATTGGAACTTTTAAACCTAAATCTAAAATTGGAGTTATAGTCAAACATGAAGATATTTTACTATGCAAAGAAAAAATAAAAACTAGTGCGCGAAATATAGTTTTTGCAAAGATAATGGATATGGTTATGGTTAAAGAAGATAACATGATTGATGTATATCTAAAATCTGGTAAAATGAATATTGTTTCAAGAATAACCAGATCTGCTTCTGAAGATCTTGGAATTGTTATAGGTGATTATGTATATGCAGTTTTTAAGGCTTCTATACCCTATTTGATTAGAGAGGAATATAATGAAAGGATATTGTAGTGACCAGGGGTATCAATGGAACGAATTTTAAAAGATCTCAATTCTTTAAAAGATCCATCAAATAAATTTTTATAGAATTTTGCAAGGTAAGATTTGAGTAATCAATATCTATATTACTAGAGTAATTGATTTATTTAGTTATTCAAAAGTTAAAAGCCATTACCAACTACTATTGACGGTATGAGTAATAATAGAAGATTATGACTATTGTCATGAACCCTGTGATTCGGAGTAGTCGTTTTAAAGTATTTTCACATTGTTATTATAATATCTTTAATTTTATACAAATTATTTAATTATTTAATTATTATAGAATAGTCGGCTCTGTAGAAACCATCATAGCTAGCAACATTCTACCATCAATTATTGAACAAACAACAATCCAAATATGTTAGACTAGCAGATCAACTATTACGTATTTTAAAACACTGCAGAATTCCATTGTA